>JAWLFT010000011.1:0-49644 GCA_041685435.1 Roseovarius sp.
AGCGGGGGCGGTCACCATCTCGGTATAAAGTAGAGCATGGCGACTTAACTGACGATGGAGGTACCGACAATGACGGTCGGTCCAATCCATCATCGGCGCGACCGCCAAAACGGGCATATTGAAATTGTTGGATTTTTTATTTTTATCAGCCATTTATCGCCCAGTCCTCAAGCCCGTTCTTGTCTTATTTGTTGTAAATCGCGCCCATTTCGGGTAGGATTTACAACAAATGTTGTAACTTGGGCCAAATGTTGTAACCCCATGGGTACCATCATCAAGCGAAAGCGCAAAGACGGCACTGCCTCCTGGCTCGCCCAGATCGCCGTTCGGCGGGCTGGAAAAACCGTCTGGCGCGAGAACCGGACCTTCGAGCTGCGCTCGACCGCCGCAGCCTGGATCGAGAAGCGCGAGAAGGACCTCGCCAAGCCCGGCGCCCTCGAAAACCTGCCCATCGGGGAGACCCGCCGCCGCGAAGTGACCCTCGGCGACGCCATCGACAAATATGTGGAAGACAGCGCGAAGGCAATCGGTCGGACCAAGGCGCAGGTGCTGAAAAGCATCAAGGAGTTCGACATCGCGAACAAGCTCTGTGCCCAGATCGACAGCGCCGACATCGTGGCCTTCGCCAAGGAGAAGCTGAATACCGGTGTCTCGCCGCAGACCGTGGCGAACTACCTTTCCCATCTTAGCGCGGTCTTCACAGTGGCCGGCCCGGCCTGGAACTATCCGCTGGACGAGCGCGCGATGCGCAATGCGATGATCGTCGCTAAGAGGCTGAGCCTGACCCAGAAGAGCCGCCACCGCGACCGGCGCCCCACGCTGGATGAACTCGAGCAGTTGATGGCGCATTTCCTCGACCGCTCGATCCGTCGCCCCTCCTCCGTCCCCATGCATCGCGTCATCGCCTTTGCGATCTTCTCGACCCGGCGGCAGGAAGAGATCACCCGGATCAAATGGGCGGACCTCGACACGGAGGGCAAACGCGTCCTCGTGCGCGACATGAAGAACCCCGGCGAGAAGATGGGCAACGACGTCTGGTGCGACCTGCCCGATCCGGCCCTGGCAATCATCGAAGCGATGCCGAAACACGCGAGCCAGATCTTCCCCTATTCCACCGATGCGATCAGCGCGGCCTTTACACGGGCAACGCAGTTTCTGGGGATCGAGGATCTGCGCTTTCACGACCTGAGGCACGAAGGCGTGTCACGGTTGTTTGAGATCGGCTACAACGTTCCACACGCGGCTGCTGTTTCCGGCAACCGGTCATGGACGTCGCTCAAGCGCTACACCCACCTGCGGCAAACCGGCGACAAGTTCACTGATTGGAGCTGGAATACGGAAGTCACCACGCGGGATCCGAGGCAGCGCAAGAGAAACCCCGCGCGGCCGGGTTCTACAGCCAAACTTCGGATAAAACGGGTTCGACACCCCGGAGAAGATACATGAGCATCGTTCCTTAAAATTATGTAACAAAATACAATTAGTCTTCGGGATATTGCCGCGTATAGCGCTCATCCGGCGCGACCCACAGCTCCAGGAATTCCAGCGGATCGAGCGTTCCCATCATGGACCGCGCCAGATCAAGCCGAGAGGACAAGGCCTGGCGCCTATCGGTCTCGACGCCGGCAAGACGCTCCTCCGCCTCGCGAAAGAAGCTTTCAATCGACATGGCGGCGGACCATTTCTGGATCACTTCGGAAAGTTGTTCGCGGCTTTGGGCATCCTCAGGAACCCCGAACAGCCTTTCACAGCAGAACGAAAGACAAGACCCCATGACACCGACAGCACACCCAGACGTGGAGGCCATGCACATCTCGCTGGATTCCGTGAAGGTCTACCGCAGTAGTCCCTCAGAGTATCACACAAAGCCCCGCGCAAGATCGTCCCAAGGCCACGAGATCGTCGGGTAGGGGATGATATGCGCCGAGATGGCAGACGTTCTACGGGCTGAAAACCCCCATTATAATGGCCTTCTCAAGGTCTACCGGGGGGCAACCCTAGTGTTCGATCCCATGCCCCTAAAGACGGCCTTTTTGGCAGACCCGAAGCGCCAACCCAAGCATCTCCGTCGTCGTGGCGACATCTGCCCCTCATCTGCCGAAAGGAACCTCCAGTGACCTCATTCCCGACCCAAGCAACACCCCAACCGCCTAGACGGCGACAGAGCAGACCCCGGCCCAGCCAAACGCGCCTCGACGGGGCGTGGCAAGACGTCATCAAGGGTGCCCGAAAGCCCGCCCTTAAGATGCCCGCTAGGTACTTCCTTTTGGAATACTCCATAAGTTCATCGACGCTTGGCGTCATGAGGAGGGCCTTGGCATCTCTGGACCGCGCCGGGGTCTCGCCTATCGGGTCTTGGGCCGCTGATCGGGCGACCGCGCAGAGCCTCTCCATGCCCCTCAGCACGTCCTGAAAGGAACCCCTCATGACCACCCCCGACCGCCGCGTGTACGAGCGCCCCAAGAAAGACGACAAGGCCCGCCACATGGCCCACGAAGACCGCTTCAAGTGGATCGACAAGCTACACTCCATGGCCCGTCGCGTACTGCCCCCTCTGGAGCTTCTATGCGCCGAGGAGCGCCACCTTGCGGCCAGCAGCAGCCGCCCCGGCTCCAACCGGAACCCGTGGATTAACTGCCAACTCAGGGCGCGCCATATCGCCGTGATCGAGGTTCTCCAGAAAGCGCACCTCAAGAACACCGGGAAGGAAATCTCCCGGTCGGAAGTGGTGGCCGCTCTCATGGCCGCTGGCCTCAACGACGTGACCTGCTTCCCCGAGTTCACCGCCTAGACATCGTCACCCACCAACCCACACCCACAGCAGAACGATAGGAACCAAAACATCATGACCGATTGGCACACCCCCAACGGACCCGCCGCGACGAACAACGTGAGCGGCAGCCACAGCAACATGACCCCCGAAGGCACCCCCCGAGGTGCCCGAGCCGAGACTTCCCCTCACATGGAAGTCACCTTCCGCAACGGTGAAAGCACCTTCACGGACATCCGCGAAGTCCTCGAACTTGGAAAGCCCAAGCCAGAACCCAAGCCGGAACGCCGCGCCGCCACCCTCGACGACCTCCGCAAGGTGGCCCGCGCAAAATCTCAGAACTCTGAGAATTTCAAACGCTGCACCAGCATCGCTGGCGTGCTGGCCCTCGGGAAGCCCAAGCCGGAACCCCAGCCCGAGCGCCGCGCCGTATTCGAGGTGAGTGTGCCACGCGGGTCACACGTCGAGGTGAGTGTCTCCCACGTGGGACACTTCGAGGTGAGTGTGCAACGCGATGCACACTTTGATGAAGCGAACTCCATCCGCGAAGTCTTGGAGATCAAGGACACCAAGCCTGCCCCCGAGCCGGAACGCCGCGCCGCCACCCTCGACGACCTCCGCAAGGTGGAAGCCCTGCGGGCACTGAGGGATGGCCCTGCCGCCTCCGAGGTCCAACCCCTCAAGGTGCCCCTTTCAGCGCCCTTTCCATCGACCCATAGGTCGCCTGCAAACGCGCCTCACGGCCCCCGTAGACGCTATCCCCGACGCCCCCTTGAGAGTGCCCGAGGATGCGGTGTTCGTCCCTCTCGGGCACCTTGGCCAGCAGGAACCAGTCCTTCATGTTGTGACGCAGGGAGTGCAGCACATGCCGCTTGTCCTTCGTGATCACCCGCAGGTGCTTGATGAGGGCCTGAGAGACGGCCTCGGGGCCTCCCGTGTGGTCATACTTGGGGAACAGCATGCGCTCACCCTCGGCCCGCGTTAGGGCCTCCTTGGCGGCATCCAGCGCGTCACCCACCAAGGGCACGTCACGGATGGACACCTTGGTCTTGACCCTGCGCCCCTCATGCCAACGGATGCAGAGATGCGGGTAACCTGAGCGACAGCCTTCGGGTACCGCCGACGGAACCGCTTGCGGCCTCCAGAGAGTTCGTCAACGTGCTTGAGTTTCATCATCATCACCATCGCCTGTGTCCCATCTGTGTCCCGATTTGTGTCTCGGGATGGGCGTGAAGCGACTGATCTACTTGGAAAACAGGGCCTTATGTTGGCCGTTTTGGTGCCCCCACACGGACTCGAACCGCGGACCTACTGATTCATACCACTACGACTTTCGTCGCCACGCGCGCGGCGCTTTGTGGTCTGGACTTTCTCTTCACCATGGCCTTGCGAGGCTTTAGGTGGGTGCCGTCAAGTCTCTACACGTTCGATCCAGAAAGCACCTGGAAAGCTTCGCTCGGGATTGCCAACAGCCTGAAACTGCTTCGGTTTCCCCGAATTTGACACCAGTTCACCTCAACGTTTCCGCCGAGGGCTGCAACATGCCTCAGTACTCGGAGCCTGAAGCGGCGCTACAAATCAGTTGCTCTACCGACTGAGCTATAGGGGCACTAACATTACACTTTCTCCGCATCCACCGACCACCGGAACAAGTGTGCGGCTTCGGCATACCAAAAAAGCCCGAGTGGATTTTTCACGAGGTCAGGGCAAGTCCTTAAGCATCTCACGACATGGTACCCTGAACTGGCGAATCCACCTGCGCAATCCTTAGCGATTGAAGTCTCCGCGCGCAAGATCTCACCTTTTTAAGACAGCAACTCGCCTCAGGGTTTTTTTTGCGTCCTTCGGCGGTGCGCTCCTTTCAATCTTGTACGACAATACCGCCATCGCGGTTGCGAAGATCATTGGGCGACGGAAACCCGGCCTGGGTCAGGGCATCGTGGCGGCGGCCAAATCGGCACTCATTCCACATGCAGACCCCGAGAAATCCGGATCAAGCATCCGTGGCATCCCCTGTCCGGCCGCGTTGTACGAGCCCGCGATGGCGGTCGCAGGCGAGGGTCTGACACGGTTCTGGTCGAGGACCGGCTCGGTTTCTTCCAGACGTTGACACCCTGAATGTCCGATCCCGCATATTGTGCGTGGCCGCCAGCCCGGCCGGGCGCTGCTCTACGCCGGGGGCTCCGCGCGCGGCCTCCTACACCACCCGGTAGGACACTACTGGCGTCTCGAATGCCCTTCAGATTTTCCGCCCTGGCGGGCCGCTCGCTGAATCCGTTTCCAAGTCGGATTTCCGCTTCGAAGACCTCAAGGCTAAAGGCACGACCATCTACGTCATGATCCCCGCCGAACACATCGCGACGTACAAGCCATGGCTGGGGCTTATCACGCAGCAGGCCATCAATGCCGTCGCCAGAGAGAAAGGCGAGCAAGAGGTTCTGCTTCTGCTGGATGAGTTCGCCAATCTGGGGCGGCTCGCAGGGCTCGCGGAAGCGCTCACGCTTTTGCCAGGCTATGGCGTGCGGGTCTGACCGTGCAGACAATCGCACCTCGATACCTTCCCAGCTCAAGACCTCTTCAGCCTCGCCCTTGAAAAATTCGTCTTGCTTGCCGCGAGCCAAGTTTCCGCGCGTTACGGCGTCCATGTCTTCGATCAGTTCTTGCCGTTCCTCAAACGATGGGCGGGGGTCGTATTCTTGTGTCTCTTCGCCCGCTATGATGGCCTCAGGCTCCTCAAACCCATCCAGCCTGATTTCCTCGTCCTCCTCCAAGAGGTGATGCAAATAGACCTGTTTGATGGTCTTGAGTTGTTCAGGCGTTACGTGTTCAACGCATGGCGCGTTCTGCGCCTCCAACCTGCGCCGATGCGCTGCGAACTTTTGGTCAACCCTCACGGCTTCGACTCGAACGCGTCTCAACGCTTCAGCGTGATCCTTCGTCTTGAGCGAGAAGGTCTCTTCGGCTTTCGGATAGGTGTCTGCGATGTCCTTGGGGATGGCGGCGCGGTGGTAGTAAACAGCGCCACGGCGGTACAGACGGGTATGTCCGGGCATGTTCTCAAGGATGCTCACTGTAACACCTCAGCGTAACAGTACCCGAAATTTACCACGGAAAATCACCAGCTTACTGACCTAAAACGGTTTTAGTGGTGAGTGGTGGAGCCTAGGGGGATCGAACCCCTGACCTCTTGCATGCCATGCAAGCGCTCTCCCAGCTGAGCTAAGGCCCCGGATTGTCGGCCCGTATCGGGCGGTGGAGCGACGTCTAGGCAAAGCGGCGGGCGGGATCAAGCGGAAAATCCCGCACTCCGTGTGTCAGATTTCGTTCTCGTCGGATTCCACGTCCGCAAGGTCGTCGAGGGACACGTTATCTGTGTCGTCATCCTCGAGCAGATCGTCCTCGAGAACGACATCCTCGCTGTCGTCATCGCCCGAGTCGTCGCTACTGGCTTCCGCCTTGCCGGGCTTGAGCTTCTTGGTTTCCGCATCCTCGGTGTCGGGGCGAATGGACCGGCTCTTGCCGGTGGCCAGTTCGACGACCTCGCCGGTATAGGGGCTGACGATCGGGGACTTGTTCAGGTCGTAGAAACGCTTGCCGGTCGTCGGGCAGACGCGTTTGACACCCCATTCTTCCTTGGGCATGGATAATCCTTGTACTGTCTGTGGCCTTGCGCATGATCCGCGTCCCCTGCCATAAAGGCGGGGTGCTGTCAAAGGCTTTGCGGCGGCACGTGATCGGCCAATCCGGAGCGCGCATGTCCCAGCATTTCCTTCCCGGCGCCCCCCCGGTCGCCCTGACGCTGCGCCACAGCCCTCGGGCGCGGCGGATATCGCTGCGGGTCTCTGGGCTGGACGGGCGGGTGACACTGAGCGTGCCGCTCGGGATGAGCGAGGCCGCCGCGCTGGACTTCGCGCGATCAAAGACGGGCTGGCTGCGCGCCCAGCTGGCGCGACAGCCCGAATGCGTCGAGGTGGCGCCGGGGCTTGACCTGCCGCTGGAGGGGCGCCTGCTGCGGATCGCCGCGGGCGAGGGCCGCGCCGTGCGGCTTGGCGAGGACGCGATCCACGTGCCCGGTCCCGATGCGCGCGTCGCGGCCCGGCTCGAAGGATGGCTGAAGGTGCGGGCGCGCGACCGGCTGGTGCAGGCGTCGGATCGGTATGCCGCACGGCTCGGGCGCGGGTACAGCCGCATCACGCTGCGCGACACGCGGTCCCGCTGGGGATCGTGTTCGTCGAAAGCCGCGCTCAGCTATTGCTGGCGGCTGATCATGGCACCGCCCGAGGTGCTGGACTATGTCGCCGCGCATGAGGTCGCGCATCTGGCGGAGATGAACCACTCGCCCGCCTTCTGGGCGGTGGTGGCGGGTCTGTTGCCCGATCACGACGCGCCCCGAAAGTGGCTGCGCCGCGAGGGCGCCGGGCTGCATCGTTATCGTTTCGGCGATTGACCGCGACGAGATTTGTGATCACATGATGTCATGCTGATGCCGCCTCGCCCCGATCCCCTGCCGGCCGCACATGACAGCATCTATCGCGGGCTGCGATCGCGCATCATGTATGGCGAGATCGCGCCCGGTCAGGCGCTGACCCTGCGCGGCATCGCGGCAGAATTTGACGTCTCGATCACGCCCGCGCGCGAGGCGCTGCGCCGGCTGTCGGCCGAGGGCGCGCTGACGCTGTCGCAATCGGGCCGGGTCTCGACCCCGGAACTGACCGGCGACCGGATCGAGGAACTTGCGGCGTTGCGGTCCCTGCTGGAGGTCGAGCTGGCCAGCCGCGCCCTGCCCCGCGCGCATATCGCGCTGATCGACCGTTTGCAGACCATCAATGCCCGCGTGGCCGAGGACATCGCCCGGCAGGATGCGGTCGCCTATATCCGGCGCAATCTCGAATTTCACCGCACGCTCTATCTGCGCGCGCAGGCCCCGGCGATGCTGGCGATGGCCGAAACCGTCTGGCTGCAGCTTGGCCCGACGATGCGGGCGCTTTACGGTCGGCTGCGGCGCAAGGATCCGCCGCATTTCCACCGGCTGATCATCGCGGCCCTGAAAGCGGGCGACGAACCGGGATTGCGGCTTGCGGTACGGTCGGACGTGACGCAGGGCCTTCGCATGCTTGTGGGGTGAGTGGCATGGATCAGGGACTTGTGCTGATAACGCTCGGGGCGCTGTTTCTTGCCGGGCTGGCCGCCGACGCGGTGGGGCGGCACACGCTTCTGCCACGGGTGACACTGCTTCTGGGATGCGGCATCGTCGTCGGGGGGTCGGGTCTGGACCTGCTGCCGCAAGAGGCCGAGCGGCTTTACGACATCATCTCCATCGTGGCACTGACCATGGTGGCCTTCCTGCTGGGAAACGCGCTGACCCTGCAGACGTTGCGGCGCCACGGGCGCGAAATCCTGACGGTTTCGGTGCTGATCGTGCTGAGCACCGTGGCCATTGTCGCGCTCGGCCTGTGGCTGATCGGCGTGCCGGCGCCGGTGGCCCTGCTGCTTGGGGCGATTGCCACCGCGACCGATCCGGCGGCAACCCAGGACGCGCTACGCCAGGCGCGCGCGCGGGGAGAGTTCCCCAAGCTGCTGCGCGGCATCGTGGCCATCGACGACGCCTGGGGGGTGCTGGCGTTTTCCATTGCCGCCGTGATCGCCGCAAGTTTCGGTGGCCCGCTGGAGCTCGCGCACCTGACCAGGGCCGCGTGGGAAATCGGGGGCGCGCTTTTGCTCGGCGCCTTCTTCGGGCTGCCCGCCGCCTATCTTACCGGCCGCCTCGCGCAGGGCGAGCCGCAACTGACCGAGGCGCTCGGGATCGTGTTTCTCACCGCTGGTGTCGCGGTCTGGATCGATGTGTCCTACCTCATCGCCGGCATGGTCGCTGGGGCCATCATCGCGAACCTCGCCCGCCATCACGAGCACGCGTTCCACGAGATCGAGCATATCCATTGGCCGTTCCTGATCCTGTTCTTCGTGCTCGCCGGCGCGTCGCTGAACCTTGACGTCTTGGCCGATCTCGGTCTGATCGGCGGGGCCTTCGTCGTGCTGCGCATCGTCTCGCGGGTGGCGGGGGGATGGCTGGGCGGCGCGATCGGGGCAGTGCCGGCCCTGCAACGGCCCTTTATCGGCATGGCCCTGCTGCCACAGGCCGGCGTGGCCGTGGGCATGGCGCTGATCGCGGCGCAGGATTTCCCTGAATACCGGGACCTGCTCCTCAGCCTGACCATCGGGACGACGGTGATCTTCGAGATCCTCGGCCCGATCGCCGTGGTCTGGTCGGTCCGGCGGCTTGACGCGCATCGCGGCTGACATCCCTCAGGCGGCTAGCCCCTTGGTGCCAAGCCGCAGGAACCTGTCGCGGCGATCACGGATCAGTGCCTTGCGGCCTTTCTTGTCAAGCTCGCTGAGCATCGCGTGAAGCGTCAGGCCCACGGCCTTGATCGTCGCGTCGCGGTCGCGGTGCGCGCCGCCGAGGGGTTCGTCGATGATCTGGTCGGCGACGCCCAGCTTCACCAGATCCTGCGCGGTCAGGCGCAGCGCTTCAGCGGCCTCGCGCATCTTCTCGGAATCCTTCCAAAGGATCGAGGCGCAGCCCTCGGGCGAGATCACGGAATAGACCGAATGCTCCAGCATCGCCACGCGATTGGCACTGGCAAAGGCCACGGCCCCGCCAGAGCCGCCCTCGCCGATGATCACCGACACCAGCGGCACGCCGATGTGCAGACAGGTCTCGGTGGCGCGCGCGATCGCCTCGGATTGCCCACGTTCCTCGGCCCCCTTGCCGGGATAGGCGCCGGGCGTGTCCACGAGCGTGATCACCGGCAGGCGAAACCGGTCGGCCATCTCCATCAGGCGCGCCGCCTTGCGATAGCCTTCGGGGCGGGCCATGCCGAAATTGCGCACGATACGGCTTTTGGTGTCATTGCCCTTTTCATGGCCGATCACCATCACCGGGCGATCGTCAAGCCGGGCAAGCCCGCCCATCACCGCCGCATCCTCGCCGAAGGTCCGGTCCCCGGACAGGGGGGTGTAGTCGGTGAACAGCGCGTCGATATAGTCGCGGCAATGCGGCCGCTCCGGGTGCCGGGCGACTTGGCATTTGCGCCAAGGGGTGAGGGATTTGTACAGATCGCGCAGCATGTTGGCGGCCTTGCGATCAAGCGCGCCGGCCTCGTCCTCGACATCCATTTCCTTGCTGGTGCGGGCCAGTGCGCGCAACTCTTCGGCCTTGCCTTCGATCTCGGCCAGAGGCTTTTCAAAGTCGAGGTAGTTGGTCATCGCTGCGCCGTCTCCGTCGGATTTACCCCCGTGATATGACGGTCCCGGAACGGATTTGCAATCGCCCCTTCATAGGTCAGGCCGGCCACAGCACCGGGATGAGTGTTGCCACCAGAAGCACCGCCATCACCCGGTTGAACACGCGCAGCCGGCCCGGGTTCTTCAGCACACGCCTTAGTTGCTGGCCCAGCACCGTCCAGCTTGTCGTACTGATCGCCGAGACGCCCACATAGACCGCGCCCACCCACAGCACCGCCGAAAGATCGCGCCCGGTGGCGTAAAGCGTGATCGCCGAGAGCGCCATGCTCCACGCCTTGGGGTTGACCCACTGGAAGGCCGCCGATTGCAGGAATGTCAGCGGTTTGCCCGTCGCATCGGCCTCGGCCGAGGCGGGCGGCGCGGCATTGGCGATCTTCCACGCGAGATAAAAAAGATACGCCACGCAACCGGCCTTGAGCAGCATGTAGCTGAGCGGCCATAAATCGAAGACCTGCATCACCCCCAGCCCCACGCCCACCACCATCAGCGGAAAGCCGAGCGCGATCCCCAGCATGTGCGGGACCGTGCGCCTGATGCCGAAATTCGTGCCCGACGCCATGAGCATCAGGTTGTTTGGCCCCGGTGTGATGACCGTGACGAGGGCGAAGGTCGAAAGCGCCGTGAAGAGATCGAATGTCATGATCACAATTCTATGCGATCAAACACGCATTTTGATTGCGTTTTATTGTGTCTGATAATGTAATATGCAATCTTCCACGGCTATGGACGATATAAATCGACATATATTGCGAATCCTGACGCATGACGGACGCATCAGCAATCTGGACCTCGCGGATCGGGTGGGGCTGTCGCCCTCGGCCTGTCTGCGCCGGGTGCAGGATCTGGAGAGGCGCGGCGTGATCGCCGGCTACTCCGCGATCCTGAACAGGGCCGCGATCGGCGTGGGCTTCGTGGCCTTCGTCACGGTCGGCCTGAACAGCCACACCAAGGCCAGCCAGCAGGCGTTCGAAGCCGCCATGGCCCGCGCGCCCGAGGTGGTCGAATGTCACAACATCACCGGCGCGGTGGAATACATCCTGCGCGTCGAAGTGGCCGATCTCGCCGCCTACAAGAACTTTCACACCGACATCCTCGGCGTCCTTCCGCAGGTCCATGCGATCACATCCTATGTCGTCATGGACACGCCGAAATCCCTGACCCCCACCGGCCGGACGTCGCGGTCCTGACCGGCCTCACGGATCGGCGGCAACGCGCCCCGCCGGCACCGCGCCGGCATCCGGAAAGGGCACGAGGCGCGCGGCATCCTCGTCCCAGAGCTTGAGCCGGAAACTGCGCAACGCCTCGGGCCAGCGGATCACGTCATGCGATTTGAGGTGTTCCGGCAGATCCTTCTGGCAGCGCCGCAGGTTGTAGGACGGGATGGCGGGATTGTAATGGTGCAGATCGTGATAGGCGATGTTGCCGGTGCCGAGATCCCACAGCCAGCCGAGATCGAGCGAGCTTGACCCTTCGAGCGTCGCGCGGCGGAAATCCAGCTCGGGCTTTCGGTCCCAGTAGGTATCCTCGAAATTGTGCTGCAGGTACACAAGGAACACGCCGATCACCCCGGCCAGCACCGCGCTCAGCCCCAGAACGGCCAGCCCGGCCAGCCCGAGCGTGGCCCAGACAAGCGCCACGAAAACCGCCAGCATCAGGTTGTGCGCGATCACGCCACCGGCACCGACATGGGACGTGTTGCGCGGCCAGCGATAGGCGACGAAATAGGTGACGATCCCGCCAAGCGACAGCATCACCACCGGGTTGCGATAGAGCCGGTACCACAGCCGCCGATACCACGGCGCAGACTGCCATTCGCGCAGCGTCATGGTATGCACCTCGGTCGTGTCGCGGTGATCGAGATTGCCCAGATAGGCATGATGAAGATTGTGGTTGTACTGCATCACGCGAAACGGTGTCAGCGAAAAGATCGACAGCAGATGCCCGGCCACCTCATTCATCCAGGGCGTGGCGAAGAGCGAGTGATGCCCGCAATCATGCTGCAATACGTAAAGCCGCACGCCCGCGAAGGCCAGCACCACGACCAGCGGCAGCGCGAGGGGCCAGGATCCGCCACCGGCGAGGATCCCGCCGGCCACCAGCGCCCCGGCATAGACGCCAAGGGTCGCGACAAGGGAAAGACCGCCCCGAAGATCGCTCTTGCGGGTATAGGGTCTGAGAAAGGCACGCAGGGATGTTTCGGGATCCGTCGCGGTCATGGCACTCTCTTTCGTGAAAGGACTGTCAATCATATGACTTTACAACTTTGACCCTATCATGACGTCCATCAAGGGACGCGCACGGATTTTATTGCGCCACATGGCGGTCTCGCGCGGCAGCCCAAGGGTGGCAGGCAAGGTGCGTTGCCCCCGCGGATCGACACCTTCGGGCCGCAGCCATGCGCCCGATGCCCGGTATCCCGGCCCGGCCCTCTGAAAAATGCCGCAAGGCCACGTGCGGCGTTCGGGAATGATTGTGTTTTGCGCAGGAGTTGCAGATACTCCGGCCAAACTGCTGACAGGCCGGCTGACAGGCCAAGAGCACCCCGATACAGCGAGCCCCCGTGACCGCCCAGAAACGCAAACCGCAGTCCGACATCACGCAGACGACCGATTCGTATCGTATCCGAAACGTGACGCAGATCATCATCGCCTTCGCGGTGGTGCTGTTTCTGCTGGTGCAGGCGCGGTTCCTGCTGATCTCGCTGGCCACTGCGATCATCCTGTTCAGCCTGACGTCGGACGCGATCAATTTCATCGCGCGTATCGGCATCGGGCCGGTGCGCGTGCCGAACTGGCTGGCGAGCATCGTCGCCCTCCTGCTGATTTCCATGGCCCTGCTGAGCCTGTCGGCGGTGATCCTGTCGCAGGCCAATACCGTGCTGTCGACGACGCTGGCCTATACGGATCGCGCGCCGCAGGCGATCGCCTCGATGTTTGCCTGGCTCGGACAGGACGCCGAGACGGCGGTGCTCAACTCCGTCGCGACGGTCGATGTGGCGGGCTATCTGAGAACGATCGCGGGACAGGCCGGCAGTCTGATGCAGGGCACGGTGCTGGTGATCCTGTTTGTGGGGTTTCTCTTCGCCGAGCGGGTCTGGTTCGGCACCAAGCTCGAAAGCCTGTTCGGTGACGCCGCACAGGCCGAGAAGGTCAGTCGCATCATCGGCTCGATCATCCACCGGGTGAACTACTACCTGCTGGTCAAGACATTCGTCAGCGGGGTCACGGGCCTGATGGTCTATGCCGTCGCGCGCGCTTTCGAGCTTGATCTGGCCGCAGCGCTCGGGGTCCTGACCTTCGTGCTGAACTATATCCCCTCGATCGGGTCGATCATGGCGACGGTGCTGGTGGCGCTGGTGGCCTTCGTGCAACTGGCCGACGGGCCGCTGACCCTGCTGATCTTTCTGGTGGTCGGGGCGATCCAGTTTCTCAACGGCAACATCATCGACCCGATGCTGATGGGGCGCGCGCTGCGGGTGTCCTCCTTCGGCATCATCATCAGCCTTGCCTTCTGGGCGGCGATCTGGGGCATTCCGGGAATGTTTCTGGCGGTGCCGATCATGGTGTCGCTGATGATCGTCTGCAGCCACGTGCCCGGGCTGCGCCCGATCGCCGTGCTGTTATCGCGCGAGGGCCTGCCCGAAACGGATTCCGATCTCGACATCGCGACCCCGAAAGCCCGCCGGACCGCCGTCCGTTAGCGGGGCTCGCCCGCATCGCCCCACCGCGCCCCGAGCAAAGACGCTGGCGTGGATCGACACCCCGTCACACCGCGCCATCCAGACGCCTTGCGAGCAACCGGCGCAGGATCGGGCGGGCCTCGTCGAGTGTCAAGCCGGGACGCAAGGCGGGATCGTAGAGCAGTTCCAGCAGGATCTCGTCATGGCGGGTCAGCAGGGCGAATTCATCGTCGTCGTTGAAGATCGACGGGCGCGCGGCGGGGCTGTCATTGGCCAGCCCCAGCCCCTGGGCCAGCTCCTCGTGCACGCACGCCTTGCGCATCAGGGGCGGATGCTCGGCCCGGATCCACGCGATGGCGCGTGTGTAGCTGTGCGGATCGTCGCCACCCGAAAAGGCGAGCACGAGACAATGGACGGTCCGCGGCATGAAGCGGATGACGCCAAGGGTCGCGGTGTCCAGATCGGGCGCGATCCGGCGGATGCGGTCCAGACCCTCGGCGCGGTCATCCTCGCCCACGATCAGGACATGAAAATTGGGATCGCGGGCGCCGGTTCGGATCGGGTGCCGTGTGACCCGCGCCAGCCGGCTGGCATAGTCGGCGACCATCGCGCGATCGTCCCTACGCTGGTCCGCCGGGACCGAGGCCCCGAACGTGACCTCCATGCGCACGGGGCCGGCCCATTTGCGCAAGCCCCCCGGCCCGCCCGAGGAGGGGCGGTAACCACCGCCCGGCGCGTATTCGTCGAAGAACACGATCCGCTCGAAGTTCCGCATCAAATGCGTGTCGGTAAACGGCGTGTCGGCCCCGCCGCCATCGGTGCGCAAGAGACCGCGATCCCGCAGCCCGCGCTCGATCCGGGCGTAATAGTCGGCCATCTCGCGGCTTTGCGCCGACGGGGCGGGCTCGGCGGGCGCGGCCGCCTGAGGCGGGCGGGCCTCGGGGCGCGGGTCGGGGTCGGGTGCAGGCGTCTCGCAGGCCACGAGCCAGCCAAGCGCGAGACCCGCCATCCATGCCCTGTGCCGTCTTGCCCGCATCGCCGCCTCAGCCCTTCGGCCCGGCGTTGCCACTGTCGCGCCGGGCCTTGGCCGCGCCGAGCGTGTCGCGCAGTTCGGCCTCCATCTTTTTCAGATCCTCCTCGGCGCGGGCGCGCCGCGCCTTGCCCTCGTCGGCGATCTGCAGGCTTTCCTGAATGGTGCCGATGAGGTCGGCATTGGCCTGTTTCACCGCCTCGATGTCGAAGACGCCGCGCTCGATCTCCTGCCGGATCGCCTTGTTGCTGTCGCGCAGGTTCTTCGCATTCGCGGTCAGCAATTCATTGGTCAGGTCACCCGCCCCGCGCACCGCATCGGCCGCCTCGGCCGAGCGCTGGATGGTGACGGCCTGCGCAAGCTGCGTCTCCCACAGCGGCACGGTGTTGACGAGGGTCGAGTTGATCTTGGTCACGAGGCTTTTGTCGTTTTCCTGTACCAGCCGGATCGAGGGCAGCGACTGCATCGTCACCTGACGGGTCAGTTTCAGATCGTGCACCCGGCGTTCGAGATCGTCGCGCGCCGCCCTCAGGTCGCGCAGCTCCTGCGCGCGCATCACCTGATCGGCCTCCTGCGCGGCCTCGACCGCAGCCTCCCTGGCGGGGATCCCGGTCTCGTCGAGATCCTTCAGCCGGGCCTCGCCCGCGGCAATATAAAGCGCCAGTTCGTCATAGAAGGCGAGCGTCTTTTCATAAAGCTTGTCGAGCGACTTGATGTCCTTGAGCAGCGTGTGCTCGTGGCCCAGCAGATCGTCGGTGATCCGGTCGATCTGGCCCTGGACCTCCTCGTAGCGGGCGCTGAACTTGGCGATCGGGGCGGCGCGTCCCATCAGCTTTTCCCACCACGACCGGTCGCGGCGCATGTCAAGCTCCGATACGGAAAAGCCGCGGATCGTGGCCACGATGCCGCGCAAGCTGTCGCCTGCCGGCCCCACATCCTTGTTGCGCACGCCCTGCAGCATGCTTTGCGAGATTTCCTGCAATTCGGCCTGGGCTTTCGCTCCGAAGGAGACGATCGACTGCGTGTCGGTCATGTCGATCTCGGCCATGCGGCGCGTGATCTCGGCGCTTTGGGAGGCGTCGGCCTGATCGAGCGACACGATTTCCCCGGCCTCTTCGGGGTCCGGAAGGGAACTGCGGCTCACGGTTTCGATGTCCTTCAATTCGGCCTCGGCCTTTTGGCGGGTGGCGTCTGACATGGCATGATCCTTTTAGGAATGATCCGGTGTTTCAAGGTGAACGCCCTCCCGTTCCAGCCGGTCGCGCAGCACCTCGATCTCGATATCCAGATCGGCGCTGCTGCCTGCCATGAGGGCGCGGGTCTTGGCGGTGAAATTGCGTTCGAGATCCGACAGCAGCAACAGGAATTTCTCGCGCGCCTCGGGGTTCGGGGCGCGGGTGGCCAGATCGGCGTATTTCACCGCCGCGTCCCGCGCGCCCATCAGATAGACCCCGAGATACTTGCGCGCCGCGGTGAGGTCGCGGGGATCGTCCTCGACCGAGCGCAGCATGTCGCGCACGGTGGACTGGAACTGCTCCAGCCGGGTCTCGAGCGCACGATCGCCGGTGCGGTTGATCGCGGCGGACATGGCGGCGAGATAATCCTCGGCCTGGTCGACGACGCGGGCCACGCGGGTGCCCTGGAAGCTGTCGATATCGCCTGATCGCTTGTCGCCGAGCGGATCGAGCCCGAAGGCCAGCAGGTGCAACCCGGCCCCCGCCACCGCATAGATGCCCGGCCCGAGAAGGCCGTCGCCCGCCACGGCCCCGGCGAGGCCGAGACCCGCCGCGATCGAGAGCGCGCCGAGGACCTTGCGCGGCACGGCGGGGCGGCGCGCGATCCGGCGCGCGTCATAGGCCTCCTCGGCGCGCAGCCCCTCGCGGGTCAGCCAGGCCCCGAGCAACAGCAGTCCGAGGGCCGACAGGTTGAGCGCCAGCTCGACCGGCCCCGAGGCGAAAGCCCGCACTGCCAGCGGCAGCGGCACGAAAAACAGCAGATTGACGCGCCCGCCCACACGCGTGCGCCGCGCCCCGCGAAAGCCGCCTTTGGGCGCCGCCGGGGCATTTCCGTCATGGCCCGGGCTGTATTGCCCGCCGAATTTTCGCGCCATCAGCCACCCCCCGTGGCGGCGACGAAAAGGATCAGGGCCACCAAAAGAAAAAAGGCCAGTTTCTGCAATCCCGTGCCACTCATGCCGTCTCCGCCACCGGTCTCGTCCATGCCAGAGAGTAGGCCAAGCCAGCCGGGCTTGCTAGGGGGAAGATATGTCGGCGCGAGGCCGTGATCGGGGGGTCGCGTTCGAGTATTTCAGGAAAGATGAATGGCAAGGCGTGGACCTGACCGGTCCGATCCTTATCGTGCTTGGTAGCGACAGCTCGAGCCGACCCTGTGCGCCGTCCCGGCAGGGCCTTGCCGGAACGGTTGGGATCCCCTCGTCAAGCGCCTGCTCGGGTGCCCGTCTGAACGGTCACTCCGAAAAGGTCGCGAGATAGGCCGCGACATCCTCGGAGCCGTTGCGCAGCTTGTAGGTCATCTTCGACCGGCTGCCGAGGAAGTCGTTGGGGTCGGTGACGTATTCGGCGAGCGTTTGCTCGGTCCAGACCTCGCCCTCTTCGGCCTTGGCCTGCAGCCCATCGGAATAGTTGAAATCCTCGACACCGCCCATTGTGCGCCCGATCACACCGTAAAGATTGGGGCCGACCCGGCCGCCCCGGACGATTGCCTCATCCTCGGACGCGATCATGTGGCATGCCTTGCACTGATTGAAGGTCTTCTCGCCTTTTTCGGCGTCCCCCTCGGCCAGGGCGGGCATGGCAAGGGTCAGAAGCGTGGCGGATGCGGTGATCAGGGTTTTCATGGGCTGCCTTTTGGTTGGTTTCGGTTGCGGGCGCCAAGATCACCCAGAACCGGGTCCACTGCAAGGTGCAACTTTGGACTTCGGGCCGGCATGCGGTCCGGGGGGGCGACCTGTCGCTTTTCCATCGCCGGGTTCCGCAGGCCTGGACGCATCTGTGATATGGGATGACGTCATATTGAGCGGATTGCCACGCAGCTCGAGCGTTTCCCGCACAACCGGTCCACGCCTGCGAGACTGACACCGCTTTGGATGCGCCTGCCCCAAGAGACGCGGCAATCTCTGACGCGGTTGATGGCGCGCGTGATGATGCAACACGCGGGAGCGGCGACCGGAGAGGCCGATCATGAAGCATGAAAGGATCGCCCCGCAGCATCGCAGGCATAAGGCTCCGGCGGGGGTCTCGATTGGCCGCAAGGGGACGGTGCGTCTGGATCCGGTGTTTGGACCCCGTCGGCAAGATCGGCCGAGCGCGAGAACCCGCGCAAGATGACTGGTCTGCCCGGAGGCGGGTCGTTCTTGCGATCGAGACACCCGCCCGGACAAGCGGTGGCAGTCATGGGGAGTGCGAAATGCTGATGCTGTCTTGTCGGTTCGACGGCATCGCCCGCACGTTTTGAATGCGTTCGGTTGCGGTGAAGACAGCTGCCGGGATGGCTGTCGGGCTCTGACGGCGAAGCATGGTCAGCCACGAGATTCTCGAGACGACGGCACAGCACAGCGCGATGCCCCTGGCAAGGCGGTCGGCCGTGGTCAGCCGGACATCCCCGATCCGGCATCCTGTCTTCAGGGCGGTGACGAAGATCTCGATGGCCCGGCACTGCGCATACCAGCCAAGCTGGCCGAGCCGAGACCATCACGGCGCTGACCGATGACGGGATCGAGGAACGGACGGGCATTCTCGCCGACGCAAGGCGGTCGCCGCGGGACTGGAACAGGTTCTTCGAAACCTTCCATGTCGGACCGACACATCCTCGGCCGCGTCAGGAAAAAAATCCCGCGGCTGCAAACGGGCGGCTTCGGCCAAATAATCAGGCAATCAGCTTTCTTATCTCCGCAATGTCACCTATCTGTGCGCGGGATGGAACTTCGGAGGCACGCATGACAGACGCCCGCCACACCAGATGCCTGATCATCGGATCGGGACCGGCCGGATACACCGCCGCGGTCTATGCCGCCCGTGCGATGCTCGACCCCGTGCTCGTGCAGGGGATCGAGCCGGGCGGACAGTTGACCACCACGACCGAAGTCGAGAACTGGCCCGGCGACATCGAGGTGCAGGGCCCCGACCTGATGGTGCGGATGGAAGCGCATGCCCAGGCGATGGGGTGTGAGGTCATCGGCGACATCATCACCGATCTTGATACGGACGTCCGGCCGTTCACCGCCACCGGCGACAGCGGTCGCGTCTACACGGCCGATGCCGTGATCCTGGCCACCGGGGCGCGCGCGAAATGGCTGGGGCTGCCGTCCGAGGAGGCGTTCAAGGGGTTCGGGGTCTCGGCCTGCGCCACCTGCGACGGGTTCTTTTATCGCGGTCAGGAGATCGTGGTGATCGGCGGCGGCAACACTGCCGTCGAAGAGGCGCTGTTCCTCACGAATTTCGCCTCCAAGGTCACGTTGATCCATCGGCGGGACGAGTTGCGCGCCGAAAAGATCCTGCAGGACCGGCTGTTCAAGCATCCCAAGATCGAGCCGCTGTGGTTCCACACGCTCGACGAGGTCACCGGCACCGCCAATCCCAAGGGCGTCGAGGGCGTGCGGGTGAAACATGTCGAGACCGGAGAGATCACGGAAATTCCCTGCAAGGGCGTGTTCATCGCCATCGGCCACGCGCCGGCCTCCGAGCTGGTGAAGGGCAAGGTCGCGATGCATCATGGCCAGTACGTGCAGGTCGAGGCCGGCAGCACGCGCACCTCGATCCCCGGACTGTTCGCGGCGGGCGATCTGACGGATCACCTCTACCGCCAGGCCGTGACCAGCGCCGGTATGGGCTGCATGGCGGCGCTGGACGCCGAAAAGTTTCTCGCCGATCAGGCCAGCTGAGGCGGGTCTGATCCAACGGAGTGGCTGCGCCACGCTTTTTCATGGGCGCGCCTTGCGGCGCGGGTGTCTGCGATCCGCGATGTATCGCAGACCGGTGCGAGTGTTGCACGCGGCCTGTGCGTCGGGCTGCGCCATGCCGTGGGCAATCCGAGCGCGCAACATGGGTATACCAACCTGCACTGATCGGACCTCTGGTTGCCATTGGCGGCCCCCGGTGGCGGCGGTGCGGTTGGCAAGCATCCGCCGGAGGCTGCGGTCAGGCGACGTCCGGCATGTCGGAGGTGCCGGCGATGACGTCGGCACGCCAGGCTTGCGGATCGATGCCAGTCACCGTTGCCGTGCCGATCAGCCTAGACATGATGCCGCCGCGCGGCCCGCGCGCGCACGGACCCCTGCCGAAAGCCGAAAAACGATTCCCTGAAATGCCTTTGGTCATGACCTGCCTTCCGGGCTTTTCGCTCTCCGGCAAACCCCGGTCTGGATCACTCCCCCCCACGGGCAGCATGATCAAGCGCAAGCGCAAACACTGCTCCATAGCCGGTCCGTCCAGATCGCCGTTCCGCGGGCTGGACAAACCGTCTGGCGCGACAACGTCTTTGTCGAGCGCCTCTGGCGGACCAGCAAATACAAGGGGGGCTGTCTGCGGGCCTGTGCCAGCGTGTCCGAGGCCCGCGCAGGCATTGGCCCATATCTCGGCGTCTACAACTGCTGCCAGCGCCTTCATCGCCTGACGGGAGCCCCCCGATCAGGCCCCTTCACCCAGCCGATAGCCGAGGCCGCAGCGGCATGACCGAGGTGGAAACCCGTTTGCAGAGCGCCCCGAATCCTTTTTCAGATCGACCGAGCCACCTCTTACAGACCCGATCGCCGACACCAAGCTTGCGGCGGCGGACGGCGTCGAGGAATGGGTCGTCGGCACAGGGCTGCCAGCCATCCGCAAAGACGGCGGCTGTGGCATGGGCAAAGAAAACGTCCACACCATGATCCGGGCCGGACAGCCCGCGAGGGGTGCTCCTGTGCGGGCTCTGGTCCGCGCTGCGGATCATTCGAAACAATGTCAGGCGGCATGGGCCACGTCCAGCGCCGGCAATTTTACATTTGTTTAAAAAATAGACACGAACCTGTTACATTGTCAGTCTAGTGGAGACACCGGATGTCGAAGCAACAGAGGACCCGCTCATGACACGCACCACGACGCTCACCGCCTTTCTCGCGCTGACGCTGGCCCTGCCCGCGCATGCCGAGTTTGAGCTCAGCGACCGATACACCGATTCTGACGGCGACCTGATCGCCGATATCCCCGAGGACCAGTCCGAGTGGCTCGACCCCGACACGCTGATCTTCGCCTATACCCCGGTCGAGGATCCGGCGGTCTATGCCGATGTCTGGCAGGGTTTTCTCGATCACATGGCCGAGGTGACCGGCAAGAACGTGCAATTCTTCCCGGTGCAATCCAACGCCGCCCAGATCGAGGCGATGCGCGCCGGGCGTCTGCATGTCGCGGGCTTCAACACCGGGTCGAACCCGATCGCCGTGGCCTGCGCCGGCTTTCGCCCGTTTGCCATGATGGCGGCCGAGGACGGATCCTTCGGCTACGAGATGGAGATCATCACCCATCCCGGCTCGGGCATCGAAGAGGTCGAGGATATCCGCGGCAAGGAACTGACCTTCACATCCGAGACGTCGAATTCCGGCTTCAAGGCACCCTCGGCGCTGCTCAAGGGCGAGTTCGACATGGTCGCGGGCGAGGATTTCGACACGTCGTTCTCGGGCGCGCATGACAATTCGGTGCTGGGTGTGGCCAACGAGGATTACATCGCCGCCTCGGTCGCCAACTCGGTCAAGAACCGGATGATCGACCGCGATGTGGTCTCCGAGGATCAGCTCGAAGTGGTTTACCAGTCGCAGACCTTCCCGACGACCGGCTACGGCACCGCCCACAACCTGCATCCCGACCTGCAGGACAAGATCAAGGAGGCGTTCTTCAGCTTCGACTGGGAGGGCACCGCGCTCGCCGAAGAGTTCGGCCGCAACGGCGAGGATCAGTTCGTCGAGATCACCTTCAAGGATGATTGGGAAGTGATCCGGACCATCGACGACGCCAATGGCGTCTCCTACGATTGCGACTGACACCACCCCCTTGCGACCACATGTGGGCGGCTCCGGGCCGCCCACGGCATTTTTACGAAAGAGGCCGCCATGCTGACCCTCGACGGGCTGTCAAAGACCTACAAGACGGGCGAAACCGCGCTGTCAGATGTCACGCTGGAGGTGCCCAAGGGCCAGATCATGGGGCTGATCGGGCCGTCGGGGGCGGGCAAGTCGACGCTGATCCGATGCATCAACCGGCTGGTGGAGCCGACAGCGGGCCGGGTGATGCTCGGCGATGTGGACCTCGCGCGCCTCGGCAAGCGCGAGCTGCGCCGCCAGCGCCGCCGCATCGGCATGATCTTCCAGGAATACTCGCTGGTGGAGCGGCTGACGGTCATGGAGAACGTGCTGTCGGGGCGTCTCGGCTATGTGCCGTTCTGGCGCAGCTTCCTGCGCAAGTTTCCCGGCGCGGACATCCAGCGCGCCTACCAACTGCTTGATCGCGTCGGGCTGATCGAGCACGCCGACAAGCGTGCCGATGCGCTGTCGGGCGGGCAGCGCCAGCGGGTCGGCATCGCGCGGGCGCTGTCGCAAAACCCCGAACTGCTGCTGGTCGACGAACCCACCGCCAGCCTCGACCCCAAGACCAGCCGCCAGATCATGCGCCTGCTGACCGAGATCTGCGCCGAGCGCGACCTGCCGGCCATCGTCAACATCCACGACGTGCCGCTGGCCCAGCAATTCATGCAGCGCATCGTCGGGCTGCGCGCGGGCCGCGTGGTGTTCGACGGCCCGCCAGAGGATCTGACCGAAGCGGCCCTGACCACGATCTACGGCGAAGAGGACTGGAACGCGATGCGTCAGGGCGACGAGGAACAGGCCGAGGCCGAAGCCGATGCGCGCGCCCGGCTGGAGGCGCTGGCGCAATGACCGCGCAAAGCTACCCCACCACATGGCGCCGCCCGCCGCAGATCATACGCGACAAACGCTGGCGCATCGCCCTGCAACTGGGCATCTTGATCTATCTGATCCTTGCCATCGGCACGGTCGAAGTGGACTGGAACCGCGTCTATCAGGGGCTGGAGCGCGGCCAGCGGTTCGTCATGGGCTTCCTGCAACCCGATTTCACCAGCCGCTGGACCGATATCGGCAAGGGCCTGTCGGAAAGCCTGACAATGACGCTGACCTCGACGGTGGTGGGCGTCCTCATCTCGGTGCCCATTGGTGTGGGCGCGGCGCGCAACCTTGCCCCGCGCGCGGTCTATTACGTCTGCCGCAGCATCATCGCGGTCAGCCGGTCCCTGCAGGAGATCATCATCGCGATCTTTCTGGTGGCGATGTTCGGCTTCGGGCCCTTCGCGGGGTTCCTCACGCTCAGCTTCGCGACCATCGGCTTCATCGCCAAGCTGCTCGCCGACGATATCGAGGAGATCGACCCCACGCAGGTCGAGGCGATCCGCGCCACGGGCGGCTCATGGGGGCAGCTGGTCAATTACGCGGTGCAGCCGCAGGTCATGCCGCGGCTGATCGGGCTGTCGCTCTACCGGCTCGACATCAATTTCCGCGAGTCCGCGGTGATCGGCATCGTCGGCGCGGGCGGCATCGGGGCAACGCTCAACACCGCCATCGACCGCTATGAATATGACAGCGCGGGCGCGATCCTGTTGATCATCATCGGGCTGGTGATGGTCGCCGAATACGGCTCCAGCTATCTGCGAAAGTTCCTGCAATGACCGAAATCACCCATTACAGTCAGGTCTGGGCGCATCGCACCCCGCGCAAGCGGCTGTTCATGTGGATGGGCTGGCTCGCGCTGGTGGCGCTGTTCGTGTTCTGCTGGCAACTGATGACCCGCGACACGATCTGGTTCTTCGTGGCCGACGCGCCCCGGCAGGCCGCCGATATCGGCAACCGGATGATGCCGCCGCGCTGGTCGTATCTGCCAGAGCTCTGGGGCCCGCTCTGGGACACGATCAACATCGCCACTCTGGGCACCATCGGCGGGGTGATCATGGCGGTGCCGATCGCCTTTCTGGCGGCGCGCAACACCACGCCCTCGCAACACATCCTGCGGCCCATAGCGCTGTTCGTGATCGTCGCCTCGCGCTCGATCAACTCGCTGATATGGGCGCTGCTGCTGGTGGCGATCATCGGGCCGGGCCTGCTGGCGGGGATCGTCGCCATCGCGCTGCGCTCGATCGGCTTTGTCGGCAAGCTGCTTTACGAGGCCATCGAAGAGACCGAGATCAGCCAGATCGAGGCGATCCAGGCGACCGGCGCCAGCGGCGCGCAGGTGCTGAATTACGGCATCGTGCCGCAGGTCATGCCGGCCTTCTGGGGCATCTCGGTGTTTCGCTGGGACATCAACATCCGCGAAAGCACCATTCTGGGTCTCGTCGGCGCGGGCGGCATCGGGCTCAAGCTGCAGGCCTCGCTCAACACGCTGGCCTGGAGCCAGGTGACGGTGATCCTGCTGCTGATCCTCGCCACGGTGGTGCTCAGCGAAATGGTCTCGGCCCGGATGCGCCACGCGATCATCTGACGGGGGCACACACCACGGGATGGCGCACGCGGGAGAGGCCGTCACCGCGCGTCTGGATCATGAAGAAACCGGGCGCGCCGGCGGGGTCAGTCACCTGTCCCGGTCCGGCGCGCGGATCACCTGACCGCGCGCGACGGACATGGATTTGAGGATGGCATGCACCGCCTCGCCCGGTGCCAGGTCCATCTGCAACGCCGCGCGCCGGGTGATGCGGGCGACGATCTCGTGCCCGGCCACGTCGATATGCACGAGAACCCCCGGCCCGGTCCCGGTGACACTGCGCAGGACGCGGCCCGGCACGACGTTCTGCGCCGACAGGCCCTCGGGGCGCTGCCGCGACAGGATCACGTCCTGCGCCGGGATCCGGATCCGGACCCGCGTGCCCGGCGGATCGCCCAGCCCCGGCAGAAACAGCGACCCGGTCGGCCCCTCGAGGCGCGTCAGACCGTCGGCATCCCGCTCGGTGATCCTTGCGGGCAGCATCGCGGCAAGCTCGCGGATCCCCATGGCGCGCAGCGCGTCCGGATCCGACATCACCGCCGCCGTCGGCCCCCCGGCCACCATCCGACCGGCCTCGATCACCACCATCCGGTCGGCCAGAAGCTGCGCCTCGGCCATGTCATGCGTCACCAGCACCACCGGCATGTCGAGATGCGCGCGCAGCGCGATCACCTCGGCCTGCAGCCGCTCGCGGGTGGCCCGGTCCACCGCCGAGAACGGCTCGTCCAGCAACAGCGCCTGCGGACGGCGCGCCAGTGCCCGCGCCAACGCCACGCGCTGCTGCTGCCCGCCCGACAGCTGCGCGGGGCGCCGGGTCTCCAGCCCGTGCAGGTTCACCAGATGCAGCAGACGCCGCGCCTCGGCCTCGTCGGCGCGGTCCATCGCGGCCATGACGTTGCCCACCGCACTCATGTGCGGAAAGAGCGCATAGGCCTGAAACACCACCCCCAGCCGGCGGCGATGCGCGGGCAGGTTCACGCGCGCACCGGTATCCAGCCACGTCGTCCCATTCACCGCGATCCGCGCCGCCTCGGGCTGCCAGAGCCCGGCGATGCTGCGCAGCACCGTGGTCTTGCCGGACCCCGAAGGCCCCACCAGCGCCAGCACCTCGCCCGCCTCGGCCCGGAACGCCACATCCAGCGGGATCGGGCCCTTTGCCCGCGCCATCACCTCCAGCGCCATCAGGACAGCCCCCTCATCCCAACCGCTTCCCGACGCGCGCCGACAACCAGTAGGTCAGCGCGATGGTGACCAGCGAAATCCCCACCAGCACCGCCGACATCGACGCCGCGCCTTGCATGTCGAAGGCCTGCACCCGGTCATAGATCGCGATCGCGATGGTCTTGGTCTCGCCCGGGATCGAGCCGCCGACCATCAGCACGATGCCGAACTCGCCCAGCGTGTGCGCGAAGGTCAGCACCATCGCCGTCATCACGCCGGGCCAGGCCAACGGCAGCTCCACCCGCCACAGGCTGCGCGCGGGCGACATGCCGCAGGTTGCGGCGGCCTCGCGCACCTCGAGGGGCACCGCCTCGAAACCGCGCTGCGCGGGCTGGATGGCAAAGGGCAGGTTGAAGATCACGCTGGCCAGCACCAGCCCTTGAAAACTGAAGACAAGCTGATCGCCAAAGAGGCGCTGCCACAGATCGCCTACCGGCGAATTGCCCCCGAACGCCACCAGCAGGTAAAAGCCGAACACCGTGGGCGGCAGCACCAGCGGCAGCATCACCAGCGCCTCGACCAGCCCCTTGGCCCGGAACCGCCGGTAGGCAAGCATGCGCCCCGCGATCACCGCCACGGGCAGCAGGAACACCACGGTCCACCCCGCCAGCCGCAGCGACAGCCCAAGCGCGGTCCAGTCCACGTGCTACCCGTCCCCGGGCAGATCGAACCCGTAGCCGGCCATGATCGCGCGCGCCTCGGGGGTCTGCATATAGGCGTAGAATGCCTCGGCCGTCGGTCCCGCGCCCTTCAGCAGCGCCATGCGCTGGCGCAGCGGCGCGTGCCAGTCCTCGGGGATCAGCGCATAGGTGCCGCGCGCGGCGACCTGCGGGGCCAGCGCCAGCGAATAGGCGATGATCCCGCCGGCCGCATTGCCCGACAGCGCGAATTGTGCCGCCTGCGACACGTTCTCGCCCAGCACCATGACAGGTTGCAGGTCGTCCCACAGGCCGCGACTGATCAGCGCCTCGCGCGCGCGCATCCCGTAGGGCGCATGCTCGGGGTTGGCGATGGCAAAGCGGGCGATCTCGCCTGCCGTCAACATCCTCTCCAGCGCGTCGAGATCCGCATCCGGCGCGAGGGCGGATCCCTCGGGCACCATGATCACGATCCGGCCGAGCGCATAGAGATCGCCGGCGTCGCGGGTGAAGCCGTCGGCGTGCAGATCGGCGATGAACGCCTCGTCGGCGGCCATGAACACCCCGAACGGCGCGCCCTCGCGGATCTGGCGCGCAAAATTGCCGGTGGAGCCGAACGACAGCCGCACCGCCTGCCCGGTCTCGGCGGTGAAGGCTTGCGCCACCTCGGTGATGGCGAATTGCAGATCCGAGGCGGCGGCGATCACCGGCGCGTCTCTTTGCGCCGCAGCTTGCATGGGCATCACCGCGATCAGGCCGGCGACCAGGGCTGCACCGACGGCCCGGCGCGAGGGGAAAGGGATCATGACGATCTCCTGATATGTTTCCCCAAACCTATCGCCGCGTCACCGCGCGCGAGTCAACCGTTATTCCCGCCGGGCCATATCGCATTGCTCGTCATATGTCGTACCATGCGGGCTTGGTTCTGCTCGGACGAGACAGGATGCGCCGGTGCGGCGCGCTGTTCTACCGCAGCTTCAGCGTCGCCAGCCCGATCAGCGCGAGGATCAGCGCGATGATCCAGAAGCGGATGACGATCTGAGGCTCGGCCCAGCCCTTCTTCTCGTAATGGTGGTGGATCGGGGCCATCAGGAAGACGCGCTTGCCGGTGCGCTTGAAATAGAGGACCTGCACGATCACCGACAGCGCCTCGGCCACGAACAGCCCGCCGACGATGCCCAGCACAAGCTCGTGCTTGGTGGCCACCGCGATGGCGCCCAGGGCCCCGCCAAGCGCCAGCGAGCCGGTATCGCCCATGAACACCGCCGCCGGTGGCGCGTTGTACCACAGGAACCCGAGCCCGCCGCCCACGAGCCCGGCGACAAAGATCAGGATCTCGCCGGTGCCGGGCACATAGTGCAGGCCGAGATAATCGGTGAAATCGGTGCGCCCGACGGTGTAGGCGATGATGCCGAGCGCGGCCGACGCGATCATCACCGGCATGATCGCGAGCCCGTCCAGCCCATCGGTCAGGTTAACCGCATTGGCCGAGCCGACGATGACGATCATCGCGAAGGGGATGAAGAAGACCCCGAAATTCAGGAGCAGATCCTTGAAGACCGGCAAGGCAAGCTGCAACTGCAACTCCTCCGGGTGGTGCCAGCTGGCCCAGCCCGCGGCCAGAAGCGCGATCAGGAATCCCAGCCCCAGCCGCACGCGCCCCGAGACGCCCTTGACGTTGCCCTTCGAGACCTTGGCGTAATCATCGGCAAAACCGATCAGCCCGAAAGACAGCGTCACGAACAGCATCAGCCAGACATAGGGATTGTCGAGCCGCGCCCACAGCAGTGTCGAGGTCAGCAGCGCGCCGACGATCAGCAGACCGCCCATGGTGGGGGTCCCGGCCTTGGACAAATGCGTCGCGGGGCCGTCGCTGCGAATCGGCTGGCCCTTGCCCTGCCGGCGGCGCAGCGACAGGATCAGCGGCGGGCCGAAGAAAAAGCCGAACAGCAGCGCCGTCATGAACGCGCCCCCCGCGCGGAAGGTGATATAGCGGAAAAGATTGAAGAAATCCCCGCCTTCCGACAGCAGCGTCAGCCAATAGAGCATCTATGCGTTTCCTTCACGGCCCGGTATCTCCTGATCGAGCTTGCGGATCGCGCGCACCACAGCGGCGAGCCCGGTGCCGAGCGATCCCTTGACCAGCACCACGTCGCCCGCGTCAAGCTCGTGGCGCACGCGCGCGGCCATCTCGGCTGCGGTGTCGCAGGCCCGCCCGCGTTTGCGCTCGGGCAGTGCCTGCCAAAGCTCGCGCATCAGCGGGCCAACGGTGTGGACCACATCGACCCCGTCCATCGCCGGATGATCGGCCAGCGCGCGGTGCATCTCGGGGGATTGCGGGCCCAGTTCCCTCATGTCGCCCAGATAGGCGATGCGCCGCCCGCGCGCGACACGCCCGATATCATGCGTGACCCGGGCTGCGGCCAGCACGTCGAGCGCGGCCTCGACCGAGGTCGGGTTGGCGTTGTAGCTGTCGTCGTAAAGCAGCACGGTCTGCGTCTCATCCGGCCCGTCCAGCCGTATCACCTCGCGCACGCCGCGCCCCTTGAAGGGTGTCCATTGACCAAGCGCCATCACCGCATGCGCCATATCGGCCCCGAGCGCGTTGGCCGCGGCGAGCGCGGCCAGCCCGTTCATCGCGAAATGCCGCCCCGGGCTCTGGATGCGGAACAGGATGCGCGCGCCGTCGATCTCGGCCTCGGCGATGGTCTTGTCCTCGACCAGCCGCACCGAGGACAGGCGACACGCCGTGGCCTCCGACCCGAAATCGACGATCCGCGCACCCGCGGCACGGGCCGCGTCGCGCAAGATCGGCGTGGTCTCCAGATCGGCATTGAGGATGGCCGTGCCGCCCGGCTCCAGCCCCTGAAACAGGCTGGCCTTCTCATGGGCAATGCCGGGGATGTCGTCGAAGGCTTCCAGATGGGCGGCGGCGACGGTGGTGACGAGGCCGACATGGGGGCGCGCCATGCGGGCCAGCGGCGCGATCTCGCCGGGATGGTTCATGCCGATCTCGACCACGACATAGTCGGTGTCGGCCGGCATCCGCGCCAGCGTCAGCGGCACGCCCCAGTGGTTGTTGTAGCTGGCCTCTGCGGCATGCGCACGGCCCTGGGCGGCGAAGATATCGCGCAGCATCTCCTTGGTGGAGGTCTTGCCGACCGATCCGGTGATCGCCACGACCCGACCCCGCATCCGGGCGCGTCCCGCACGCCCCAAAGCCTCCAGCGCGGCCTGCACATCCGCGACGACCAGCAGCGGCGCATCCCCGGCCACGCCCTCGGGGATGTGGCTGACCATCGCCGCCGCGGCGCCCTTGGCCAGCGCGTCGGCGGCGAAATCATGCCCGTCGCGCGCCGCTTTCAGTGCCACGAAAAGATCGCCGCGCTGCAGGCTGCGCGTGTCGATGGAAACACCGCTTGCCGTCCAGTCGCCCGTGGCGCGCCCGCCCGTCGCGCGGGCGGCGTCGGCTGATGTCCACAAGCTCAAACCCGCCCCCGATCCAGCACCGACACGGCAAGGCTCGCCTGTTCGGCATCATCGAAGGGCAGCACGTCATCGCCGACGATCTGCCCGGTCTCGTGCCCCTTGCCGCAGATCAGCAGCGCGTCGCCGGGGCCAAGCGCATCGACCGCGCGCAGGATCGCCTCGGCCCGGTCGCCGACCTCCTGCGCGCCGGGGCAGCCCTGCAGCACGGCGGCCCGGATGCTGGCCGGATCCTCGGTGCGGGGATTGTCGTCGGTGACGATGACAAGGTCGGCAAACTCTGCCGCCGCCTGCCCCATCAGCGGGCGCTTGCCGCGATCGCGGTCGCCGCCCGCGCCGACAAGCGCCCAGAGCCGGCCCATCACATGCGGGCGCATCGCCTTCAATGCGGTGGCCACGGCATCCGGGGTGTGGGCGTAATCGACAAACACCGCCGCGCCGTTCTCGCGCTTTGCCGCCAGCTGCATGCGGCCGCGCACGGTGCGCATCTCGGGCAGCGTGTCGAACACCCGGTCGGGATCGGCGCCGGCGCCGATGGCCAGCCCGACCGCCATCAGGACGTTTTCCGCCTGAAACCCGCCGATGAGGTCGAGCCGCACCTGATGCGTGCTGTCCTCCCAGTCAAAGCGCAGCACCTGCCCGGTGACATCGAACCGCTGCGCCACCAGATGCAGATCGGCGCCGGGCCGGCGGCCCACGGTGATCAGATCCTGGCCTTTTGCTGTCGCGATCTCGGCCATGCCGGTGCCGCGCGGGTCGTCGATATTGATCACCGCAACGCCATCCTCGGACAGCACGCGGCTGAACAGTCCGGCCTTGGCGTCGAAATACGCCTCGAAATCGGCGTGGTAATCCAGATGATCCTGCGTGATGTTGGTGAACCCCGCCGCGGCCAGACGCACCCCGTCGAGACGCTTCTGCGCCAGCCCGTGCGACGAGGCCTCCATCGCGGCATGGGTGACGCCGGCCTCGGCGCAGTCGGCCAGCAGCCGGTGCAGGGTGATCGGCTCCGGCGTGGTATGGCTCATCGGCGCGGTGAGCGCGCCTTCGACCCCGGTGGTGCCGAGGTTCACGGCATCGAGCCCCATCCGCTCCCATATCTGGCGGGTGAAACTCGCCACGGAGGTCTTGCCGTTGGTGCCGGTGACGGCGACGCACAGATCGGGCTGCGCCCCGAACCAGAGCGCGGCGGCAAAGGCCAGCGTCTGGCGCGGATCCTCGGCCACCACGAGGGCCGCGTCGTCCGCCGCCAGCGCCTCCTGCGCAAGACGCGCCCCCGCCGGATCGGTGAGCACCGCACGCGCGCCCTGCGCCAGCGCCGTGGGAATGAACGATGCGCCATGCATCCGCACCCCGGGCAGCGCCGCGAACAGCATGCCCTCGCGCACCGCGCGGCTGTCGACGGCAAGCCCCGTGACCTCCACCTGACGGCCCGCCATCGCTGTCAGGCCCAGCTCTGCCAATGTTCTGCCTTGCCCCGCCACGTGATTTGCCCCGCTTCAGTTGGATGCCTGCCTTATAGCAGCCAGGTCGAGGGGTTCAATCGTGGGGCGCAGGCCCAGCAGGGGCGCGATACGGCGGATCGTCTCGGCGGCGACCGGCACGGCGGTCCAGCCGGCGGTGCGGCGCGGCTCGCTCCCCGAGGTCTCCACCGGCTCGTCCAGCGTGACCACCAGCACATATTTGGGATCGTCGGCGGGAAACACGCTGGCAAAGGTCGAGATCACCTTGTCCTCGTAATACCCGCCGGTGGGATTGGGCTTGTCGGCGGTGCCGGTCTTGCCGCCGACGGCATAGCCCGCCACCTCGCCAAGGCTTGCGGTGCCCTCGGTCACCACCTCGCGCAGCATCTTGCGCAACGCGGCCGCGGTCGTCTCGGACATCACCCGCGCGCCGGGCGCGTTGGCGTCGTCGCGCAGCAGCGTCGGCACGATTTTCCGCCCGCCATTTGCCATGGTGGCGTAAGCGGCCGCAAGATGCATCGGGCTGGTGGACAACCCGTGCCCGTAGGAGATCGTCATCGTCGAGATCTCCGACCAGTTCTTCGGCAAGAGCGGCTTGCTGCCCGAGGCTTCGGTGATCTCCAGCGGCGAGGCCTGCATGAAGCCCAGCTCGTCCAGAAACGCCCGTTGCCGTGTCGCGCCGATATCCATCGCGATCCGCGCGGTGCCCACATTCGAGGATTTCACGATCACGTCGGAGAGGCTCAGTTCCGGGCCGTAATTGCGGAAATCCCGGATGCGGAACCGGCCCCATGTCATCGGGCTTTCGGTGTTGATCATCGTGTCGGGCGTGGCAAGGCCCAGATCCAGCGCCTGCGCGATGGTGAACACCTTGAACACAGAGCCCAGCTCGTAGACGCCCTGCACCGCGCGATTGAACAGCGGGCTGTCATCCTGATGGCCCGTCGTCGGCAGGCTGGGCCGGTCATTGGGGTCGAAATCCGGCAGGGAGGCCGCCGCGACCACCTCGCCGGTCTCCACCTCCATCAGGATGCCCGACGCGCCCTTGGCGTTCATGATCCGCATGCCGCCATGCAGCACCTGTTCCATCGCGGCCTGCACGCTGAGATCGAGCGACAGCGTCAGCGGCTCATGCGCGCGGGCCGGGTCGCGCAGCCGGTCGTCGAGATATTTCTCGACGCCCGCGACGCCCACCACCTCGGCGGCATGCACGCCCTCGCGCCCGAAACTAGCGCCGCCCAGCACATGCGCGGCCAGCCGCCCGTTGGGATAAAGCCGCATCTCGCGCGGGCCGAACAGCAGCCCCGGCTCGCCGATATCATGCACCGCCTGCTGCTGCTCGGGGCTGATCGTCTTGCGGATCCACAGAAACTTGCGGTCCCCGGTGAAATCGCGCATCAGCCGGGCGCGATCCAGAGAGGGAAAGATCTCGACCAGCCGGTCGGCGGCATGGCCGGGATCGACCATGTCGCGGGGCTGCGCATAGAGGCTGTGCGTGTCGAAATTCGTGGCCAGGATGCGCCCCTCGCGGTCGGTGATGTCGGCGCGCTGCGCAAGGATGCGCGCGCCCGCCACGCTGGTGCGCGGCTCGCCCGGCTCGCTTTGCGCCAGCAGCGCCATGCGCCCGCCCACCAGACCGAAGGCACAGAAGAACAGCGCCGCCAGCACCAGAAGCCGCCCTTCGGCGCGACGCCGCGCCCGGTCGCGCATTTCCTCTTGGCGCAGGCGGAGGTTCTCGCGCTCGATCGCGTCGGGGTTCTCGCCCCGGCTGCGGGCCTCGAGGATGCGGGCAAGCGGGCGCAGCGGGGTGCGGGTCATTGCGCGGGCTCCATGTTCGAGACATCGACGGGATTGGTGATCCGCAGCGAGGGCGGGGCCGGAAAGGCGACCTGATCGATGCGCCCGAACTGGTCGGGCTGCATCGGCATCAGCTCCAGCGTGTCGTAATTCATCTCGACCAGATCCTTCAGCCGGTCGGGCCGGTTGAGATAGGCCCATTCGGCATTGAACACCCGCAGCCGGTGGCGCGTCTCGGCAATGGATTGCTGCAGGTGCTGCGCGCGGGCCTGCGCCTCCTGCGTGCGGTAATTCTCGCGGTAGGCCCAGAAGGCGAGGCCGATCACCAGCAGGGAGGTCAGAACGTAAAGCAGGCTGCGCATCATGTCCCCCGCTTGAGCATGGGCATCCCGATCGACGCGCGGTCCGCCGGCCCGGCCGGGGCCTCGGTGCGGATCGCGATGCGCAGCTTGGCACTGCGCGAGCGCGGGTTCTCGGCCAGTTCGGAGGCGTCGGGCCCGATGGCCTTGCGCGATTTCAGGGTGAATTGCGGATCCGGCCGGGCTTGCGCGGGGGCATGGCGGCTGCCGCCCCCCATCGCCCCGGCGCGCGCCTGCATGAACCGCTTGACCATGCGATCCTCGATGGAATGGAACGTCACCACCGCCAGCTGTCCACCGGGGCGCAGCGCGCGCTCGGCGGCCTCCAGCCCGTCGATCAGCGCGCCGTATTCATCGTTCACGGCGATCCGGATGGCCTGAAAGCTGCGTGTGGCGGGATGGGTCTGGCCCGGCTTGGGGCGCGGCAGGCAGCGCTCGACGATCCCGGCCAGATGCAGCGTGGTCTCGATCCGCGCCTCGGCGCGGGCGCGGCCGATGGCCCGCGCGATCCGGCGGCTTGCGCGCTCTTCGCCGTAAAGATACAGGATATCGGCCAGCTCCGCCTCGGGCGTGTCATTGACCAGATCGGCGGCGCTCGGCCCCTGCTGGCTCATCCGCATGTCGAGCGGGCCGTCCTTCATGAAGGAGAACCCCCGCCCCGCCTCGTCCAGCTGCATCGACGACACACCCAGATCGAGCACGACACCGTCAAGGTCGCTGGCATACCCGTCCATCCGCGCGAAATTGCCCTCGACCAGCCGCAACCGGTCGCCGTAAGCCGCGCCCCAGTGCTCGGCCATGCGCAAGGCGGCCGGATCGCGGTCCACCCCGATCACCCGGTCCGCGCCGGCCTCGAGCAGCCCGCGCGCATAGCCGCCGGCCCCCAGCGTGCCATCCAGCCAGACGCCGGTGACCGGTGCCACCGCCGCCAGAAGCGGTCGCAGCAGGACCGGCACATGCGGGGCCTCATCCGGCCCGTCTCGGGGCGGGTGACGGGGGGGGGTCGCGGCAGCGGCCATGGCTCAGACCGCGTCCGGGTTGTCGAGCAGCGTGAGCGGATCGAAATCGGCGGGCTGCGCGGCCAGCCAGTCCTCGGTCCACGGCGCCTCCTCGGCCTCGTAGGTTTCGGGCTTCCAGATCTGGAACGTGTCGCCTGCGGCGATGAACAGCGCCTCGCCCTCGAGCTCGAGTTTCTCGCGCAACCTCGCGGGCAGCACCAGCCTCCCGGTCTCGTCTATGCTCGTCGGATGGCTGTGTCCGTGCATCATGCTCTCGAGGATCTTGCGCGCTTTCGATCCGCGCGGCAGGGCGGCGATCTTGGCATCGACCTCCTGCATCGCCTCCATGGTGTAGCAGTCAAGGCATTTGCGCCGGGGATCACCATAGACGAGGACAAGCTCGGGGTTAAGACCTTCGGTCCAGTTCGGGTCCGAGGCTTCGATGACGCGGCGAAACAGCGCCGGAATCGACACCCGGCCCTTGCCGTCCACCTTGTGGGTGCTCTTGCCTCTGAATACCCGACCCACTGCCTCGCTGGTCCTTTTCGCACCCCCGGCTTTGAAACCACATGCGCCTGATACGCGAAACGGCGGGTTGATCCGCTGCCACCGATCAACCCGCCGCCCTCATCCCGTCTCGCGGGGTGTCCGGCTGCGCGCGCCACCTGGGGGGATGTCTGCTCGCCCGCGCGCCGGATCTCTTTTTGCGATAAAAACGGGTGCCTGTATGGAACCTGACTTGGGAGTTATCGGGGTCTTGATGCCCCTGTGTGATCCCGTCCTCATCGTGTTACCTAGATACTATGGGAATTTGTCCCATGGCAACGTTTTTTTGCCTATCCGGTCATTCCAAAATAGCCTTTTGTGGCTTTCAAACCTCACAAGATCATAAAGACGCCACGCTTCTTCATACATCTAGTGTTATCATTCGTATTCACCACTACATACATGCCAATTCCAAAATCCTGCGATTTCCCATGATTTCCAAGAAAATCCCAAAGATCCTCTGAAGCCGCACCGACCATCCCGCCTTCACACGCGATCAGAGACGCTTTTCGCGGGTTTCCCATGTGGCCTCACCGCGATTCACATGAATTTGATTCGCCTTCAGCGCTGTCACGACACCCGGCCAAGACGACGCCCATGATTTCCCATGCGCACCGCCTCCGTAGTGTCCCGAACTGTCGGGATTGCCGCGCGTCGCGACCTCGAAGGGCGCTACCCGCCGCGCGTGCGGCGCCTCACGCGTCCAGCCATTTGTACATCACCCGCGCATCGACGAGCCCGGCCGTCGGATGCCGGAACGCGCGCGGCAGGCGCCCGACCGTCTTGAATCCCAGCCGCTGCCACAGCGCGATCGCGCCCGCATTGGTCTCGACCACGAAATTGAACTGCATCGCGAGATAGCCCAGGCTGCGCGCGGCGTGCTGCGCATGCAGGCACATCGCCCGCGCCAGACCCTGCCCGCGCGCGGGGCCGGCCACGACAAAGCCCGCATTGCAGACATGCGCGCCGCCGCCCGGCTGGTTGGTCTTGATGTAGAAGGTACCGCAAATCTCGCCCGCGATCTCGGCCACGTAGGTGGCGCGCGGGGCTTCCATCCAGAGCGCGCGCACCGCCTCGCGCGACGTTGCGGGATCAATCGCATAGGTCTCGCCGGCGCGGATCACATCGCACAGCATCGGCCAGAGGGCGTCAAAATCAGCCGCGCCCGCCGGCCGGATGGTGATCCGCGCCGCCGCGCCCGCAGGGTGGCCGCGTTCAGGCGTTGACATCGACGACGACGCGTCCCTTGACCTGACCGTTCAGGATATCGCGCCCCAGCCCCGGCAGATCGGCCAGCGTGGCCGTCTGCACCATCGCCTCGAGCTTGTCCATCGGCAGATCGCGCGCGATCCGGTCCCACGCCCGGACACGATTGTCATAGGGTTGCAGCACGCTGTCGATGCCCAGCAGGTTCACACCGCGCAGGATGAAGGGCGTGATCAGCGCGCCCTCGATCGCGGCCCCGCCGGCCAGCCCGATCGCGGCCACGGAGGCGCGCATCTGCATCTGCTTGAGCACCCGGCCCAGCATCGCGCCGGCGACCGCATCGATGCAGCCCGCCCATTGCTCGGCTTCAAGCGGCTTTTTCGTGACCTCGCTCAGATCCTCGCGCGGCACGATCTGCCCCGCCCCCAGCGACCGCAGGTAATCCTCCTGCTCCGGGCGTCCGGTGACGGCGGCCACCTCATGGCCCAGCTGGGCAAGGATCGCGGTCGCCACGGATCCGACACCGCCGGCGGCCCCGGTCACCAGCACCGGCCCGTGCCCGGATGTCAGCCCGTGATCTTCCAGCGCCATCACCGCCAGCATCGCGGTGAACCCGGCCGTGCCCACCGCCATCGCCTGCCGCGTATCAAGCCCTTGCGGCAGCGGCACCAGCCAGTCGGCCTTGACCCGCGCCTTCTGCGCGTAGCCCCCCCAATGCGCCTCGCCGACACGCCAGCCGGTCAGCACGACCTTGTCTCCGGGCGCGTAGCGGTCGTCGTCGCTCGCCTCGACGGTGCCGGCGAAATCGATCCCCGGCACATGCGGATACTTGCGCACGAGACCGCCCCCCGGCCCGATGCACAGCCCGTCCTTGTAGTTCACCGTGGAATATTCCACCGCGACCAGAACCTCGCCGCCGGGCAGATCCTCTTCCGAGATCTGCTTGACCCCTGCGGAGGTCTTGCCGCTCTCTTCGTCCTTCTCGACGACCAATGCATTGAACATGTCACTCTCCTTTTGCATCGCAGGACCAGCCCCCTGCTTATTCTGGCCTCAAATATCCCGGGGAGCGCGAGGGGCTGGCCCCTCGCTCCCGCGCTCGGGGTCGTCTCACGCCCAGAACCTGTCCTGCACCCTCCCGCGCCGTTCGCCATCTGGGGCCATGATCCGCAGCTCGGTGCCCGGATCCCAGTCGGTCATCCGCACCATGCCGATCGCCACATTGGTCTGATGATCGGGCGACCACGCGGCGGAACTCACACGACCCACGCGGCGGCCCTTCTGCGACAGCACCGGCCACCAGTCGGTGCAGGGCGGCGCCGCCGCGCCCTCGATGGCGATGGCGCGGATCTGCTGCACGGGGCCTTCCTTGGCGACGCGCAGCAGCGCATCGCGCCCGATGCAGCCGATCGCGGTATGGGTGTTGCAGAACCGCCCGAGCCCGCATTCATGCGGCGTGTTGTCATCGGTCATGTCATTGCCATAGCTCAGCAATCCGCCCTCTATCCGCTCGATCAGATTGGGACAGCCGGCGCGCACGTCCCACCCGCGGCCCGCCTCCATCAGCGCGTGCCACAGCGGCATGCCGATGTCACCCCCTTCGACATAGATCTCGAATCCGCCCTGCTTGGAATACCCCGACCGCGCGATCACCATCTCGCGGCCCTGAAAATCGCATTTTCCGAAGCGGAAAAAGCGGATGTTGCGCACCGTCTCGCCAAAGACCGCCGCCATCAGATCCTCGGCATACGGACCCTGCACCGCCAGCGGCGACACGTCCGGCTCGTCCACCAGCACATCGAGCCGCCAGCCATGCGCCGTCGCCCGCACCCAGTACAAGAGATCCGAATCCGCGATCGAGATCCACCAGCGATCCTCGGCCAGCTTCACCGCCACCGGATCGTTGAGCATGCCGCCGGTCTCGTCGACAATCGGCACATAGGCGCATTGCCCGGGCATCATGCCGCGCAGATCGCGCGGCGTCAGCATCTGCATCAGCCGCCCGGCATCGGGGCCGCGCAGCTCCACCTGCCGCTCGACGGCCACGTCCCAGATCTGCACGGCAGCCTTCAGATGCTGGTAATCCTCCTCGATGGACCGGAACACCGTGGGCAGCAGCATGTGATTGTAGACCGTGTAGGCCTTGACCCCGGCGGCCACGACGCCGGGCGAGAACGGCGTGCGGCGCAAGCGGCGCGACAGCGACAGCATCGGCGGGTGCGTCATGCCATCTCCTCTTCGGGCATGAACACCAGATCCGTCACCGGCGCGGGCAGCCCCGCGCGGGTCAGCATCGCATGGACCTGCCCGCGGTGATGCGTCTGGTGGTTGAGCATGTGGACCACGCAAACCGACACCGCCCGCGTGACCCGGGCGCCGGTCGCCCCGGACTGCCATGTCAGATCCCCGAAAAGGTCGATGCTGCGCGCGTCGCGCGCCCAGAGGCTGATCCGGCCATCGGTGGCAAAGCGCGCGGCACTCCATGCCGCCCCCGTGGGGGTCAGCGCGGGGCTGCCTTCGAGGCCGCAATCGGGCCACGTCTCGCCGGCCCCGAACCGGTGCAGCCACACACGATCCGCCCAGAGAACATGGTTCAGCGTCCCGAGGATCGTGCCGAAATGCGCCCCGTGATCCTCGGTCAGCACCGTCAGGCGCGCACCGTCGATGCTGCGCATGATCTGCGCGTTCTGCCACGCATTGTAGCGCGCCATCAGCCGCAGATGATCGGCCGTCATCAGCATCAGCGCGGGCCTTTCCAGTCGATCTGGCAGATCTCCGCGCTGCGCCCGTCGAAATCCCAGACCCGGCCGAAGGCGCGCACGCGGCCCTTGGTGGCGGTGGCGACGGTGATGTCGGGACCCATCCAGTATTCGGTGTTGGTCACGACGATATCCTCGCCGCCATGCCCCTCGACGGGCACCACCTCGCCCTGGATGGTCTTGCCGACCATCAGGCGGCGCGCCTTGCCTTCGGTCTCGAACACCACCGGCGCCCGTTCGGCGCCCAGAAATTCGCTGACCAGAACCCCAAAGAGGCCCGTGGTGCCCCGCGCGCGGCCCGAAAGGATGTTCACCAGCCCCTCATAGGCCGCCTCGCTGGCACGCTCGTCGATAAACGCGGCGGCCGTCCAGTTGCCGCGCGCCATCAAGCCGGGGATCTCCAGCATCAGGCCCACGTTCAGCCCGGAAAGATCCACGTCGCCATACTGGCCCGCGTCGATACGCACGCCCGACCACGCCTGGCAATAGCCCTCGGTCGGAGCGTGCTTGCCCAAGCTTATCACGCACGGACAGAACACCGTGCAGTTGCAGTTGAGGATCAGCTCCCCCTTGATCGTCCAGGGCACAGTGCCCGCCGTGCCCTGCGTGCCTGTTTTCGTCTCGTCCAACGCCATCTCCGCTCTCCCTGTGTTCGCCAGATCTGTTCGCCAGACCTGTTCGCAGACTCGTCCCGTTCGTCAGATCGTCGTTACCAGCACCCAGCCCGCGGCCGCCAGCAGCGCCCCCCCGAGGGGCCGCGTCAGCCAGCGCCCGATCTCGGGCAGCTTTTCCAGAACCATGATCACCGTGGCCAGCCCCATGAAGGCCAGATTCATCACCCCGCCGACAAAGGCCAGCGCCATCAGCGCCCAGCAACACCCCAGACAGACCAGCCCCATCCGCACGCCGTTGCGCAGCGCCCCCTCGTCCCAATGCGTCATGAAAAACGCCAGCGGGCGACGGCACCGCAAGAGGCACGCCTCCTTCAGCGGGCTGAACTGATACAGGCCCGCCCCGGTCAACAGCGCGGCCGACAGGACGCCCGACCGGCTGTCGCCGAACGCGCTCAGCCACCCGACCTGAAACAGCGCCATCTGCGCGCCCGCGGCGACCCCCGAAAACCCCAGCCAGACGGCAAGGTATCCCGCCACCAGACCGCCGAACCGCGTCTCGGCACTGTGGCCCAGATCCTCGTAGGTGGCAAAGGCCGGCAGGGCCGTCGGCGCCATCATCGCCGCCGACATCAGCGCCCACATCAGCACGCTGCGCCCGAACCCGGCAGCATCGGGTGTCACGATGCACAGGCTTTGCAGGAAATCGGCGCCATGGATCGCGGCCCCGCGGCGCAGATCGTCCGGCAGCGCCGTGGCATAGAGCACACCCCATGCCCCGAGGATCATGGCAAACAGTGCCAGCCAGTGAAACCCTGCCATGCGCCTGAGCCGCGCCGCAATCATCGCGCCTCTCCTCGTCGCCTCATCCCTTGACGATCAAATTGTCATACATTTAAATGTCAGACAAATGAAAATTGATCCCCACAGCAAGGCCGATCTCTCGGCCCAGATTGCCGCGGCCATCCGCGACGCGATCGTCGAAGGCCGGCTCATCGTCGATGAACGCCTGCCGTCGGAGGCTGAACTGGCCGAGCATTTCGCGGTCTCGCGTCCCACCGTGCGCGAGGCGCTCAAACGGCTGGCGGCCCAATCGCTCATCCGCACGGCACGCGGCGCGGCCGGCGGCGCCTTCGTCAACCATCTCAGCTACCCCGAGGCGTATGGCCAGCAGATTACCACGGCGACGCTGCTTCTGTCGATGAACGGCATCAGTTTCGAGGCGGCCTGCGAGGCGCGCTTCGCGCTGGAACGGGCCTGCACGCCGCTCGCCGCCCTGCGCCGCACGCCCGCGACACTTGCCAGCATGCGCACGGAACTGGTCCGTCAGGCGGATGACGCCCTGTCGGACGAGGGTTTCTGCGCCTCCGACGTGGCCTTTCACCGCGCGCTCGTCGACGGCGCGGACAACCCGGTGCTCAGCTACCAGCTCGCCGGGGCGGTCGAGGCGATGCAACCGCTGATGAACATGATCACCTTCACCGCCCGCTCACGCGAGACCATAACGCGGTTTCACACCCGAATCGCCGACGCGCTGGAGGCGGGCGCGGCAGACACCGCGCTGACCGTGCTGACAGACCTCGAGGCCTACACCCAGACGCTTGGCCGCGATGTCATGTCCGCCCGGTCCCGGCCGCGCAAACCGATCTGACCGCCGCGAACCCACTCGCGACACCCTCGGCGCCGATATCCGGACCAGACCGAATCCGCAGGTTCATCTTTCCAGAAATACTCGAAATCCAACCGATCAGACCGCGCTGCGCTGCCAGCGATGCATCACGTCACCGCCCACGGTGCGCGTCTCGGCCAGGGTGAACCGCCCCGCCTCGTCCAGACGTTCCAGCCCCAGCGCGCCGATCCCGGGCAACCCTTCGGCGCCGATGGCGAGGCCTGCGGTGAAACCGACGAACTCATCCACCAGCCCCGCGCCCAGGAGCGACGCCGCAAGCGACCCGCCGCCTTCGCAGAGCACCCGCGTCATCCCCGCACGGCCCAGCGCCTGCAGTACCGAGGCCGGATCGACCTGCCCCGCCGTCACCTCACATGCGAAAAGCCGCGCGCCGGTGCCGCGCCATGCCGCGGCGATGCTGTCATCCACGTCCGGGCCGTGGCACAGCCAGACCGGTACCTCGCCCGCGCTGCGCGCCAGACCTGACATCAGCGGCACGTCAAGCCGGCGCGATACCACCACCCGCACCGGTTGCCGCACGGTGCCCATCTCGCGCACGGTCAGCGAGGGGTCATCGGCGCGCGCGGTACCGGCCCCCACCATCACCGCATCGTGGCGCGCGCGAAGCCCGTGCACCATGCGGCGCGCCTGCGACCCGGTGATCCACTGGCTGTGCCCGGTGGCGGTGGCGATCCGGCCGTCAAGGCTCGCGGCGAGCTTCAGCGTGACCCGCGGGCGCCCGATCTCGTTGCGCATCAGAAAGCCCGCCAGGTCGCGCGCCGCCGCATCGACCATCACGCCCGTCGTGACCTCGACCCCGGCCGCGCGCAGCCGCGCGAACCCGCGCCCCGAGACGCGCGCGTCGGTATCCTCGAACGGCGCCACCACCCGCGCGACACCCGCCGCGATCAGCGCATCGGCACAGGGCGGCGTGCGCCCGTGATGCGCGCAAGGCTCCAGCGTGACATAGACGGTGGCGCCGCGCGCCGCGTCGCCGGCCCGCGCCAGCGCCTGCGTCTCGGCATGCGGCCGGCCCCCGGGCGCGGTCCAGCCGCGCCCGACGATGCGGCCGCCCGTCACGATCACGCAGCCCACCGCCGGGTTGGGTGCGCACTGCCCCATGCCCCGCCGGCCAAGCGCCAGGGCCATCGTCATGTAGCGGGTATCAGCCGCGCTCACCGGTCCTCGCCACCCGGCGGGGTGCCCGCATCCTCGGGGCGCAATTCGCTGACGAAGCGGTCGAAATCGTCGGCCTCCTGAAAATTCTTGTAGACGCTGGCAAACCGCACATAGGCCACCGTGTCGATCCGCGCGAGGCTTTCCATCACGATCTCGCCCACCACCTTCGAGGGGATGTCGGTCTCGCCCATGCTTTCAAGCCGCCGCACGATGCCCGAAATCATCTGCTCGATCCGCTCGGGCTCTATGGGCCGTTTCTGCAGCGCGATGCGCACCGACCGCTCCAGCTTGTCGCGGTCGAAATCCTCGCGCCGGCCGTTGCTTTTCACCACCACAAGATCGCGCAGCTGCACGCGCTCATAGGTGGTGAAGCGCCCGCCACAGGCCGGGCAGAAGCGCCGCCGCCGGATCGAGACGTGATCCTCGGCGGGGCGCGAATCCTTCACCTGCGTGTCGATATTTCCGCAAAACGGGCAGCGCATCGGCCATCCCCCTGATTTTTCTTCCGGTCGCAGTCCCATGCGTCCGCGACCCGACCATCCACAGGGAGTATAGGACAGCCGCAAGGTTTTGGGTAGGGGGGAAATCCTACCGCTAGATAGGCGCAAGGCAGGCGCAGGGCCAGCGCAGAGACTGCGATTTGCATCCCGCGCGACAGGCACCTACATGTCAGGCGACGCAGACACGATGCAGATACGATGCAGACCCGATCACGTCATCGAAAGGATAACAGCATGTCAGCCAGAACCCTTCTCATCACCGGCGCCTCCACCGGCATCGGCGCCGAAACCGCGCGCGCCGCGGTCCGGGACGGCTGGCGCGTCGCCCTTTTCGCGCGCAGCGAAGACAAGCTCGACGCGCTGGTGGCCGAGCTGGGCACGGACGCCGCCCTCGCCCTGCCCGGGGACGTGACAAAAATGGCCGATCTGGAGGACGCGGTCGCGAAGACCGAGGCCAGGTTCGGCAATCTCGACGCGGTCTTCGCCAATGCCGGTCGCGGGCTTGATACCGCCGGCGTGTCCGAAGGCGACGCGGAGGAATGGCGCGACATGATGGAGATCAACGTCATGGGCATGCTCTGGACGCTCAAGGCCAGCTATGACGCGCTGAAGAGGACCAAGGGGCATCTGGTGCTGACCGGCTCGGCGGCGGGCCGGCGCCACATCAAGGGCTCGATCTACAGCGCGTCGAAATGGTTCGTGCACGGGCTCGCCGGCAACATGGCCGCCGACATGCGCGACTGGGGTGGGCGCTGCACGGTGATCGCACCGGGCATGGTCGACACGCCGTTCTTCGACAGCCCCAAGCCCGAAAAGCTGAAACCCGAGGATGTGGCCGCCGCCGTGATGCACGCGATCAATGCGCCCGAGCGCGCCTCGGTCGAGGAAATCTTCCTGATGCCCACCAACTGAAGGAGACACGTGATGACCCAGAAGGACCCCGAGAACACGACCGACCCATCCAAGGGTCGCGGATCCACCGAAGATCCGCATCAGGCCGATCTCAACGACGTGGATCCGTGGCCCGACCCGGACGCGGACGTGCCCGAAACCCCGCAAGAGGCCGAAGCCGATCCCCCCGCCCCCGACGAGGTGCCGGGCACGACGAAAGACCCCAATCAGGCCGACCGGACCTAGGCGGCGGACGACGCGCCAAGCCATTCCGGACCCTTCGCGGGGTCCGGACCCCACCCTGCGGGCCGCCGTGCGACACGAAAGCGCCGGCGTGCAAGCCGCGCCAGATTCTCGCGCGCGCACCCGACCGGCCCACAGGCCGAAAGGGGCTGGCGCTGCAGGGGCTGGCCGGTTGATCTCGGTCAATGCGGTCGGCACGGGGTGATATAGACAGTGAACCGTCGCGGCCGCGCGCCCATTTCAGAAAGGACACCCCTCATGTCGTCACTTGTCAAATTCGCAGTGTTGAGCACCGTCCTGCTGGTCGCCGGCTGTGCAGGGTCCGACCGCTATCCGGTCTCCGGCGAAGAATGCGGTCCCGATGATCAGGTGAAGACGACTGATGGCAGGGTCGTGGATTGCATCCCCGGTGTCTGATGGTGTCTGATGGCGCTGATGCAAGCCGCGTCAGGGCCGGTGGGCGTGCACGAAGTCCAGTAGCGCGCGGGTCGAGGGATCCTTGCCCGCCGTATCGCCGCCTTCCAGCAGATCCGCCATATCGCGCGCCAGAACCTTGCCCAGCTCCACCCCCCATTGATCGAAGGGGTCGATCCCGAGGACCACACCCTCGACGAACACGCGGTGCTCGTAAAGCGCCACGATCTGGCCCAGATTGTGCGGCGTCAGCCGGTCATGGATCAGCGTGACCGAGGGGCGGTTGCCGGGAAACACCCGGTGCGCCGCCTGCCGCTCCAGCTCTGCGCCCTCAAACCCTGCGTCCCGCATCAGCGCGCGCGCCTCGTCCATCCCGCGCCCGCGCATCAGCGCCTCGGATTGCGCAAGGCAGTTGGCCACCAGCAGCCGGTGATGATGCGCGAGATCGGGCTCGTGGCCATTGGCGGCGACGATGAACTCGCACGGCACCACCGCGGTGCCCTGATGGATCAACTGATAAAAGGCGTGCTGCCCGTTGGTGCCCACAGCGCCCCAGACGACCGGCGCAGAGGGGCGTGTCAGCGCCTCGCCCGCCATCGTCACGCGCTTGCCGTTGCTCTCCATCTCCAGCTGTTGCAGATAGGCGGGCAGATGCACCAGACGCTGATCGTAAGGCAGCACGGCGCGGGTGGCATGGCCGCAGCCCTGATGGTGCCAGATCCCCACCAGCGCCAGCATCACCGGCATGTTGTCTTGCAGGGCCGCCTGTTGAAAATGCCGGTCCATCGCCTCGGCCCCGGCGAGGAAGTCCTCGAACCGGTCCGGCCCGATGGCGATCATCAGCGGCAGCCCGATCGGCCCCCAGATCGAATAGCGCCCGCCCACATAATCGCCAAAGCCGAAGACGCGGGCGGGGTCGATCCCCCAGTCGGCGGTGCGACCCTCGGCCGAGGACACGGCGGCGAACCGCGCCCCCGGATCGACGCCGGCCCGGCGCATCCAGTCGCGCGCGGTCGCGGCATTGGTCATCGTCTCGGTCGTGGTGAAGGTCTTGGAGGCGACGATCACCAGCGTCGTCTCAGGGTCCAGCCCGGCCAGCGTGTCGGCGATATCGGCCCCGTCCACGTTCGAGACGAAATGACAGCGCGGCCCGTCGTGACAGGGCGTCAGCGCCCGCACCGCCATCTCGGGGCCCAGATGCGAGCCGCCGATGCCGATATTGACCACATCCGTCACCGGCCCGGCCCGCACGGCCTCGGCAAATTCCGCCATCCGGGCGCGCGTGGCATGGATGCCGGGCATGATGTCGTGATCGTCCGGCACGACCGGCCCGCCCGACAGGTTGCGCAGCGCGGTATGCAGCACCGCGCGGCCCTCGGTCTCGTTGATGGGCGCGCCTGCGAACATCGCGTCGCGCCGCGCCTCCAGCCCCGCGCCCCGGGCCAGATCCAGCAGAGCGGCGCGCGCATCTGCGTCCAGCGTGGTCTTGGCATAATCCAGCAGCATGCCGCCCGCGCGCACCGAAAACGCCGAAGCCCGCGCCGGATCCAGCAGCAACGCCGCCATGCTGCGGCCTTGCGCGGCCTCCGCCGCGCGCGCCACCGCGTCCCACATGTCGCTCACTCCTCGTCTGACTCCTCGCCGGTGTCGAGCGCCCAGTGCACCGTCATGTCATCGAGCACGGCGGCGACCGGCGCATCGCGGGGCGCCATGTGCCGCGCGCGTTCCACCGCATCGCGCTTGGCCTGGCCCGTGATCATCAGATGCTTGGAGATCGCGCCGTCCAGCACCCGCGCCGACAGCGTCACGCGCGGCTCTGGCGCGTCCGGGATGCGCATCGGCACGAGGATCGGCGCGCGCCGGTCCAGCGCCTCGTCCAGCCGGTCGGCCCCGACAATCAGCGAGGCCACGTGCAGATCGGTGCCCATCCCCAACAGGCAGATATCGATCGGCAAGGCGGGGCTGATGCCCGCCTCAAGCTCGGCCAGCACCGCCTCGGGGGTCTCGGCCTTCGCATAAAGCGGCAGGTACCGCGCCGCAGCCGCGCGCCCGGTCAGCAGCCGCTCGCGCACCTGCCGCGTGTTGGAGCGCACATGCACCTCGGGGCGCCAGCGCTCATCCGACAGAAGCACATCCACCCGGGCCCAGTCGAGCTGCGCGTCGCAAAGCGCGTCAAAGACAGGGCCGGGCGTGGTGCCGCCGGGCACCACGAACAGCACCCGCTCGGTGGCCCGCAGCGCGGTGCGCAATTCGCCCGCCAGCACATTGGCGAGGTGGATCGCCATCATCTCGGCATCGGCATAATCGATGATCTTCATGGCTGTATCTCCCGCCAGTGTCGCCCGTCGCGCCGCATCAGGTCCAGCGCCGCCTCGGGGCCCGAGCTGCCCGGCGCATAGGCCAGAGGGGCCTTGCCGCAGCTGTCCCACTCGGCGATCACCGGATCGGTCCAGGCCCAGGCCGCCTCGACCTCGTCGCCGCGCATGAACAATGTCTGATTGCCCCGGATCACGTCCATGATCAACCTCTCGTAGGCGTCGGGGAAATCCGCCTCTTCGGGGCCCAGCGCCTCGGCGAAGGTCATGTCGAGGGGCACGTCGATCAGGCGCATGCCGCCCGGCCCGGGCTCCTTGATGGTGACGCCCAGTTCGATCCCCTCATTGGGTTGCAGGCGGATCGTCAGGATGTTGCGATGCCGCCCGGCCTCGGCGCCAAAGATGGAATGCGGCGCATCCTTGAACACCACCGCGATCTCGCTGGCCCGGTCGCGCAGCCGCTTGCCGGTGCGCACGTAAAACGGCGTGCCCGCCCAGCGCCAGTTGCTGACATGCGCGCGCAGGGCCACGAAGCTTTCGGTGCGGCTTTCGGGCGCGCCGACCTCGTCGCGGTAGCCCGGCTGGCAGTCCGTGCCTTCGTATTGGCCGCGCACCACGTCCTCCTCGGCCACCGGGTCGAGCGCGCGAATCACCTTCAGCTTTTCGTCGCGCACCGCGTCGGGGCCGAATTTCGCCGGCGGCTCCATCGCGATCAGGCATAAAAGCTGCATCAGATGGTTCTGCACCATGTCGCGCATCGCGCCGGTGGCGTCGTAATACTCGCCCCGCCCGCCGACACCGCCGGCCTCGGCCACGGTGATCTGGATGTGATCGACATACTGGCTGTTCCACAAGGGCTCGAACAGGACGTTGCCAAAGCGGATCGCCATCAGGTTCTGCACCGTCTCCTTGCCGAGATAGTGATCGATCCGGTAGATCTGCGTCTCGTCGAAATGCGCCGCCAGCCCGCGGTTGAGGTCGCGCGCCGAGGGCAGATCCCGGCCGAACGGCTTTTCCACCACAATCCGGGCGTCGCCATCCGCCAGCCCGTGCCGGTGCAACCGCTCTGCCAGATCGCCAAAGAGCGCCGGCGCCACCGAAAAATAGAAGGCCCGGATGCGATCCGCGCGCAGCCGCGCGGCAAGCGCGTCCCAGCCCGCAGACCCGCGCGCGTCGACCGTGACGTAATCGATCATTTCAAGGAAGGCTTCGAGGGCCGCGTCGCCGGCCCCGGCCCCGCACCCGTCCTGCAGGATCCCGCGCACCATGGCGCGATACCCGTCCGCGTCCATCCCGGTGCGCGCGGCCCCGATCAGGCGCACATCGCCCTCGATCTGGCCTGCGACATAGCGCCGGTAGAGCGCCGGCAGGATCTTGCGCCGTGCCAGATCGCCCGTGCCGCCGAATATCACCAGATCGAACGGATCGACCGGGATCACCCGAGACGCCATGCCGTGCCTCCCCTTGCGTGTCGCATGCCTGAGGCACGCGGCTGCGACAGACTGTACCATGTCGGCGCGGCTTCACAATGGCGTCAGTGCCCTAGCAATGCGGGCCGGCGACCGGTAGGCGATAGAGACCAGCGCTAAACAACGGATCACGCATGAAAGATACCGACCCAAGCCCCGCGAATCACGGCAAGTTCGAAGACCCCGCACGGACCGCCGACGGCCAGCCGCGCGCGACCGTGCCGTTGAGCCACCCGGAAATGCTGTGGTTCAACACAGGATCCCAATGCAACATCGAATGCGTCAACTGTTTCATGTTCTCGTCGCCGACCAACGATTCGCTGGTCTACATCACCGAGGCCGAGATGCGCGGCTATCTCGACCAGATCGGCACGCGCGGCTGGCCGGTGACCGAAATCGGCTTCACCGGCGGCGAGCCCTTCATGAACCCCGAGATGATCGCCATGACCCGCGCCGCACTCGAGGCCGGCTACCGGGTGCTGATCCTGACCAACGCGATGCGCCCGATGATGCGGCCGGGGGTGCAGGCGGGGCTGCGCGATCTGGTCCAGCAGTGGCGCGACCGGCTGACGCTGCGCATCTCCATCGACCACTGGTCCGAGACCTGCCACGACACCGAGCGCGGCGCGGGCTCCTTCGCGCGCACCATGGAGGGCATGCGCTGGCTGCGCGATGCCGGCATCCGCATGACGGTGGCGGGCCGCACCGTCTGGGGCGAGACAGAGGCCGAGGCGCGCGCGGGCTACGCGCGGCTTTATGCCGCGCACGGCTTCGATATCGACGCGCTCGACCCCGGCGCCACCGTGCTGTTCCCGGAAATGGACGAGGCCGAGGACGTGCCCGAGATCACCACCGGCTGCTGGGAAACCTTGGGCAAATCCCCGCGTGACGTGATGTGCGCGTCCTCGCGGATGGTCGTCAAACGCAAGGGCGCGGATAGCCCTGCTGTCGTGTCCTGCACCCTGCTGCCCTATTCACCGGAATTCGAGATGGGCACGACTTTGGCGGAGGCAGAGCGCGACGTGGCCCTCAACCACCCGCATTGCGCCAAGTTCTGCGTGCTGGGCGGGGCGTGCTGTTCGGGGGGTTGAGGCATGGGCTCGAACGGGTGCTTGGGTATCCGGCGCGCTGCCCGCCACGCATGTCGGACAGGCGTGAGCAAGTCTTTTTTGGCCTGTTGCTGCCGGTCGGGATGAGCCGCGTATCGACGGGCCGCGGTGCGGCGATCCACCGGGAATTTGGCAGTGCTTTAATCTCGCCAAATTCTAAAAACCTCAAAGCAAAGCGCAGGTTGCAGCCAAATCGCCGTGCCGGGGGGCGGCCCGGCGATGCGCGGCGCCCTTCGGGCTCGATTCCGCGCGGGGCACTACACCGACCGGCAGCATCAGGCCATGACCGCACGCTCGCGGGACAGGCCGCCTTCTCTCAGGTGGCCGACACCGGAACGAATCACGTTCATCTGCACTCACCCGCCCTTCAGCCGCTTGAGCAGCACGACCTCGCTGTCCTCATGGATCGGCGTGAACCACGCGTCGTTGTAGATCCGCCCGTCGATGGACACCG
>JAWLFT010000011.1:49744-51001 GCA_041685435.1 Roseovarius sp.
CTCACCCGCCCTTCAGCCGCTTGAGCAGCACGACCTCGCTGTCCTCATGGATCGGCGTGAACCACGCGTCGTTGTAGATCCGCCCGTCGATGGACACCGACACCCCGCGCTCCAGCTCCGGGCGCAGGCCGGGGAAGTCCTTCCCCAGCCCGTCGAGCAGCTCGCGCAGGGTGCCGGCCTCGACCTCCACCTCGCGGCGGCCTTCGGCGCCCTCGGCCAGCGATCCCCAAAGCGTCACCTTGACCATCAGGCCTCCGGGTGTGCCTTGGCGTGCAATGCCGCCAGAACCTTCGGCGGCGACAGCGGCAGATCGGTCAGCCGCACGCCGGCGGCCTCCGAGACAGCGTTGGCGATCGCCGCCAAGGGCGGCACGATCGAGGTCTCGCCCACCCCGCGCACACCGTAGGGGTGCCCGGGATTGGGGATCTCCAGAATGACCGTGTCGATCATCGGCAGGTCCGAGGCCACGGGAATGCGGTAATCGAGGAACCCGGGATTCTGCAGGATCCCGTCCTCGCCGTAAATGTATTCCTCGTTCAGCGCCCAGCCGATGCCCTGCACGGCCCCGCCCTGAAACTGCCCCTCGACATAGGAGGGGTGCACGGCGCGGCCGGCATCCTGCAGCACCGTGTAGCGCAGGATCTTGGTGGATCCGGTGTCGCGGTCCAGCTCCACATCGACGATATGCGTGGCGAAACTGACGCCTGCACCCTCGGCATTGACCTCGTGATGGCCGGCGATCGGCCCGCCGGTGTTGCTCGCGATCGCCGCGATCTCCTTGAGGGTCATGGGCGGGAACTTGCCCGCATTGGGACCGGCGGGGCGCGCGGCCCCGTCTTCCCAATCGACGGCCTCCTCGTCGATGCCCCAGACCATGGCGGCCCGGCGGCACATCTCGCGCTTGGCGGCGCGCGCGGCTTGAATCGTCGCCAGCCCCACGGCGAAGGTCACGCGGCTGCCGTCGGTGACCTCGTTCTGGCCCAGCGACCCGGTATCGGCAATGATGGTGCGTACCTGCTCATAGGGGATGCCAAGCTCCTCGGCGGCCATCATCGTCATCGAGGCGCGCGAGCCGCCGATATCGGGATTGCCCTCGGACACGGTCACCGTGCCGTCGGGCGTGATGTTCAGGCTGACGCAGGTATCGCCGCCGAAATTGAACCAGAATCCGCAGGCGACGCCCCGGCCCTGATTTTCCCCCAGCGGCGCGGACCAGTGCGGATGCGCGCGGGCGGCCTCCAGCGTCGCCTTCAGCCC
>JAWLFT010000146.1:0-3630 GCA_041685435.1 Roseovarius sp.
GTGCAGGTCAACGTGGACAATCCGGTGCTGCGCCGCAACCGCCTCAACCTGCTCAGCCGCATCCGCACCGTCTGCCTGCAGGCCGCCGATCTGACCCGCGTCGAGGGTTGACGCCCTGCCCTTCGTCCTCCCTGGGCCTGACCTCAGGAGGACGAAAGGCAGGATTGCGGACGGGCTGTGACAAATCTCTGTTACGCTTGCGTGATCGTTTCCCTTGTCATGCGCGCGGTGCGGCGTATTCTGCCAGCAAAACAAAGGTGCCGCAGTGCAGCAAGACGCGCAAGACATAACCCTCATCACCCCCTCGGCCCCGGTGCGGACCAGCACCCATGGCGGCCGGGCGAAATGCCTGCAGCGCCTCGTGCGGCTCGATCTGCCGGTGCCGCGCACCATCGCGCTGTCGTTTCAGGCCGTGCACCGGATCGCGGCGGGCGATCTTCCGGACGTGGCGCAGCTTCTCAGCCCCTTCGGCGAGGAGCCTCTATTGTGCGTGCGCCCGTCCTCGGAGGATCCCGACTGGGGCGGGCCCGGCGCGGTCCTCAATATCGGGATCAACGACGTCCGCCTCGAGCGGCTTTCCGATCAGATCGGCCCGCGCGCCGCAGCCGAGATCTACCTGCGCTTCGTGCAGGCCTACGCAACCCATGTCGCGCGGCTCGATCCGGACATCTTCGATGACGTGTCCGAGGATCCCCTTGAAGGCCTAACCCAGGCCCTGCACGCCTATGAGGCCGACACCGACGAGGCGTTCCCGCAAGACCCCGGCGTGCAACTGACCGAGGTCCTGCGCTCGATGGCGCGGGCGTGGGAGGGGACGACCGCGCGGCTCTTGCGGCAGGCCAAGGGCGCGCCCGCAGATGCTGGGCTGGGCCTCGTGGTGCAGGAACTGGCGCTCGGGCTGGGCGAGGGCGAATGCGGATCCGGCGTCATGCAGCTGGTCAACAGCCAGACCGGCGCGCGCCAGATCACCGGGCGCTATCTCAGCCAGAGCCAGGGGCGCGACGCGTTGCAGCGCGGCGCCGATTCGCTGTTTCTGGAGCGGGACCCGCGCGGGCCCTCGCTCGAGGAACTGGCCCCGCAGGCCTTTGCCGAGATCAAGGCCCATACCGAGCTGATGCGCGCCACCTTGCGCGAGGAGATGCAGGCCGAGTTCACCATCGAGAACGGAAAGGTCTGGCTGCTCGACGGGTTGCGCGTGGCGCGCAATGCCCGCGCCGCGGTCAGCATCGCGGTGGCGCTGGCCGAGGACGGGATCATCAGCCGGGGCGAGGCGCTGATGCGGGTCGAGCCGCGCGCGCTCAACGAGCTGCTGCACCGGCAGGTGGACCCCGAAGCGCCGCGCGACGTGCTCGCGCATGGCATCGCTGCCAGCCCGGGGGCCGCCTCGGGGCGTGTGGTCTTCACTGCCGCCGACGCGCAGGCCGCACAGGCGCGGGGCGAGGCCGCGATCCTCGTGCGGCGCGAGACCAGCCCCGAGGATATTCGCGGCATGCATTCCGCCGTCGCCGTGCTGACCGAACGGGGCGGCATGACCAGCCATGCCGCGGTGATCGGCCGCGGGATCGGCGTGCCTTGCGTCGTGGGCGCGTCCGGGATCCGGTTCCAGACCCGTCGCGGTCAACTGGTCATGCCGGACGGGCGGGTGATCCGGACCGGCGAGACGATCACCATCGACGGCACCGGTGGGGCAGTTCTCGCCGGCGACACCCCGCTGCTGGAGGCGGCGCGCGACGGCTCGTTCCAGACCCTGATGGGCTGGGCCGACGATGTGCGCGACATCGCGGTGCGCGCCAATGCCGACACGCCCGCCGATGCCGAGGTGGCGCGCAATTTTAACGCGCGCGGGATCGGGCTGTGCCGGACCGAATACATGTTTTTCGAGGATGACCGCCTGACGGTGATGCGCGAGATGATCTTCGCGGGGAGCAGTGCCGATCGCGCCGCGGTGCTGGAGCGGCTCTTGCCCATGCAGCGCGCCGATTTCACCGATCTGTTCCGCATCATGCAGGGCCTGCCCGTCTGCATCCGGCTGTTCGATCCGCCGCTGCACGAGTTTCTGCCGACCGACCGCGCCGGCCATCTGCAACTGGCCGAGGCGCTGGATCTGCCCTTTTCGGACGTGACCCGCCGGGTCGAGGCGCTTGGCGAATACAACCCCATGCTGGGCATGCGCGGCGTCCGTCTCGGGATCACCATGCCAGAGATCTACGACATGCAGGCCCGCGCCATCTTCGAGGCGACGCTGGAGGCCAGCAAGGAGGGCGCGCCGGTCGTGCCCGAGATCATGATCCCGCTGGTCAGCGCGCGCCGCGAGGTGGAACTGGTCAAGACCCGCATCGACGCCGTGGCGGCCGCCGTGCGGGCCGAGACGGGGCGCGATTTCGCCTACCGGCTGGGGGTGATGGTCGAGACACCGCGCGCCGCCCTGCGCGCCGGCGAGATCGCGCCGCTGGTGTCGTTCCTGTCGTTCGGCACCAATGACCTGACGCAGATGACCTATGGGCTGTCGCGCGACGATGCCGGGCGGTTCATGTCCGATTACGTGCAACAGGGCGTCTACCCCGAGGATCCGTTCCATCAGCTTGACATCGACGGCGTCGGAGAGCTTTTGCGCATCGGCGCAGAGCGTGGCCGCGCCGCCAATCCCGACATCGTCCTGTCGATCTGCGGCGAGCATGGCGGCAACCCCGAATCGATCTCGTTCTGCCGCGATGCCGGATTCACCTATGTCTCGTGCTCTCCATTCCGGGTGCCGGTAGCGCGCCTTGCCGCCGCGCAATTGACCGTCCGCGACACGATCGGCAGTCCCTGAAGCCCCGCCCGACACAACATGATGACGCAACTCCGGTACGCGCCGGGGCGTCTTGGCAAGGAATTGCCATAAGCAAAACCTTGCCGATCCCACAACTGGACCCACCGCAGATAATTGTCTAAAGGCTATCGCCCTATTGTGGGGCGCGTCCCCGAACCGGACGGAGGCGACAGATGAAACTCATTGTGATAAGTGCCGTGCTTGCGATGGCCGCTGGCCCGCTGATGGCCGACACGCCCGTGACGCGTCTGATGGACCAGGAAACACGCGCGCTGCGATCGATCTCGGGCGACCGCATGGCCAGCTATCTCAGCCGTCCCGAAATCGGAATAGAGTATTCGCGCGACTGGCTATCACAGCAAGCGGTGGATGGCGGAAACGCCCAGTCCGCCTGCCTTGCCGAAGCCCTTTACTTCGAGGCACGCGGCGAATCCGTCAAGGGCCAGTTCGCGGTCGCCGAAGTCATTCTGAACCGGACCGACAGCTCCGCCTATCCCGATACGGTTTGCGACGTGATCCATCAGGGCACCGGGCAGAAATATCAGTGCCAGTTCAGCTACACTTGTGACGGGATGGCGGAAAACATCGCCAACCCCGCGATCTTCGGTCAGGTCGACAAGGTTGCGCGCCTCATGGTGCAGGGCGCGCCGCGCCGTCTGACGGATGGCGCCACGCATTACCACACAAATGCCGTCAGCCCGAACTGGTCGCGCAGCTTTCCCCGCACCACCACGATCGGGGTGCATCATTTCTACCGCATGCCGACACGTGTGTCGCAAAACTGATGCCGCACCGGGGGTATTGCGCACATCGGTGCA
>JAWLFT010000012.1:0-49744 GCA_041685435.1 Roseovarius sp.
TCTGGCAGTTCCCTCTCCTGACACCCACGGCTTCACGCAGATACGCAGGCACCACGGCCAGTCCTGCAAATGTAAGTTGATGTAGGTTGATACACGTTAATGTAAGTTAATGTCCGCTGATATAGAATGAAGGGTATTGGAATTGCGATGCAGGCGACGTTCAGCCAAAGCAGGCAGCCAAGGCAACCCGGCCAACAGGACCGGAAACAGACATCCCGAAACTGACAGCGTGATTAACTGATGGAATATCTGATTTATGAAAGCACGGCCCTGGTGGCACCGGGATCGACGGCATGTCGCGATATCGTCACGGTATCGCAGCGCAACAATGCCAGGCTTGGGCTGACCGGTTTCCTGCATGCCGAGGACGGTCTTTTCATCCAGTATCTGGAAGGCCCGTCACGGCCTCTCTGGGCGCTGTACTGGCGTCTGCATCTCGATTGCCGTCACGAGGATCTGGTATTGCTGGGCCACGGCGAATTGAGAAAACCCCGGTTCAAAGACTGGCGTCTGGGATATTCGGAGGTCAACGTGGGGTCATTCGCCGACTTCATCGAGGAAGTCTCGGTGGTGCAGCCGGGCGACCAGACCCCCGGTCTGGCCGCAATCATGTTCCTGATGGCGGCGAGCACGCGCATCGATCTCGGCATTGCCGACGCGCCGCAAAGCGCATGGGGCTGATCAGGCACCGTGACGTTTCGCCTGCGGCGCTGCAAGGCGCTGTCGTCGCGACCGGTTTCGATACCTTGGCAGGGTCAGCCTGCCGGCAGTGTGGAAGTGGGGGGCGCTTGATGCTACGGTGCGCGCTGAAGCTGAGACACCTGAACCATCAACGAGACACAACCCGAACGGGAGGGAAACCATGCGACTGACATCATTTCTTTGCGCACCTTTGCTGCTGGCCGCGCCCGCGATGGCCGAGGACGTGCCCTACGAGGTGGATGGCGAGGCCTTCACCGGCTACCGGGCGAGCGCCGAGGATCCCGCGGGGCTGGTCCTGATCGTGCATGACTGGGACGGGCTGACCGATTACGAGCGGCAGCGGGCGGACATGCTGGCCGAGATGGGCTATGATGCCTTCGCGCTGGATGTCTTCGGTGACGACACGCCGACGGACACCGTCGATCACCGGCGCGCGGCCACCGGCGCGCTGTACGAGGATCGCGCGCGGATGCGCGGGCTGCTGGAGGCCGGGGTCGAGCAGGCAATGGCGGGATCGGATGCCGGACGGATGATCGTCATGGGCTATTGCTTTGGCGGGGCCGCGACGCTGGAGATGGCGCGCAGCGGCGGACCCGAGGCCGTGGCCGGGTATGCGAGCTTTCATGGCGGGTTGAGCACGCCCGAGGATCAGGGATGGTCCGGCGACGAGCCGCCGCTGCTGATCCTGCATGGCGGCGCGGACACATCGATCACGCTGGAGGATGTGGCGACCTTTGGCACCGAACTGGAAGAGGCCGGGACGACCTACCGGATCGAGATCTATTCCGGCGCGCCGCATGCCTTTACCGTGTTTGACGGCGACCGCTACGACGAACGCGCCGACGCCGAAAGCTGGAGCGCGTTCACGGGATTCCTCGAAGACCAGCTGTCGGACTGACGCCACGCCCTTTTGCCAAGGGTCGAGGCGGCGGAGTATCAGCATCGCCGCCCCAGCTGAAAACAATCCCGAACACGCGATAGTTCTGTTGCGCAAAATTAACCTGCCCCGTTATAGAACCGGGCAGAGCGGCGCATGTGCACCGCAGAGCACGCGCAAGGGATCCGGATGACGGCAGGGCAGATCTCCGACAGCGATGACAGCCAACCCGTGCCGCGATGGCTGGACGAGCTGCGGCCGGGCGGCGAGGGTCTGGGCTTTCTCGAAAAGCGCCTGCGGCACAGTCTCATGTTCATCGCGCGGCCCTCAACCCGGCTGCTGGTGAGTTTCGACAACCTTTCCAACGTCAACGATGCGGATGTGATGCGCGAGCCGTGGGGGTTCCGGTTCGCGAAGGATAACGGGCTGTCGCATCTCGGCGTTATGGCACATGTCGGCGACTGGTATCGCGATGCGGGTCTGATCGACCGGGTCACACGGCTGCGCGACGAGGGCTTTTTCGACGGCTACGACCGCGTGGTGTTCGCCGGCGTGTCGATGGGCGCCTATGCCGCGCTCGCCTTTGCCTCACTGGTGCCGGGGGCGCATGTGATCGCGATCAATCCGCAGACGACCCTCGACCCCGAGCGTGTCCCGTGGGAGACGCGCTATGCAACCGGGCGGCGGCAGGACTGGACGCTGCCGCTGGCGGATGCCGCCGCGCTGACGCGGGATCTGGGCCGGGTGAACCTGTTCTACGACCCCTATCACACGCTCGATCAATGGCATGTCGACCGGCTGCAGGGCGACAACCTGCGCATCTTCAGATGCCGGTATTCCAGCCACAAGACGGCCGTGTTCCTGCGCAAGATCGACGCGCTCAAACCGGTGATGGAGCATTGCATCTTCGACGAGCTGACGCCTGCCACCTTCTACAGGCTCTATCGTGGGCGGCGGGCCCTGCCGTGGTTTCGCGGTGCGGTGACCGACTATTTCCAGCGCACACACCGTCCGGAGATCGCAGAGCGGTTTACCCAGGTGTTTCGCGCACGGCTGCGGGAACAGGCCGACGCCAGCGACGCGCCCGGGAATGCGCACGGGGATGCGCTTGCCGCGCCAGTCGTCGCCGTGGATACGCCCGCCGCCGAAACGCCACGTCCGGCGCGGATCGTCGCGCCACGCCTCGATCCCGGCGCGGCCCGTGACGCAGGCCACGGCAAGCGCCTGATCGTGACCACGATGAAGAACGAAGGCCCCTTCATGCTGGAATGGGTGGCGTTCAACCGTGCCATCGGCTTCACCGATTTCCTGATCTACACCAATGATTGCGCCGACGGCACCGACGCGATCGCGGAGCGGCTGACCGAGATGGGTGTCGCGCAGCATCGCGGAAACATCTTTCGCAAAGGGGGCCGGCCACAGGGCGCGGCGCTGAAGGCCGCCCGCAAGGAGTCGCTCTGCCACGAGGCCGACTGGCTGATCTGCGCCGATTGTGACGAGTTTCTGAACATCCGGGTGGGCGACGGTCATCTGGACGATCTCTTTGCTGCCGTGGGGCAGGCCGACGCGATTTCCGTCTGCTGGAAGCTGTTCGGCAATGCCGGGCATGTGCGCTATACCGACGATCTGATCACCGAGCGGTTCGCGCAGTGCTGCGGCGAGCACGAATTTCCCAATTACCGCGCACGGGGCATGAAGACGCTGGTGCGCAACACCGACAGGTTCTCGCACCTGCGCATCCACCGTCCCGCCTTTCATCCGGATCGGGGCGATGTCGCATGGGTGGACGGCGGCGGGCGCCCGATGCCGGATCTCTATCTGGAGCGGGGCTGGAACGCGCATACCGGGTTCACCCATGATCTTGCGCGGATGCATCATTATGCCGTGCGCTCGGTCGACAGCTTTCTGGTCAAGCGTGACCGGGGCCGCAGCAATCACGTGGGCGACGATCAGGGGATCGCCTACTGGACGAACATGAATTTCAATGCCACGCGCGACACGTCGCTCCATGCAAGGCTGCCCGCGCTGCGCCGCGAACTCGAAGCGCTGCTGCAGGATCCCGAACTGGCCCGCCTGCACGGCGCTGCCTGCGACTGGCACAGGTCCCGGATCAAGACGCTTCTGGCCTGCGACGGCTGGCCTGCGTTCCGCGACGAGATCGCGCGCATCAATCCAGTGCCAGACCTTGCGACGCGCGGGGCGTGATGGGCGTGGCGGACGCAGGCAAGCCATATGTCGTGGTGCATGGCGGCGTGCACAAGACCGCCACGAGCCATCTGCAATCCATCCTGCAGCGCAATGCCGGGCGGCTCGGGAAAAGCGGCATCCACTACATCCACCACCGCGAGGCGCGCAAGCACTACACCTATCCCTGCCAGCTCAACGGCTATGAAAAGCTGGGGCTGGCGTTTCGCCGCAAGGTCCCGGATGCAGCGTTACAGGCACTGGCGCGGGCCTTTTTCGACAGGGTCGGGGCGGGACCGGGCGCGCGCATCATCCTGTCGGACGAGAACATGCCGGGCCATTGCGGCCAGTGCGTGCGCAGCGGCGATCTCTATCAGCGCCGCGACACGCTGATCCCGATCTTTGCCCGCAACATTCCCTACCCGGTGCGCGAGGTGCATCTCGGGCTGCGCAACTACGCCGAGTTTTTCGCGTCAGCCTATGTCGAGTATCTGCGTTCGGCCAGCGGTGCGGACGTGCTGGGCGAGCCGGCGATGAAGCGCGCGGTTCTGGGCCGCATGCCCGGCTGGCAGGGATTGATCGCCGTGGTGCGCGCGAGCTTTCCCGAGGCGCGGCTGATCGTCTGGCGGCACGAGGATTTCGCGGCGCTGTCACAGCGGATCATCGGCAATCTGTGCGGGCCGGGGATCGGGGCCGAGGCGCTGACCGGACCGGGACGGTCCCGTGGGCGGCCCTCGGCCTCGGACCGCGCGGTGCGCGAATTGCTGTCAGAGGTGGCGCGCATCGGCGGCAAGGCGGCGCTGGCACGCCGCGTCGAGATCCAGGAGCGGTATCCGCGCGGCCCCGACTGGCCGGGCTACGATCCGTGGACACCAGAGGAACGCGCGCATCTGATCCGGCTTTATGACCGGGACATCGCCGAAATCCGCCGCAGGGGGGATGTGGACTTTCTCACACCCGGATGAGCGGTCGGGCCCGCGGTCGTCGGCGGGAAACCGGATGCCCCGGCAGGTGATGACATCGGCCAAGTCCGCCCCTTTCGAAAACGCTGTCTGCCACGGCAGGATGCGGAGGAACCCGGGACGCCGCAAGCCGAGGTGCACGAAAAAAAACCGGTTTGGAGTTTTTGGAAACTTCATTATGCGCGGTATAGACAGCGCGCGCGGCAACGAGACCGCGACCACATCCGGGCAGATCGGGCAGGCACATGACACGAGAGTACGCGATCGGGATGCTGTGGGTCGACGGCCCGCTCAGCTATGTCGAGCAGCTGTGCATCCGGTCCTTCCTTGATGCCGGGCACGCGGTGACGCTTTATCATTACGGCACGGTGGCGAACGTGCCCGAGGGGGCCGCGTTGCGGCACGGGCGCGAGGTCCTCGACCGCGACCGCTTCATCAGCCATGGGCGCACCGGCAGCATGGCGCTTTATTCCGACGTGTTCCGCTATCACATGCTGCACCGGCAGAGGTGCGTGATCTGGGCCGACACGGATGCCTATTGCCTGCGCCCCTTCACCAGCGAGACCGGGCATTTCTTCGGATGGGAATCGGCGCATCACATCAATGGCGGTGTGCTGGGCCTGCCACAAGACAGCCCGGCACTGGCCGGTCTGCTGGCCACAACCGAGGACGAATACGGCATTCCCTTCTGGTATGACGACGCGACCAGGGCCCGACTGCAGGCACGGGCGGAGGCGGGCGATCCGGTGCATGTCGCCGATCTGCCCTGGGGCACATGGGGGCCGCATGCCATCACCGCGTGGCTGCACCATACCGGCGAGGCCGCGCATGCCCTTCCCTGCGAGGTGCTATATCCTGTGCCATTCCAGAACCGGCGGCAGATGGTCAAGGCCCGCAAGCGCGCGCAGGCCGAGGCGTTTCTGACCGACCGGACGCTGTCGGTGCATCTCTGGGGCCGGCGGATCCGCGATTTTCTGGCGACCCGGCCCGGCGGGCTGCCGGATGAGGGCGGGCTGATCGACCATCTCCTGAAGAAACACCGCATCGATCCGCGCGCCGCACCGATCCCGACCCGAAAAGGGACACAGCACGACAAGGATGCGACATGATGACGGTCACGCTGGAAAACCTCACCGATCTTGCGGATCGCTTCGGCTCGGACAAGGGATCGGTCAAGCATCGCTATACCGAGCTTTATCACATGCTGTTTCACCCCTACCGGATGCGCGAGATCACGTTTCTGGAAATGGGGCTGCTGATCGGCGGGCCGGAACATGGCGCCGACGCCGACCGCGTCACCGCTGATCTGCCTTCCATCCGGATGTGGCTGGAGTATTTTCCGAACGCGCGCATCCACGGTCTCGACGTGTCGGATTTCGCGTGGTTCGGGGATGAGCGCTTCACGTTTCACCGCTGCGACATGGAGGATCCCGACCAGATCGCGCGTGCGATCGCGGCCATCGAGCCGGCGCCCGATATCGTGATCGACGATGCCAGCCATGCCAGCCATCATCAGCAGGCCGCGTTTCTCGAGATCTTCCCGCGGCTCAACCCGGGCGGGCTGTATGTGATCGAGGATCTGCGCTGGCAACCGCCAGGCTACGAGAGGCCGGGGATCACGAAAACCGCCGCGCTGTTTCGCAGCTGGCTGGACGACCGGCGGTTCAGCCATTCCGACCCGGCGGTGGCCGCGGCGTTCAATGCGCTGAGCCCGCAGATCTCGGGCTGCATCGTGGAGCCGGCCCGCTATCAGAAGAAACGGCGCGACCAGATCGCGGTGATCCACAAACGGTGAGGCGCAGCCCCGATCATTGGCTGGAGCATTCGACCGCGCCGCCGACCTGCCGCCACGCCGCGATGCCGCCCGACAGGTTCACCACCGGCCCGAGGCCCATCTCCATCGCCACCAGGGCTGCAATCGCAGAACGGCCACCCGACGCACAGTAGAAGACATAGGTCTTGTCCTGATTGAATTCAGGCTTGTGGGCCGGGCTTGCGGGGTCGATGTGAAATTCCATCATGCCGCGCGACGAGGCGATCGCGCCGGGGATGATGCCGGTACGGGCCTGCTCGCCGCCGTCGCGCAGATCGACAAAGACATGCGCGTCGCTCTTGACCAGCGTCAGAGCCTCTTCGACGCTGACGGCGGGCACCGCACCCAAGGCTGCCTTGACGATGTCCCTTGAACTTCTTGTGATGGTCTGCGCCATGGCGTCATCCTTTCGGGGTTGCGTTGTCGCCCGTCAAATCGCGAGATGCAGTTTCGGCTTCCAGAACGGGCGGAACAGTTCGATCTTGGGGCAGCGGTCCATGACGACGCGCATCCCCGCCTCTTCGGCCATGGCGGCCGCGTCGTGATCGACCACGCCGATCTGGCCCCAGAGCACCTTTGCGCCAATCCCGATCGCCTCTTCGGTCACACCCATCAGATCCTCGGCGCGGCGAAACACCTGCACCATATCCACGGGCCGGTCGATGCTGGCGAGGGTGGGATAGACCCTGATCCCGCGGATCTCGTCGAGCCCCGGGCGCGGATTGACGGGGATCATGTCATAGCCCGTCTCGCCCAGAACGCGCAGCACACCGTAGCTGAACTTGGTCTTGTCGGGGCTGGCGCCGACCATGGCGATGGTCTTGACCGATTTCAGGATGTCCTGCAGATAGGCGTCGGAATAAGGTTGGGTATGGTCCATCTCAGGTCTCCTTGGATGTGGCGATATCGGCCTTCAATTCATGGGGTTGCAGCGGGTCGAGAAACGGGTTTCGGTACAGCCGTCCGTGGCTTTCGACGCCGATTTCCAGCGTGATATCGGACGTGGCGCGCGCCACACAGAGAATCACGTAGCCCTCGGCGATCTGGCGATTGTTGAGCGCGACCTGCCGGCGCTGATCGACCGAGCCTTCGGTCAGCCGCGCGGCACAGGTGATGCAGCCGCCATATTTGCACCCGTAAGGCAGATCGACGCCCTTTTCGCGCAAGCTGTCCAGCAGCGGGCGGCGCGCCTCGACCTCAAAGGTGGCGTCGTCTCGATTGGATATGGTGACGGTATGCGTTGTCATAGCCAGATATCGCTCGTGCAATCGCCGCCCGGATAGCGCGCCTCGTGGCAGCGGCTTGGGCCGTTGGGTTCCTGCCCGAAATCGACGATGAAATCGGGGTTGAGGGTCATGCCGCCATTTTCGGGATCGCAGTCGATCTGCACCATCACGCCGCCCTTCTCGCGGATCTCGGGGTAGAACTGGTTGTCCCATGTCGAGAACAGCGAGGTGGTGACGTAAAGCCGGCGCCCGTCAAGCGAAAGCTGGAACATCTGCGGCCCGCCCGACATCTCGACGCCGTTGACGACCGGCGCGCGGCCCAAGAGGCCGCCCATCCAGACCTGTCCGGTGAGTTTGGGATTGTGCGGGTCGGTGATGTCGTATTGGCGCATGTCGCCATGCAGCCAGTTGTTGATGTAGATATACCTGTCATCCATCGACACCAGCAGCGCCGACATCACGCCCGGCACGGGAATCGGCCATTCGGGATGCGGCTCGTTGGCGACATCGATGATCTTTTCCCACTGCCACTTGCCCGCCGCGTCGCGCCACCAGTGGATGACATTCGTGCTGAGGGCGGCGCAGCAGAAGCCATGCGTGCTGTCGGGATCGTGGTGAAACTTCACTTCCAGCGGGATCAGGCCGTCCTCGCCCAGATACATCGTCTCGATCGGTTCGCGCTTCTCGAAATCCCAGAAATGCAGTTCGCGCCCGTATTTGAGGTGCCCGACCTCTTCCAGGTCGAACCCCGGCATGAAGGTGTTGGGCGCGGCCCATTCCGAGGACACCATCACGTTGTGGCGCGGCTGATACCAGAAATCATAGCCGAACTTGATGTCGCCCATCGAGTTTTCCCAGCGGCCGAGGATCTCGAAATCCTTGTCGAGATGCAGGTAGCCGCCCGGAGCCTCTCCCTTGGCATCGCCCAGGAAAGAGATGATGATCTCGGATCCCAGACAATGCACGGTATGCGGGCCCGACAGATCGGTCTTCGACTTGATCTCGGCCCCGTCGATGACCTTGTGCAGGCGCGGCGCGCGCGGATCGGTGGCGGTGTCGACGACATGGATGTTGTTCGACCGCACCCCCGGCAGCAGAAGGTATTTGCGCGACATGCCCGCATCGTCATGGCACGACGAGCAGGCGTTCCAGCCCATGTGATGCAGCTCGTCGCCGATGCCGGGCATCTCCAGCCGGTGGATCACCTCGGAATAGGTGGGGCTCTCGGGATCCACATCCACGGTCGCCAGATAATCGGGCTTCTGGATACCGGTGCCGGTATAGATCGCGATCGTGTAAAGCAGGTTCTCGCGCGGGGCCTTGATCGCCTCCGCAGGGCTGGCATAGCCCGGTCCGCAACACTCCATCCGTCTCTCCCTCTCTCTGCCCAGGACATCGTTGACTTTGGCTAGCAGATTTTATTAAATGAGACAAATGTTCATTTTGTGAGGCATGCATGCATCTGGACCGTCTGACAAATCTGCTGGAAACCGTGGCCATTGCCGGGCGCGCGGTCACCGCCACGGAGATCCAGCATACCACCGGCCTGCCGCGTCCCACCTGTTACCGGCTGCTGCAATCGCTGGCCGGGCACCGCCTGCTCGATGAGCCGGAACCGGGGCGGTACCTGATCGGCGAACGGCTGGTGCGGCTGGCGCTGCTGGGGCAGACGGATGTCGACGCGGCCCGCGCCGCCGCGCCGACGCTTCGCGACGCCGCCGATCAGTTCGGCGAGGCGGTGTTCCTGTCGCGCTACCGCAACCGGGGCGTGGAGATCATCCATGTCGAGACCCCGCAGGACACGGCGCGGTCCTTCGTGCATCCCGGCCTCGGGTTTCGTCCGATGCATGCCTGTTCGTGTTCCAAGGTGATCGCGGCCTTTGCCGAGGACGGGTTTCGCGAAGAGATCCTGCGCGGCCCGATGCGCAGCTACACCCCGCAGACCAAGAACGATGCGGGCGCCCTGCGCGCGGAATTCGAGGCGATCCGGCTGGCCGGCTATGCAGAATGTGTCGAGGAGATCGAGGTCGGCGTCTCGTCGGTCGCGGCCCCGATCCGGATCGGCAATATCGGCGCCACGTTCAGCATCGGCGCGATCGGGCCGGTGCGGCGCCTCACGCCGCGCCGCCGTGCCACCATCGGCCGCGATCTGTGCGGCTTTGCCGACAAGCTGGCGCTGTCGCTGCAGATGCAGGGTCCGGCGGGTCAGGGCCGCGACATGTGACCGGGCCGGCGGCCCAACAGAGGGGGTGAAACCGCCCTTGAAACCACCTGTGGCGCGCTTATACCCGAGGCATCCGCAGCTACCCGAAAGGCCCGCGCCATGCCCAACCCGACCGCCGCCATGCTTGTCATCGGGGACGAGATCCTGTCGGGCCGGACGCGCGACGCCAACACGCCCTATCTGGCCTCTGAGCTGACGCGCGCCGGTGTCGATCTGCGCGAGGTGCGGGTGATCAGCGACGACGCCGACGCCATCGTCGCGGCGGTGCGCGCCTTGAGCGGGGCGCATGACGTGGTGTTCACCTCCGGCGGGATCGGGCCGACACATGACGACATCACCGCCGAGAGCGTGGCGCGCGCCTTTGGCCGTGCGATCTCGGTGCGCGACGATGCGCGCGAAATCCTCCGACAGTTCTACACGGCCCGCGATCAGGACCTGAACGAGGCCCGGCTGCGCATGGCGCGCATCCCCGAGGGCGCCACGCTGATCGACAATCCCATCAGTGCGGCACCCGGGTTCAGCCTCGGGAACGTGCATGTGATGGCCGGCGTGCCGACGATCTTTCAGGCGATGGTCGCCTCGGTGCTGCCCACCATCACCGGTGGCGCGCCGATCCTGTCGCAATCGCTGGACGTGGCGCGCGGCGAGGGCGATATCGCCGGGCCGCTGACCGATCTCGCGGCGCGCTATCCGGATCTGACCTTTGGATCCTACCCGTTCATGCGCGGCGGCGCGCATGGGGTCAACGTCGTGGTGCGCGGTCATGATGGCGCGCAGGTCGATGCGGCGATGGCCGAGCTGTCGGAAATGGTCGCCGAATGATTCCCGACCTGCCAACACTTCAGCCCGCCATCGAGGCGACATGGCCGCCCGCGGACCGGCAGACCCTCGGGCCGGTCACGATCCGCGACGGGCGCGGCGGCGGCAAGCGCGTGTCGGCGGCGACGGCATCCCGGGCCCTGTCGCCCGACGAGCTGAGCCGCGCCGAGGCGGCAATGCAGGACTTGGGGCAGCACGCGCTGTTCCAGATATGGGCGGATGATGACGCGCTTGATCCCGATCTCGCAGCGCACGGCTACCGCATCGTCGATCCGACAAACATCCATGCCGCCCCCATCACGGCGCTGACCAAGCAGACCCCGCCGCGCGTGACCACCTTCGCGATCTGGGAGCCGCTGGAGATCATGCGCGAACTCTGGGCCGAGGGCGGTATCGGCCCGGAGCGTGTCGCCGTGATGGAACGCGCGGCGGGGTCGAAAACAGGACTTTTCGGACGCCATGACAACCGCCCCGCCGCCACGGGCTTTGTCGCGCTGCACGGGCGCATCGCCGTGGTGCATGCGCTGGAGGTGCGCCCCGCCCACCGGCGCGCGGGCCTCGGGCGCTGGATGATGGTCGAGGCCGCCCATTGGGCCGCGCGGCATGGCGCGGCGCACCTCGCGGTGCTCTGCACGCAGTCCAACGCCGCGGCGAACGGGCTGTATTCCTCGATGGGCTTTGCGAAGATGGGCACGTATCATTACCGCCTGAAGGACTGAGCCGAGAGGAGGAACCTGCCATGACCCAACCCGACCAGACCACCGCGCTGGATCTGCCGATGGTCGATCCGCTGCCCGACGAGACGCGGAAATATTTCGACATCTGCACCGAAAAGCTTGGCATGGTCCCCAATGTTCTGAAGGCCTATGCGCATCATATCGACAAGCTGAACGCCTTCACCGCGCTTTATAACGATCTGATGCTGGGCGAGAGCGGGCTGAGCAAGCTGGAGCGCGAGATGATCGCGGTCGTGGTCAGTTCGATCAATCGCTGCTGGTATTGTCAGGTGGCCCATGGGGCTGCGGTGCGGCAATTGTCCGGCGATCCCGCCCTGGGCGAGGCGATGGTGATGAACTGGCGCGCGGCCCTGCTCGATGCCCGCCAGACCGCGATGCTGGGCTTTGCCGAAAAGGTCACCAAGGCGTCGTCGGAGATTGTCGAGGTCGACCGCGCGGCCCTGCGCGAGGCGGGCTTTGGCGAGCGCGACATCTGGGACATCGCCAACGTGGCGGGGTTTTTCAGCATGACCAACCGCGTGGCCTCGGCTACCGGGATGCAGCCCAACCCAGAGTATCACGCACAGGCCCGATGAGAGCGGCCCGATGAGAGGCTTGCGCGCGGGTCTCGTCGCGGGGCTGATCGGTCTGGCGGGCGCGGGGCTTGCGCTTGATCTGCCGGTGCCCGAGGGCGCGGACAAGACCGCCGATGTCACGCGCGAGGCCGAGACCATCCATCTGCCGACGGGGCCTCATGACGGCGACACCGTACCGCGGATGCGGCGCGACGGCGATATCCACAGCCGCGCGTGGCGCCTGCCGGATCGCGGGCACAGCACGCTGCAGATCCTCGATCCCCTGCGCACGGCATTGAAGGATGCGGGATGGTCGGTGATCTATCACTGCGCCTCGGATGCGTGCGGGGGCTTCGATTTCCGCGTCACCCTGCCGATCCTGCCGGCGCCCGCGATGTTCGTCGATCTCTTCGACTTTCGCTACCTTCTGGCGACGCGCGGCGCAGGCGAGGACAGCCGGCATGCCGCGTTGATCGTCAGCACCCGGGGCGGGCGCGGCTATGTGCAGGTCACGCATCTGCGCCGCGCCACTCTAGCCGCCACGCAGCCGGTCGCCGAAGACGGCGGGACCGGACGCCAGGGCGACACCGCCGAAAGCCTCGCGGACCGACTGCGCAGCGACGGCTATGCCGTGCTCAGGGGGCTGGATTTCGCCTCCGGGGAGGCCACGCTCGGGGCCGGGCCGTATGACAGCCTTGCCACGCTTGCCGGGATGCTGCGCGCGCAGCGCGATCTCGAGATCGCGCTGGTCGGGCATACCGATACGGTGGGCGCGATTGACGGCAATATCGGGCTGTCGCGGGCCCGGGCCGAGGCGGTGCGCAGGTATCTGATCGAGACCCATGACGCGCCGGCGGCAAGGATCGCGGCGCATGGCATCGGATATCTGGCGCCGCGCGGGGCGAATGACACGTCGGCGGCGCGCGCGCGCAATCGCCGGGTCGAGGTGGTGGTCGTCTCGGGCCAGTGAAGCGCGCCAGAAATGCGACATGACATGCAACATGACGCGCGACGCTTGCACGACAGCGCGGATAAGACTACCTTAGACACAACTAGAAATGGAGGGCGTGTCGTCATGGCGCCCAAGCGTCCCGAAAGTGCGGGCGCATTCCCGAAACCGGTTGAGAGCCCCGCACTAACCCTGCCGGATCAACTGCCGCTATATGCGGCACTGGATCTGGGAACAAACAGTTGCCGCATGCTGATCGCCCGACCCGAGGGCGCTCAATTCAAAGTCGTGGACAGCTTTTCGAAGACCGTGCAGCTTGGGGCCGGGCTGGAGCGCTCGGGCCGGCTGTCGCGGGCGTCGATCTATCGCACGATACAGGCCTTGCGGGTCTGCCGGCAAAAGCTGCGCAGACACAAGGTGGAGCATATGCGTCTGGTCGCGACCGAGGCCTGCAGGCGGGCCGTCAACGGCATGGATTTCATGAAGCGCGTCGAGCGTGAGACTGGCCTGAAGCTGGACATCATCTCGCCCGAGGAAGAGGCCCGGCTGGCCGTGGTCTCCTGTGCGCCGCTGGTCAGTTCGCGCACCGATCAGCTTCTGGTGGTGGATATCGGCGGCGGCTCGACAGAGCTTGTGTGGATCGACCTGCGCGACGTGCCCCCCGCCGAGCGCCGCCGCGCGATCGCGCGCATGCATCTGGGCTTTCAGTGCAGCGATGACGGGCCGACGGCCAAGGTGGTCGACTGGATCAGCGTGCCTTTGGGCGTGGCCACATTGCGCGACCAGTTCCACGACGTGATGGAGGACAGCGCGCGCTTTGCGCTGATGAGCTGGTTCTTCGAGGAAAACCTCGCCGAATTCGCGCCCTACAAGGACGAGCAGACACGCGAGGGGTTCCAGATCGTCGGGACCAGCGGCACGGTGACGACCGTGGCCGCCAGCCATCTGGGCCTGAAGCGCTATGACCGCAACAAGGTGGACGGGCTGACCATGACCAGCGACGAGATCGACAAGGTGATCCGCAACTATCTGACGCTCGGCCCGGCGGGACGGCGTAGCGATCCGCGCATCGGGCAGGACCGGCAGGCGCTGATCATGTCGGGCGCCGCGATCCTGCAGGCGCTGCTGCGGTGCTGGCCGACCGACCGGCTGTCGGTGGCCGACCGGGGCTTGCGCGAGGGGATGCTTTACGCGCAGATGGCCACGACGGGTGTATTGATAGATGGGGCCGACCGATGACCAAGGGACCGGATGGCAAGAACACTTCGGGGCGCGGGCAGCGCGATCTGACGGTTCAGGTCAAGACCGCGCGGGGGCGGCGGCCCTCATCGACGCGCTGGCTGCAGCGGCAGCTCAACGATCCGTATGTGACGCGCGCGCGGGCCGAGGGGTACCGCGGGCGTGCCGCCTACAAGATCATGGAGCTTGACGACAGGTACCGCTTTCTGGTGCCGGGCGCGCGCGTGGTCGATCTGGGCTGCGCGCCGGGCGGCTGGTGTCAGGTCGCCGTGCCACGGATCAACGCGCTTGGCGAGAAGCGCGGCAAGGCGCAGGGCCGTATACTGGGTGTCGATCTGCAGGAGCTGGAGCCGATCGCGGGGTGCGAACTGCATCAGCTCGATTTCATGGAGGACGGGGCCGACGACCGCGTCAAGGCGTGGCTGGAGGGCCCTGCGGATGTGGTGATGTCGGACATGGCGGCATCAAGCTCGGGGCACAAGCAGACCGATCATCTGCGCATCGTGGCGCTGTGCGAGGCGGCCGCATGGCTGGCCTTCGATGTGCTCGACGAGGGTGGCACCTTCGTGTCGAAGGTGCTGGCGGGCGGTGCCGAGGGCGAGTTGCAGACCCTGCTCAAACAGCGATTCACCAAGGTTGCGAACGTCAAGCCGCCCGCGTCGCGCGCCGACAGCTCGGAAAAATTCGTCATCGCAACCGGATTTCGGGGCTGAAACCCTTTTCTGGCCCGGTGGGGCGCGGCTCCGGCACCCGCATCCGTCGCACCGGTCAGGAGCGCTGCCCGGAAACCGCCCGTGGCACCGCGCGAAATCGCGTTCTGTCGGTCGTCGCATAGCGCCCGTCGCGGCATTTGCGCAGATTGCCCTCGTGCAGCAACCTGTCACAGGCGCGCAACATGTCCTCGCGGACATCGGCCACGCCGATCTGGTCGAGCTTTTCCATCAGCATGGGACGCGAAAACCGCAAATGCCCCTCGATATCGACCAGATAAGCCGCCGCCGCCTCGAGCAGGTCGGGCAATCCGGTGGCGGCTATCCGTGCGGCGTAGGTCTTGAAATCCTCCGGGGGCGTGTCCGATTGTGCGTGCTCTGCCCCCCGCAAGGCGTCGTCACGTTGATCTGACACGAACCGGAGCGGTTCGGTCGCGAGGTCCACGGGGGACACCGCCTGCGCGCGGTGGGGCGCAATCCGCGCCTGGCGAAGGCGCGCCGCCGCGTGTGAACCGGACCGGCCCGGGATGCCCTCCCGGTCGCGATGCGGCAGCGCCGGCATGCCTGTCTCGGCCCGGGTCGCGGCGACGGCGGCGCGCAGGTACTGGATCGCGTTGCGCCGCCGGCTGGAGGCCGGGGTTTCCAGATGGCCATCGGTTTCCTCGAATATCCGCGCCAGATCGTCCGGCGACTCGGCCGGCGGTCTCCGGTCCGCATTGGCGGTGCCCGGGCGTGCCGCATCGCGGGCCGCATCGCGAGCAGCAAGGGCTGCCCGGTCGGCCGCGAGGCTGGCAAGCTCGCGCTGCAACGCGCGCTCCACCTCTGGCGAAGGCGGCGCATGCGCGGCATCGCGCGGGATCCGGTCAGGAGGGTTGGCCACATCCCCTTTCCGCGCCCGGTGATCCCCCGCATCGCCGGTCATCAGCCGCGAAGGATCCGCCCGCCGGGCGCTGAGAACCCGGGCCGCTGTCGCGTGGTCCGTGCCGCCGGAGGGCTGTCTGTCGGCCGTGCGGCCCGGCACCGCGGACCCGACACGCTGCGCCACATGACCCTGCATATCCGCAATGCCGGCTCCCGTCCCCTGCGCCGGCACGGCCCGCAGGACAATCCCACCATCCTGCCTCTGAACCTCGACCTGCCGGTCCATGCCGCGCGTCGCGATGCCGGTCAGGATGTCGATGTCGGGCGCGCCCGGCGCGACACCGGGATCGCTGGCGATCGCCTCGAGATACCGCAGATAATCGAGGATCGCCGCCATGATCTGCAAGGGGTCGTCAAACCCGTCCAGCGCGCAGGAAAAAGCCCCGTAAGAGACCGTGAGGGTCTTGCCGACCTCCGCCATGTCGCCCCCCCCCTTCTTTCCGCCGTATTTCCGCCGTGACCTCTTTGACCTCTTTCGCCGTCAATTGCATTTTACGATTGCGACACGGGCCAAAGCAGCGCGTTTTGATGATGCTTAGAGTATCATTTCGTGGTCAAATTGTGACATGGACGGGTAAACACAACGAAAAGGACGTTCGAGAATGACTGTGCATGCAAAATCGCCGGTCACGCTGATCGGCGGGGCACGGGTGTCTTCCGGCCTGCTCGACACGGCCCTGCGCCACGCGCCAGAGGTTGTCGCCGCCGATAGCGGTGCGGATCGCGCACTGGCCCACGGGGTGACCCCCCGCGCCGTTTTCGGGGATTTCGACAGCATGTCGGATGCGGCGCGCGGCCGGCTCGATCCCGCGACCCTGCACCTGATGGCCGATCAGGACAGCACCGATTTCGACAAGTGCCTGCGCCGGGTGAGCGCGCCGCTGATCCTTGGTGTCGGGTTCTGCGGTGAGCGTCTGGATCATCAGATGGCGGTCTGCAACACGCTGGTGCGCCATCCGGGGCAGCGCTGCCTGCTTCTGGGCGAGACCGATCTGATGGTCCTCTGCCCGCCCTCGATCCATCTGCCGCTGCATGAGGGATGCCGTGTGTCGCTTTTTCCCTTGGGTGCGGTCGAGGGCGCGTCGGACGGTCTGGCCTTTCCCATCGGGGGGCTGAATTTTGCGCCTGATGGCATGATCGGCACCTCGAACACGGCACTCGGGCCAGTGCATCTGTCGGTCACGGCGCCGAAGATGCTGCTGATGCTGCCGGTGGAGATGCTCGATATCCTTGTGACTGCCCTGTCGGAAAGCGCCGCGCACTGGCCGGGGGCGGGAGGCACGCGATGAGTGCCACTGCCCGGATCGGCACATGGATCGACGCGGTGGTATTCGATCTGGGACGGCAGATGCGCTGGACATTCCTGCCGCCGCTGATGGTCTATTTCGCCGCCGGGTTCTCCGGGCTGACGATGATCGTGGGCACCTTCTTCGTGAAGGAATATCTCGATCTGTCGGCGGCCTTTCTTGCGGGGCTCGCGTTCTGGGCGGGGCTGCCCTGGGCGCTGAAGATGCCGCTGGGGCATCTCGTGGACATCATCTGGCGCTGGAAATGGCTGATGGTCTATTTCGGCGCAGGGCTGATCGGGCTGTCGGTCCTCATCATGTATCTGCTGCTGACCCAGACAGAGATGATGACCGCCATCATGCCGATGAGCGCGTGGTACATCACCTCGTATATCCTGGCACCTTGCGGGCTGGTCGTGCAGGACGCGGTGGCCGACGCGATGTCGGTCGAGGCCGTGCCGCAGGTCGACAATGAGGGCCGCGAGATCGGGCTGGAGCAGTCCCGCGCGATGCACACGACAATGCAGACGCTAGGACGCTTCGCGCTGATCCTCGGGACGGTGGCGGTCGCGGCGCTCAACATCACGATGTTTTCCGGCATCGAGACGCTGGACGGGGCCGCCAAGCGCGAGGTCTATGCGACGATCTATCTGAGCGCGCTGGCGATCCCGCTGGTCTCGGTGTCGGGCGTCGTGCTGGCCGGCATCCAGAAGATCCGCGCCAGGCGCGGGCTGATCAAGGGCGGGCTGAGCCCCGCCGAGGTCGACACGCTGTTCGAGCGGCCCGACGAGAAGACCACGCCCAACCCGTGGTATTTCATCGGCGGCGCGGGGTTCGTGGCGATCTCGCTGACCGTGGGGCTGAGCGACATCGCCTACGGGCAGGAGATCATCTTTGCCGGCTCCATGGTGATCGTGCTGCTTCTGATGCGGCAGTTGATCGCCGTGCTGGAGCCGGCGCAGGCGCGCGCGCTGATCGGCACGGCGCTGATCATCTTCATCTTTCGCGCCGTGCCGCGCCCCGGCGACGGCTACACGTGGTTTTCCATCGACGTTCTGGGGTTTGACCAGCAGTTCCTGTCGATCCTGTCGCTCATCGGGTCGGTGCTGACGCTGGTCGGGATGGTGGTGCTGCGGCCGCTGATGGCCAGCCGGCCGATCGCCTACATCATCGTGCTTCTGACAGTGGCGGGCGGGATCCTGTCGCTGCCCAATATCGGGCTTTACTACGGGATCCAGGACATCACCGCCCCGCTGACCGGCGGCGTGGTCGATGCGCGGTTCATCGCGATCATCGACACGGCGATCGAATCGCCGCTTGGGCAGGTCGCAATGATCCCGATGCTCGCCTGGATCGCACGCAACGCGCCGAATGATCTCAAGGCCACGTTCTTTGCGGTGATGGCATCTTTCACCAATCTGGCGCTCTCGGCGAGCTCGTTGCTGACGAAATACCTCAACGAGATGCTGGTCATCACCCGCGAGGTGACCGATCCCGAGACCGGCGAGATGACGACCCCCGCCGATTATTCCGAGCTTGGGATCCTGCTGATCGTGGTGACCGTGATCACCGTCGGGCTGCCGCTGCTGACGGTGTTTGTCGTGCAGCGGTCCCGGCTGCGCACGCGGGAGTAGGGGCCGGCCTGGCGGCCGCGCAGCGCCCGACCGCCGGGTGGGCGCCGACACGCTCGTACGACGCGCTTTATGGTGGCAACGTCTTGCGACCCTGTTGCGGGATTGCGAGGTCACAAAAGCGCCCGTCCGAGGGGGCGGTCGGGCGCTGCGCGGCGGCGCGTTCGCGTCTTGCGTCCGCGCAAGATCCGCCAGATCCGGGTCGCGCATCGACGCTCACCCGGCCCGCGCGTCGCGCTCCAGCGCGGGGTAGCGCAGACCGAGCGTCACGCCGCGCGCCAAGAAGCTGATAAGAAGCGCCAGCCACAGCCCGTGATTGCCAAGCATCGGCACGAGGCTCGCCGCCGCCACCACATAGACCGCAAGGCTGACCGCCATCATGTTGCGCATGTCGCGCGAGCGCGTGGCGCCGATGAACACCCCGTCGAGCATCCACGCCGCCAGCCCCAGAACGGGGGCGGCGACCATGTAGACCAGAAAGCTGCGCGCCTCGGTCTGGACCTCGGGCGCCTTGGCCATGATGTCGATGATCGCGCCGCCGAACCCGGCAAAGCCGATGGCCAGCATGCCGCAGACCACCAGACCCCAGACGCTGGTCATCAGCGCGCCGCGTCGCAGATGGCCTGCTGTGCGCGCGCCGTAAGCCTGCCCGACCAGCGCCTCGGCGGCGAAGGCAAAGCCATCCAGCGCATGCGCGGTGATATGCAGGAACTGCAACAGCACCTGATTGGCCGCCAGCGTCACATCGCCGAAATCGGCCCCGAGAAACAGGAACGAGATGAAGATCACCTGCAACATGAGCGAGCGCAGCAGGATGTCGGTGTTGACCGCCACCATGACGCGCAGGCGGACCGGGTCGAAGACTCGCGGCCAGTCGCGCCACGCCGGCACCGCAAACGCATCGCGGCAGAACCAGAAACCTATCGCGAGCCCGCCCCATTCGGCGATCACCGTTGCCCGCGCGACACCCGTCACACCCCAGTCGAGCCCCAGCACGAACCACAGGTCGAGCACGATGTTGACGCCGTTCATCAGCACTTGGATGGCCAGCACCGCGCGCGTGCGCTCCTGCGCGATCAGCCAGCCGGTCACGCCGAAGACGGCGATCATCGCCGGCGCGCTCCAGACGCGGATGGCGAGGTAGTCGCGGGCGAGGCTTTCGACCTCCGCACTGGCGGGCGCAAGTTCGAAGGCGGCCCAGAAGATCGGCACCTGCAGCGCGATCAGTGCTGCGCCACCGGCCAGCCCGATCATCAGCGCGCGGGTCAGAAGAGCCGCGACCTCGCCCTCCTGCCCCGCGCCATGCGCCTGACTGGTCAGCCCGGTCGTGCCCATCCGCAGAAACCCGAAGACCCAGTAGATCCCCGTCAGGATCACCGCGCCGATGCCGACCGCGCCGATGGGCGCGGCCTGCCCCAACTGCCCCACCACGCCGGTATCGACGGCGCCCAGAATGGGCACCGTGGCGTTGGAGATCACGATCGGCAGGGCGATCTTCAGGACGCGGGCATGGGTGATCGGGCTGACCGGGATCTGCGCGCGCGCCGGCTCACTCATCGCGGCGCGGCATCAGGAAATGACCGGTCGCCTGCGCGAACGGGCGCCCGCGATTGTCCTGCCACGCCTCGACATGCACCGACGCATAGCGCCGACCCGAGCGGTTCACCTGCGCGCGCGCATAGGCGTCGCGCGGCAGACCCGAGCGCAGGTAATCGACGGTAAAATCGATGGTCTTGGGCAGGCGCGGCAGACGGCCCGCCTTGAGGGTTTCCAGATCGACCGCGCCGGTCTCGACCTCGTCCCAGAGCATCCCCCAGCTGAGGCCGATGATCGAGGTGATCTCCAGAAACGCCGCCGTGGCCCCGCCATGCAGCGCCGGCAGGAGCGGATTGCCGATGAGTTTCTCGTCGAACGGCATCACGCCTGTCAGCTCGTCGCCACGGCGCTCGAACTCCACCCCGAGAAAGCCGATATAGGGCACCCCCGCCACAAGCGCCCTGAGGGCCGCGTCGCGGCGCTGCTTGACCACCTGCACAGGTTCCGGGCGAGGGCGCGCCATCAGCCGCCCTCCACGGTGAAGCTGCCGGTGGCGGCGGCCACGGGGCGCGCTGTGTCGTCATCGGTCGCCCGGGCGCGCACGAAGGCCACGGAGCGCGTGACGTGATAGCATTCGGCCTGCGCGCGGATGGTCTGGCCGGGTGTCGCGGGGCGCATGTAGTCGATGCGCAGATCGAGGGTCGCAGTGCCGCCGCTTGACGCCGGATGGCTCATCGCCGCAGCCCCGCAACAGGTATCCATCAGCGCCGACACAGCGCCGCCATGGATCACGCCGGTTTCCGGATCGCCGATCAGGCGGGTGTCGTAATCCATCTCGATCTCTGCCGTGCCGTCGCCCATCTGCACCAGCCGCAGACCAAGCGCCCGCGCATGCGGCAGGCCTTCCATGAATTCGCGGGCCGTGTCTGTATCGCTCATGTCGCCTCTCTTGGATCTTGCCGGATGCGTCAGATCGCGCCCCACCTTATTCGACCTTGACAGGTATGCATCAACCCCTTATTTCCGCGATTGCGAATGATTAGCAACTGCACGAAAGGCCCGCGCAATGAGCATGCAAGCCGGCGCATACGCCACGACGGAGTGGCTCGGGCAGCCGCTGCGGCCCAAGCGGCTGTTCGTTGCGCTGCTTCTTCTGGCCTTCGCGCTGGTGCCCGGCGGATTTGGCGAGCTGACGCGCGAATTGATGGTGGACGCCTATGTGCAGGTCTCGGCCTTCGTCGCCGCGACACTGCTGCTGTTTTATGGCTCCGAGCGGGTATTTCGCTTCAATATCGGCGAGACGCTGAACAAGGCGCGCCGCGCCCAGGTGCCGCTGGCGGCCCTGTTGGGCGCCACGCCGGGCTGCGGCGGGGCCGTCGTGGTGGTCGCCGCCTACAGTTCTGGCCATGTGAGTTTCGGCGCCGTGGTGGCGACGCTGACCGCGACGATGGGCGACGCCGCCTTCCTGCTGATCGCGACGCGGCCCGATGTGGCGGCGGTCGTGTTGCCGCTTTCGTTCACCGCGGGCATCCTGTCTGGCTGGATCATCGACGCGCTGCGGCTCGTGCCGATGACGTCCGGAACGGCCGATACCAGCCATATCATCCCGAGGATCGGACAGCTGCGGCACCGCGATCTGGCGTTTCTGGCGGTGGCCGTGCCGGGGCTCGTCATGGGGATCACACAGTTGACCGGGGCCGAGATCCAGGCCGTCTTCGGCGACATCCCCGTCATGATCGTTGGGCTGACCGGAACGGCCATCGGTCTTGCGATCTGGGCGACGTCCCAGTTGACAGCGATGACCAACAGTGCCGATCCGCCGGTCACGCGGGTGGCCGAGGAAACCGCGTTCATCTCGGTCTGGGTGATCGGGGCCTATCTGGCCTATGACTATCTGGCGGCCTATGGCGGGCTTGACCTCGAGGCGATGTTCGCCACGGTCGCGCCGCTTCTGCCGCTGATCGGGGTGGTGATCGGTTTCGTGCCGGGCTGCGGCCCGCAGGTGCTGGTGACGACGCTCTACATCAACGGGCTGATCCCGTTCTCCGCGCTCATGGGCAACGCGATCTCGAACGATGGCGACGCACTTTTCCCGGCCATCGCGATCAACCCGCGCGCCGCAGTGCTGGCGACGATCTATTCCGCGGTGCCCGCCCTGATCATGGCCTACGGATTCTACCTGCTCGCGCCGGGCTTCCTGAACTGACTGAACTGAGGCCCCGGCATTGACGCCGCGCGTGACACGGGTACGCTTGAGCCTTGACCGGACGGAGATGCCCGATGTCGGAGACGCGACTGAGCTTCAAGGAAATGTGCGCGAAATACGACGTGACACCGCGCACCCTGCGGTATTACGAGTACATCGAGCTTTTGCAGCCCGAACGCGACGGCCGGACCCGCATATACGGGCCCCGCGAGTGCGCCCGCATGACGCTGATCCTGCGCGGGCGCAAATTCGGATTCGCGCTCGAGGATATCCGCCAGTGGCTACTGATCTACGAGCGTGAAGGCACCGATGTGCAAATGCGCAGCTGGATCGCGCTTGCGGACCGGCAGCTGGACGAACTGGCCGAACAGCGCCGCCAGATCGACGAGGCGATGGCCGAACTGAAAGAGCTTCGCGACAAGACAGCGGCCAGCCTGGACTGACACGGGGCCGGCACGCGGCGGGCACTGGGCGGGCACGGGGCAAGAAAGTTTCGCACTCTGCGCCTTACGTTGCCTTATCTGACGGCAAGCAAAAAGTGACGTGGCGTAGTTGTTACGTCAACCCGCCCGGATGTTGTATCGGTATACAACAAGGGTCATGTCGGCACCACACACGGGGCCACAAGGGATGCGACAAAGGCATGACCATGAGTGACGACATCATGACGATCCGGCAGATGTGCGACGCGTTCGACGTGACGCCGCGCACCCTGCGGTTCTACGAGGCCAAGGAGCTTCTGTCGCCCAGACGGCAGGGGCAACGCCGCCTCTTCACCCGGCGCGACCGGGCGAGGCTGAAACTGATCCTGCGCGGCAAGCGCTTCGGCTTCAGCCTGGAAGAATTGCGACAGTTGCTCGATCTCTATGACAAGGGGGACCGGCAACACACCCAGATCGCCCGCGCCTACGAGGTGGCGCAGGCCCGTCTGGCCGAGATGGAAGCGCAGCGCGACGAGCTGGAGGCCGCGATCTCCGAGTTGCGCGAACAGATGACATGGGGCGAGCGCATGCTCGCCTCGCTGAGGCAAAACCGCAATGCCGCCGAGTGATGCGGCCCGGCATCCGATCCAGGGAGAGACACATATGCCAACCTACACCGCACCGACCCGCGACATGCAATTCGTCCTGCACGATGTGCTGAATGTCTCCGCCTCCGAAATCCCCGGCTATGACGAGCTCGACCGCGACTTCACCTCCGCCATCCTCGAGGAGGCCGGCAAGATCGCCTCGGAGGTGCTGGCCCCCCTCAACCCGGTGGGCGACCGTCAGGGCTGCAGCCTCGAGAACGGCGTGGTGCGCACGCCCGACGGCTTCAAGGAGGCCTTCGGCACGGTACGCGACGGCGGCTGGACCGCGCTGGATTGCGACCCGGATTATGGTGGGCAGGGCCTGCCCTACCTGATATCCACGGCGGTGGGCGAGATGTTCTCGGGCGCCAACATGGCCTTCAACATGTATCAGGGCCTGACCCATGGTGCCTATAACGCCATCCACGCCCACGGATCGGACGCCCAGAAGCAGACCTATCTGCCCAGGCTGGTCAGTTCGGAATGGGGCGGGACCATGAACCTGACAGAGCCGCATTGCGGCACCGATCTGGGCCTCATCCGCACCAAGGCGGTTCCGCAGGATGACGGGACATACCAGATCAGCGGTCAGAAGATCTGGATCTCGGCGGGCGAGCACGACATGGTCGACAACATCATCCATCTGGTGCTGGCCAAGCTGCCCGATGCGCCCGAAGGCACCAAGGGGATCTCGCTCTTCATCGTTCCGAAGTTTCTTGTGAACGAGGATGGCAGCCTTTGTGCGCGCAACGCGCTGTCGTGCGGCGGGCTGGAAGAAAAGATGGGCATCCACGGCAACGCCACCTGCGTGATGCATTACGACGGCGCCACCGGGTATCTCGTGGGTGAGCCGCACAAGGGCATGCGCGCGATGTTCACGATGATGAACGAGGCACGGCTCGGCGTCGGGCTGCAGGGCTATGCCCAGGGCGAGGTCGCCTATCAGAACGCCCTGGGCTTCGCACTCGACCGGCTGCAGGGACGCGACGTGACCGGCACGCAGGCGCCGGAAAAACCCGCCGATCCGATCATCGTGCATCCCGATGTGCGGCGCAACCTGATGGATCAGAAGGCCTTCGTCGAAGGCGCGCGCGCCTTCACCTTCTGGGGGGCGTCGCTGATCGACGCACATGTCCGCGCCGGCGACGAGGAGGCCGAGCAGATGATCTCGCTGCTGACGCCGGTGATCAAGGGGTTCCTGACCGACAAGGGGTTCGAGACGACCGTGCTGGCGCAACAGACCCTTGGCGGCTCGGGCTTCACCCGCGAATGGGGCATGGAGCAATTCGTGCGCGATGCGCGGATCACCATGATCTACGAAGGTACCAACGGCATCCAGTCGCTCGATCTCGTGGGCCGCAAGCTGGCGCAGAACGGCGGCAAGGCGATCATGGCGGTGTTCGACATGATGAAAGCCTACGTCAGGGACAATGCCGGGCGAGATGAGGATTTCGACTCGCAATTCCTCAATCCGCTGAAGGCGGCCTCGAAGGATCTGCAGGCGGCGGGCACGTATTTCATGCAGAACGGCATGAAGACGCCCAACAATGCACTGGCCGGATCATATGACTTCATGCATCTCTTCGGCCATGTCTGCCTCGGGCTGATGTGGGCGCGCATGGCGAAGGCGGCCAAGGCGGGGCTTGACGCAGGCGACGGCGATGTGGCCTTCCTCGAGGCCAAGCTGGCGACAGGGCGTCACTATATGAGCCGCCACCTGCCGATGACCGCCACACATCTCGCGCGGATCCAGACCGGTGCCGACACCGTCATGGCGCTGGAGCCGGATCAGTTCGCCAGCGCCGCCGGCTGAGCGGCAATTGACGGTGGTTCAGGAACGAGAGGCCCCAAGGATGACCTCGAAGACACACACAGCGCGGGGCGCCACATTCGAGCCGTCGGCATGGGTTGCCGCTCCGGGATGCCTCCGGCGGGAGTATTTGGGGAAAGATGAAAGCGACAGGAGCACCCTGTCCGATGCGCGGGCCGACAGGCATCAGGCACCGGAACAGGGCTTCACCTTGCGCGGTCATCGGCTCTCCAGCCTGTACCGCGCCTCCAAGGAAAGCGCATCTAGGTTAATGTCAGGTGAACCCAGCCCGGTTCATCTTGCCAAAAATACTCCAACCCGACACCTGCCATGCTTGATATACCACGGAGAAGGCGAATGACCCTTCAGCTTTATTGCTTCGGCGAAAGCGGCAACGCCTACAAGGCGGCGCTCGCGCTGGAACTGGCCGGCATCGACTGGCAGCCGGTCTTCGTCGATTTCTTCGGTGGCGAGACGCGCAGACAGGCGTTTCGCGAGCTCAATGTGATGGGCGAGGTCCCGGTGCTGGTGGATGGCAAGACCATCCTGACGCAATCCGGCGTCATCCAGATGTATATCGCGGAGTTGACGGGAATGTTCGCCGGTGACACGCCACAACAGGCGCGCGAGGTGATGCGCTGGATGTTCTGGGACAATCACAAGCTCAGCGCGCAGGCCGGCATGACGCGCTTCCTGATGAATTTTCTGCCCGAGGACAAGCGCCCCGCAGAGGTGATCAGTTTCATGCGGGGCCGCCTGAAGGCCTCGTATACCGCGCTCGACACCCACCTCAAGGGCCGCGACTGGATCGTGGGAGATGCGCTCAGCAACGCGGACCTCGCGTGTTGCGGCTATCTCTTCTACCCCGAGCCCTTCGGGTTTGAGCGCCGCGACTGGCCGGAGATCGACCGGTGGATCGGGAACATCCAGAGCCTGCCAGGATGGAAACACCCCTATGAGCTGATGCCCGGCAACCCGTCGGATCGGCAATGACAAAGGAGACCGACATGACCGACGCCTATATCTATGACGCCGTGCGCAGCCCGCGCGGCAAGGGGCGCAAGGACGGCGCCCTGCACGAGGTCAGCGCCCCGCGCCTTTCAGCGCATGTCCTGAACGCGCTGCGGTCGCGCAACGGGCTCCATGGCCACGCGGTCGAGGACGTGATCTGGGGCAATGCCACGCAGGTGATGGAACAGGGCGGGTGCCTCGCGCGCACCGCCGTGCTGGCCTCGGACCTCGACGAGCGGATTCCGGGCCTGTCGATCAACCGCTTCTGTGCGAGCGGAATGGAAGCGGTGAACCTCGCCGCCAATCAAGTGCGCGCGGGCGCCGGCGACGGCTATATCGCCGGCGGGGTCGAGATGATGGGCCGCGTCGCCATGGGCAGCGACGGCGCGGCGATCGCAGTGGACCCCTCGATCGCCATGGACAGCTACTTCGTGCCGCAGGGCATCTCCGCCGATATCATCGCCACCGAATATGGAATCAGCCGCGACGACGCCGATGCCTTTGCCGTCGAATCGCAGCGCCGCGCGGCGGCGGCGTGGGAGGATCGCCGCTTTGACCGCTCGATCATCACGATCCGCGACCAGAACGGCCTGCCCATTCTTGACCATGACGAGCATATGCGCCCAGGGACCGACATGCAGTCGCTTGGCAGTCTCAAGCCCAGCTTCAAGGACATGGGCGAGAACATGCCCGGCTTCGATGCCGTGGCCAGGCTGAAATACCCGCATCTCGAAGCGATCAACCACATCCACCATGCCGGCAACTCCAGCGGGATCGTCGACGGCGCGGCGGGCGTGCTTGTGGGGTCCAAGGCATTCGGCGAGGCATGGGGCCTGACGGCGCGCGCGCGCATCCGCCAGACCACCAAGATCGGCACCGATCCCACGATCATGCTGACCGGCCCGGTGCCCGCCACCGAAAAGGTACTGCGCGACAGTGGCATGGCGATCTCCGACATCGATCTGTTCGAGGTGAACGAGGCATTCTCGTCGGTCGTGCTGCGCTTCATGCAGGCCTTCGACGTCGACCAATCCCGTGTCAACGTCAATGGCGGGGCCATCGCCATGGGTCATCCTCTGGGGGCCACGGGCGCGATCATCATCGGCACGCTGCTGGATGAGCTGGAGCGCACCGGCAAGGGCACGGGGCTTGCCACGCTTTGTGTAGCCTCCGGCATGGGTGCCGCCACGATCCTCGAACGCGTGTAAGGAAAGGTTGCGACAATGACCGATTTCACAATGGAAAAAGGCGCCGATGGCGTCGCGATCATCACATGGGACGTGGCCGGCAAGTCCATGAACGTGATGACCCGTCAGGGCTTCACCGATCTCGAGGCACTGATCGACGATGCCCTGGCAGACGCGGCCGTCAAGGGGGTGATCCTGACCTCTGGCAAACCCGACAGCTTTGCCGGCGGGATGGATCTCAACGCCATCGCGAAGATGCGCGACGAGGCTGGTGATGAGCCCGCCCGCGGGCTGTTCGACGGCGTCATGGGCATGCACGCCATCCTGCGCAAGATCGAGCGGGCCGGCATGGACGAGAAGAACAAGGGCGGCAAGCCGATCGCCGCCGCCCTGCCCGGCACGGCGCTTGGCATCGGGCTGGAGATTCCGCTCGCCTGTCACCGGATCTTCGCCGCCGACAACGCATCCGCCAAGATCGGCCTGCCCGAGATCATGGTCGGCATCTTTCCCGGCGCCGGCGGCACCACCCGGCTGGTGCGCAAGATGGGCGCGATGGCGGCCTCGCCGCTCTTGCTGGAAGGCAAGCTGAACGATCCCAAAAAGGCCAAATCCGCCGGCGTCGTGGACGAGGTCGTGCCCGCCGAGCAACTGATCGAAAAGGCCCGCGAATGGGTTCTGTCCGGGCCGAAGATCGTCAAGCCTTGGGACGAGAAGGACTACAAGATGCCCGGCGGCGCGCCCTATCACCCGGCGGGCTTCATGACCTTCGTCGGTGCCTCGGCGATGGTCAACGGCCGAACCCAAGGCGCGTTCCCGGCCGCGAAGGCGCTGTTGTCGGCGGTCTACGAGGGCGCGCTGGTGCCTTTTGATACGGCCCTCAAGATCGAGGCGCGGTGGTTCACGCATGTGCTGCTGAACCCATCGTCTTCGGCGATGATCCGCTCGCTCTTCATCAACAAGGAGGCGCTGGAGAAGGGCGCCAATCGCCCCGAGGCCCCCGATCAGCACGTGAAGACGCTTGGCGTCATGGGCGCGGGCATGATGGGCGCGGGCATCGCGCTGGTCTCGGCGCAGGCCGGGATCGACGTGATCCTGATCGACCAGAAGCAAGAGGCCGCCGACAAGGGCAAGTCCTACACCGCCGATTTCATGGACAAGGGGATCAGGCGCGGCAAGGCCACCGAAGACAGCAAGCAGGCGACGCTCGACCGGATCACCGCGACCACGGATTACGCCGCGCTGAAGGGCTGCGACCTGATCATCGAGGCCGTGTTCGAGGATCCCGGAATCAAGGCCGAGGCCACGCAGAAGGCTCTGGCGGAGGTGGACGGCGACTGCGTTTTTGCCACGAACACCTCGACCCTGCCGATCACGGATCTTGCGCGCGCCAGCGACACGCCAGAGGATTTCATCGGCATCCATTTCTTCTCGCCGGTCGAGAAGATGAACCTCGTCGAAATCATCAAGGGTGAAAAGACCGGCCCGCGCGCGGTGGCCAAGGCGCTCGATTACGTGCGCCAGATCCGCAAGACGCCGATCGTGGTCAACGATGCACGGTTCTTCTACGCCAATCGCTGCATCATCCCCTACATCAACGAGGGGATCCGCATGGTGGCCGAGGGCGTCGCGCCGCCGCTCATCGACAACGCGGCGCGGCAACTGGGCTTTCCGGTGGGGCCGCTGCAACTGGTGGACGAAACCTCGATCGATCTTGGCGCGAAGATCGCGCGCGCCACGAAAGCGGCCATGGGCGACGCCTATCCCGATGCGGCCGTGGACGAGGTGATCTTCTGGATGGAAGGCGAAGGGCGGCTTGGCCGCAAGGCCAATGCCGGGTTCTTCGATTATGACGATCAGGGCAAGCGGCAAGGCTACTGGCCCGGCCTCGCCGAGAAGTTTCCCCGCGCCGCCGAGCAGCCCGATCTGACGCTCGTCCAGCACCGGCTGATGTTCGCGCAGGTGCTCGAGGCCGTGCGTGCGCTGGAAGAGGGGGTGCTGGAGGACATCCGCGAAGGCGACGTCGGCGCGATCCTCGGCTGGGGGTTTGCGCCGTGGTCGGGCGGGCCGTTTTCGTGGCTCGACATCATCGGCACGCCCTATGCGGTCGAACGCTGCGACGAGCTTGCCGAAAAGTTCGGGCGCCGCTTCGCCGCGCCGGATCTGCTGCGCGAGTTGGCCGACAGGAACGAGGGCTTCTATTCGCGGTTCGACCCGCAATCCGAGGCGGCCTGACCAAACACACCCCCGCGTGGCCCGAAACGCCGCGCGGGCGGTCTTCCCGGCAAGAATACACAAGACCCCAACCCCGGCCCCATCCGCGCAGGGCGTCACAAGATCAGAGCGGCACGAAGCCGTCCTGACCTGCGTCATACTGCTCCAGCACGCCGGAGCCGATATCGTGCCACAGCCCGTGCACCGTCAACGTGCCGCCTGCCACCCGGTCGGCGACGAACGGAAAGCTCATCAGGTTGTCGAGCGAGACGACCACGGTCTGCTTCTCCAGCGCCCGCAGCTGTGCGGCCGGATCCTCGATCTCGCGCACCCGCTCATAGCCCGGGCGCAGGATTTCGAGCCACGGCCCCAGAAAGCTGGTGTCCTGCTCCAGTTCCGGTGCCGTTCCCGCGCACATCTCCCGGCAGCCCTTGGCACCGCCGCAGGACGAATGCCCGATGACGATGACATGCGCCACATTCAGCGCCGTCACCGCGAATTCCAGCGCCGCCGACGTGCCGTGCTGGCCGCCCCCGACAGCGCAGGGCGGCACCAGATTGGCGATGTTGCGATGGGTGAAAAGCTCGCCCTGATCGGCTCCGAACAGGGCCGTCACCGGCACGCGGGAATCGCAGCACGAGATGACCATCGCACGCGGGTGCTGACCCTGCTCGGCAAGGTGGCGGTACCAGGCCGCGTTCTCGGCATAGCTGGTGGCTTTCCAGCCGTGATAGCGGTGCACGAGACTGGGGGGCAGCGGGCGGGCATGTTTCATTGCGGCTCCGGACTTGCGTCATTCGCGAATGGATAATCGGAAATCGCCTCGAATTCGAGCGATATTTTGCGCTGCCTTAAACCGTTTAGGAACCCTGACGGGGGCAGGATGCAACGCGTGGGGACGTAAAGATCAACAAAGTCAGGTGAGACGGTGGAACAGGTAACATTGCTAAAACAGGATGAACGCGTGCGGCTCGATCCGGACAGACTCGACGCGCTCTTCGACCAACTTGGCGAAACCGGGGCCGAAGACATCGTCTGTCGCGCGCTCGAGGAACTGGCCGCGCGGCTCAGCCATGCGGAACGCTGCTCTCGCGAGGGCCGCATCGAGGACATGCGCAAGAGCACCCGAAGCCTGATCGCGATCGCCGATCAGATCGGCATGTCGCTTCTGGCGCGGGTGGCGGGGGATGTGACCGCCAGCATCGACACGGGCGACCATGTCTCGCTTGCCGCGACCTTCGCCCGGCTCTTGCGGATCGGCGAACGCTCGCTGTGCGAGATATGGGATGTGCAGGGCAACTCCTACTGATCCGGCGCTGACGCGGATGATTTGACGGGTTGCAGGTGGCGCGCAGTCGGCTAGGCTGCCGGGCAAAAGTCCGTTGCAAAGGTTGCCCAGATGAGCCTCACATTCGCCGCCCCCGGCACGCCCGCGATCCCCCTGCACCTGGTCACGAAGGACGCGTGCGAGGCGTGGATCGCAGACCAGGCGCCGCAGGTCGCCGCGTGGCTGCGCAGCACCGGCTTTACCGGCGCGCTCGGTCGCACGGTCGTGGTGCCGGATGCCCACGGCGCGATCGCGATGGCGGTCGGCGGCTTTGGGTCCGAGGCCGCCCGCGAGCGCGGGCGGTTTCATCTGGCGGGCATCGCCGCCGCCCTGCCCGAGGGCACGTACCGGGTGGACGGCCTGCCCCAAGGCGACGCCGAAACCGAGGCGCTCGGCTGGCTGTTGTCGCATTACGCGTTCGACCGGTACCGCGCCCAGTCCCCGGTCAAGGCGCGGCTGGTGGCGCCCGACGGCGTGGACGCCGCCCGGCTGGAGGTGATCGCGGCGGGCGAGGCGCTGACGCGCGACCTGATCAACACGCCCGCCAACGATCTTGGCCCCGGCGCGCTGGAGGCGGCCTGCACCGACCTTGCGCAAAAGCACGGCGCGCAGATCACCTGCCGGCGCGGGGCGGAACTGATAAATGACAACTTCCCGCTGATCCACGCGGTCGGGCGTGCTGCCAGCCAAGAACCGCGGCTGGTCGAGATGACATGGGGCCAGACGGGGGCACAGAGCGGCCCGACCCTGACGCTGGTCGGCAAGGGGGTGTGTTTCGACACCGGCGGGCTCAACCTCAAGCCCGGCAATTCGATGGGTCTGATGAAAAAGGACATGGGGGGCGCGGCCACCGTGCTGGGCCTTGCACACATGATCATGGCGCTCGGATTGCCGCTGCGCCTGCGGGTGCTGATCCCGGCGGTCGAGAACTCCGTCAGCGCGGACGCCTTCCGGCCCGGAGACATCCTGACCGGGCGCAATGGCCTGACGGTCGAGATCAACAACACCGATGCCGAGGGGCGGCTGGTGCTGGCCGATACGCTGGCCTTTGCTGCCGAGGATGCGCCGGATCTGACGGTGTCGATGGCGACGCTCACCGGTGCGGCGCGTGTGGCGCTCGGGCCGGATCTCGCGCCCTATTACACCGACGATGCCGCCTTTGCCACATCGCTGGAGGCCGGCGCGGCCAAGGTTGCCGATCCGGTCTGGCGGTTGCCGTTCCACACACCCTACGAGACGATGATCGAGCCGGGGATCGCCGATCTCGACAACGCGCCCTCGGGCGGGTTCGCGGGCTCGATCACCGCCGCGCTGTTCCTGCGCCGCTTTGCCGGGGATCGGCCTTACGCGCATTTCGACATCTATGGATGGTGCCCCAATGCCGCCCCCGGCCGCCCCAAGGGTGGCGTCGGCATGGGCGCACGCGCCCTGCTGGAGGCCTTGCCCGAGGCGCTCTGCCTGTGAGCGGGACGTTTCTCGTCACCGCGCCGCTGGTCGATCTGTGCCGCAGCCCCGACGGGCCGCGCGACCGGCAGATTCGGATGGGCGAGGGCGTGCGTCTGCTGGACCAGCACGAGGACTGGGCCGAGGTCACGGCGCTGCGCGACGGCTATGGCGGTTACGTACCCCGCGCGGCGCTCGGGTCGGGCCACGTCACGCACCGGGTCCGCGTCCGCGCCACCCACGTCTATCCCGCTGCGGATTTCAAGACCCGCGAGCGGGTCAGCCTCGGGTTCGGTGCGCGGCTGTGTGTCCTATCCGAGGAGGGCCGTTTTGCCGAGACGCCGCACGGTTTCGTGCCACGCGCGCATCTTGCTCCTGTCGAGACGCGGGACAGCGACCCGGTGGCAGTGGCCGCGCTGCATCTTGGCACGCCGTACCTTTGGGGCGGCGATTCGCCGTTCGGCATCGATTGCTCGGGGCTGGTGCAGGTGGCCTGTCATGCCTGCGGTCTGGCCTGCCCCGGCGATAGCGGCCCGCAGATGGAAAGCCTCGGCGCGGGGCTGCCCGAAGACGCCCCCCTGCAACGCGGCGATCTTGTGTTCTGGCGAGGGCATGTCGCGTGGGTCGCGGATCCGCAGACGCTGCTGCACGCCAACGCGCATCACATGGCTGTCGCGTATGAGCCGATTGCCGAGGCCATGACCCGCATCGACACACAGGGAGACGGCCCGGTTCTGATGCGCAAGCGCCTGCCGGGACTTGTGCCGACTGTCTGAGGTCGGATGTTCGAGAAGCCCAAAAACGGTAACCACTTTTTGGGACCATGCCTCAATCGACCGCGCGAATCAACTTGCGCTCCAGCACGCGCAGCACCGCGCGCAGGTCGTGCCCGCGTTTCAGGATCCGGCCGTCCATGCCGATCACCGCATACTGACCCTGCCGCGCCTGCAACCGGGGGCGCTTCTCGATCCGGTAGAGCGGGTGCTCGGCGGTGCGGCGGAAGACCGCGAATACCGCCACCTCGCGCAGGCAGGAAATGCCGTAATCGCGCCATTCGCCGGCCGCCACCATGCGCCCGTAAAGCGACAGGATCACGCTCAACTCGTCGCGCTGAAACGCCACCTGATCGTGGGGCGCGATGTCAGGGCCATGGGCCGGCCCGGAGGTAGGATAATTCATGGCATTCAGAGTTGCGCCAAAGCGGGGCGGAATCAACCCATTTCATGGGTCAGACTTTATCCGAATCGGCCCTGACAGAACCAGCCGCCCGAGATCTGCGCGCCGAAGGCCTGAAACAGCCAGAGCCGATCGCCGCGTGTCGTGACCACCTGCCAGTAATCGCGCAGCCCGCTGCGCCAGTCGGGATCGTCGAACCACCATTCCGGCGCGATGCGTTCGGGCCCGATCGAGGCCGCGACCTCATGCGTGCGCCCGCGCCAGTGAAAGGCGGCGCAGGGGCGCGCGTCGCTCAGCACGCGCAGCGGCTCGGGCCGCCAGATCAGCAGCGGGCGCGCCAGATCCGGCAGCGGCCACGGCCCCGGCGCCGGATCGGACCACGCGACGGCGAGGGTCAGCGCGGATTTCTCGGGGATCACGCTTTCGGCCGGGTGGTGGCGAGTGATCGCCTCGAGCCCGATGCGCCCGCCCAGTCGGGTCATCAGATCGGTGAGCGCCGCCGCGCGGGCCTCCGCGCCGCTGGTCGCGGTGCCGTCATAGGCCGGGCTGCGCACCTGCCGCGCCTCGATCCGCTCGACCGCAATTGCCTCGATCCGCAGCACATCGATGCCGAAGCCCGCGTCGATCTCATCCAGCCGCCCGTCCAGCAGTGGCTGGATGGTCTCGGGCGCATGGGTCGGGCGGGCAAGCCGCAGGTCCAGCACCTGCAGGCTTGCATCGGTGCGAAACGCCTCGATGCGCAGATGCCGCGCGGCCTGCCCCTTGTCCTGCAGCATGTCGCAAAGCCGCGTCACCAGCCGCGCCAGCCCGGCCGAGATATCCGCGTGCAAGCCGATGGGATCGGGCAGGCTGAGCCGCGTGGCAAAGCGCGGCGGCGGTTTGCCGGGCGAGACGGGCTCGGGCACCAGTCCGAGCGCCTGATCAAGCCGCAACATGACCTCCGGCCCGAAGCGCCGGCCGAGGGCGGCGCGCGGCTGGCCCATCAGATCGCCGATCCGGCGCAGCCCCAGTCGCCCCAGATCGGCCAGCACCTTGTCGGGCAGGCGCAATGCTGCCACCGGCAGGGGGGAGAGCACGCCATGCATCTGGCCCGGCGGCGCGATCCGGGCGGGGCGGTCTGGGCTGCCTGCGGGCCTGCCCTGCTGCCAGTGCCGGCGTCTTGCGGCGCGGGCGCGGGTGGCGCGGGCCTCTTGGTCGATGGCATCGCCCGACCGGCCGGGCGCGAGGCCGCGATCCGCGAACCGGGCCAGTGCCCAGGCCGCACCCACCGTATCGGCCAGCCCGCAGCGCACCGACAGGCCCAGATCGGCGGCGTCCTGCATCAGGGTGTCGACAAGCGCTGCCTCGCCGCCGAAAAGATGCGCGCAGCCGGTGATATCCAGCCGCAGCCCGTCGGCGCCCTCCTCGCCCACCAGCGGCGAAAACCGGTCGGCCCAACGGGCCAGCGCGCGCAGGAAGCCGGCCTCTGCCGCGCGGTGCTGCACCTGCGTGGCAAGATCGGGGCAAAGCGCATGCGCCTCGCGCAGCGGCTGGCCGACGACCAGCCCGGCCGCCTCGGCCTCGGGCGACAAGGAGGCCAGCACCTGCCGCTGCCCGTCATCGGCCACCACCGCAAGGGGACGCGGGCCCGCATCGCCGCGCCGACGCGAGAGACGTTCCGCCCCGAGACGCGGAAACCAGACAGACAGGATGCGGCGGGCAGGCATGGCAGTGACTGTTCGCTATTTGTTCTATAACTAGACGAGTCGCCGCCCGGAGTCGAGTCGCCGCATCTGTTGCACCGGACCCCGCTTTCCCGCACAATCATCTCAAACAACACGAGGGGAAAGATCATGCGCACACGTGCTGCCGTTGCTGTAGAGGCCGGAAAGCCGCTCGAGGTCATGGAGGTGGAGCTTGACGGCCCGCGGGCGGGCGAGGTTCTGGTGGAGATCAAGGCCACGGGGCTGTGTCACACCGACGAGTTCACCCGGTCTGGCGGCGATCCCGAGGGGATCTTTCCCGCGATCCTTGGCCATGAAGGCGCAGGCGTCGTCGTCGAGCTGGGCGCGGGCGTGACCAGCCTGGAGGTGGGCGATCACGTGATCCCGCTGTACACGCCGGAATGCCGCGAATGCGAATACTGCCTGCATCCCAAGACCAACCTGTGTCAGGCGGTGCGCGCGACCCAGGGGCAGGGTCTTTTGCCCGACGGCACGACGCGGTTCTCGATGCTCGATGGCACGCCGATCCACCATTACATGGGCTGTTCGACGTTTGCCAATCACACCGTGATGCCCGAGATCGCCCTGGCCAAGGTGCGGAAAGACGCCCCATTCGACAAGATCTGCTATATCGGCTGCGGTGTCACCACCGGCATCGGCGCGGTGATCCACACCGCCAAGGTCGAGATCGGCTCGACCGCGATCGTGTTCGGTCTGGGCGGCATCGGGCTCAACGTCATCCAGGGGCTGCGGATGGCCGGGGCGAACCAGATCGTGGGCGTCGACCTCAACCCCGACAAGGCCGAGATGGGGCGCTATTTCGGCATGACCGATTTCGTGAACCCGAAGGATGTGACGGGCGATATCGTGCCGCATCTGGTGGAACTGACCGGGGGGGGCGCCGATTACACGTTCGATGCCACCGGCAATGTCGGCGTCATGCGGGCGGCCCTGGAATCGGCGCACAAGGGCTGGGGCGAGAGCATCATCATCGGCGTGGCGCCGGCCGGCGCCGAGATCTCGACCCGCCCCTTCCAGCTGGTGACGGGGCGGTCCTGGCGCGGCACGGCGTTCGGTGGCGCGCGCGGGCGCACCGATGTGCCGAAGATCGTGGACTGGTACATGCAGGGCAAGATCGAGATCGACCCGATGATCACCCACAAGCTGACCCTCGACCAGATCAACCACGGCTTCGATCTCATGCACAAGGGCGAGTCGATCCGCGCCGTGATCGAATACTGAGGATGTCGTCCGCGACCTTCGAGGAGAGGTCGCGGACGTGAATTTTGCCCCTTGTCCCTCGGAGGAGAGACCGGGCAGGCAGGGCAGAAGGACGACTGTCCGGCGACGGAGCGGTCGTCGAGAATTGCGGCAATCCTGCCGCTTCCAGGGAGGAAACAAGATGAAAAAGCTACCGCTTTTGACCTCTGGGATCGCACTTTGCGCGGCCACGATGGCCCACGCGAACGACGATCTCATGGGGCTGATAGACGACCCGAAACAATGGGCGATCCAGACCGGCGATTACGAGAACCAGCGCTATTCCGAGCTTGACCAGATCAATGCCGACAATGTCGGCGATCTGCAGGTGGACTGGACGTTCTCGACCGGCGTGCTGCGCGGGCATGAGGGCTCGCCCCTCGTGATCGGCGACACGATGTATGTCCACACGCCGTTCCCGAACATCGTCTATGCGCTCGATCTCGCCAACGAGGGGAAGATCAAGTGGAAATACGAGCCGCGTCAGAACGAGGACGTGATCGCCGTGATGTGCTGCGATACCGTCTATCGCGGCGTGGCCTATGCGGATGGCAAGATCTTCCTGCATCAGGCCGACACCACCGTCGTCGCGCTTGATGCCGATAGCGGCGAAGTGCTGTGGGACGCCGTCAACGGCGATCCGTCCAAGGGCGAGACCAATACCGCGACCGTGCTGCCGATCAAGGACAAGATCATCGTCGGCATCTCGGGCGGCGAGTTCGGCGTTCAGGGCCATGTGACGGCCTATGACATGAACAGCGGCGAACAGCTGTGGCGGGCCTATTCGACGGGTCCGGACGATCAGCTGATGGTCGATCCGGAAAAGACCACCCATCTGGGCGAGCCGATCGGCGAAGACAGCTCGCTCAATTCCTGGGAAGGCGATCAGTGGAAGATCGGCGGCGGCACCACATGGGGCTGGTATGCGGCCGATACCGAGGAGAACCTGTTCTATTACGGGACCGGCAACCCCTCGACCTGGAACCCGGCGCAGCGCCCGGGCGACAATCGCTGGTCGATGACCATCTTCGCGCGCGACATCGATACCGGCGAGGCGAAATGGGTCTACCAGATGACCCCGCATGACGAATGGGATTACGACGGCGTCAACGAGATGATCCTGACCGATCAGGAGGTTGACGGCGAGATGCGCAAGCTTCTGACCCATTTCGACCGCAACGGTCTGGCCTACACGATGGACCGGGTGAGCGGCGAATTGATGGTGGCCGAGAAGTTCGATCCGGCGGTCAACTGGACGACCGGCGTCGACATGGACCCCGAGTCCGAGACCTACGGACGTCCGGAAGTGGTCGCGGAATACTCGCCCGAAACACAGGGCGAGGACGTGAACACCACCGGCATCTGTCCGGCGGCGCTTGGGTCCAAGGACCAGCAACCGGCGTCCTATTCGCCCAAGACCAACACGTTCTACGTGCCCACCAACCATGTCTGCATGGATTACGAGCCGTTCCGTGTGGCCTATACGGCCGGGCAGCCTTATGTCGGCGCGACGCTGTCGATGTATCCCGCGCAGGACAGCCATGGCGGCATGGGCAACTTCATCGCCTGGGACAACATCAAGGGCGAGATCAAGTGGTCGATCCCCGAGCAGTTCTCGGTCTGGTCCGGTCCGCTGGCCACGGCGGGTGACGTGGTGTTCTACGGCACGCTCGAAGGCCATCTCAAGGCGGTGCATGCCGATACCGGTGAAGAGCTTTACCGATTCAAGACGCCGTCGGGCATCATCGGCAACGTGATGACCTACGAACTGGACGACAAGCAGTATATCGGCATCCTGTCCGGCATCGGTGGCTGGGCCGGGATCGGTCTTGCGGCCGGTCTGACGAACCCCAATGAGGGGCTTGGCGCCGTCGGCGGCTACGCCTCGCTGAGCGATTACACCGCTCTGGGCGGTCAGCTGACGGTCTTCGCGCTGCCCGATTGACGCGACAGAACTGAACGGGATGCCGGCGCGTCGCGTGCCGGCATCCGACGTGACAAAACCCGGACCCAGGGCCGGCGCGGACAGTGCCGGCCAAACCACGACCCCAAGAGAGGTGCTCAATGAATCGACGCGAAATCCTGTTGGCGGGTGCAGCCATGCTGACGCCATCCTTCGCCCTGGCCGCCGGTGAGGCGGACAACGCGGACGGCAACACGGTGGAGGTGCAGGCGCAGGGCTTGAAGTTCGCGCCGGCGATCGTGTTCATCGATGCCGGCGATACCGTCGAATGGTCGAACATGCCGAGCCACAATGTCGAGACGCTGGACGGCATGGTTCCCGAAGGCCAGGAGAAGATCAATACCAAGCTTGGCGACAACGTTGCGGTGCAGTTCGATGTCGAGGGCATCGTCTGTTACAAATGCACGCCGCATTGGGGCAACCGGATGGGCGGCATCATCGTTGTCGGAAACCCCGAGGATCCGGCCGGGATCGTCGATCGCTACATGGAGATCACCGAGGAGATGACCGAGCATCTGCCCGCGCGAGGGCTGTTGAAGGATCTGCGCGCGGAGCTCGAAGAGCGCGGTCTCGCGTGATCGGGGGCCATCTCCCGGCGGTCGCATGCCGCAGGTGAAGGGCGTGGACGGATGGTCGGACCCGCAAGGCGGGTCCGACCTGCGGCACTCAAACCGAAAGGCGAATTTCATGGCATTCGGATCGCTCGCGCGGGTGACGGCCCTGTCGCTATCGCTGATGGCGGGGCAGGGGCCTGCGGCCACGGCGCAGACCTCGGATCTGGTGTCGGACGACCGGTTGCGGGTCTGTGCCGATCCGGCCAATCTGCCGATGTCCGACAAGGACGGGCGCGGCTACGAGAACGCGCTGGCCGAGCTGATGGCCGAAAAGCTGGGCGTGTCTGTGTCCTACACGTGGTTCCCGATGGCGACTGGGTTCGTGCGCAACACGCTGAACCTCAAGCGCTGCGATCTCATCATGGGCTATGCCCAGGGGCATGAGCTGGTGCTCAACACCAATCACTACATGACGTCGGTCTATGCGCTGATCGTGCCGAAGGACGGACCTCTGTCCGAGGTCGCGTCGCTGTCCGATGCGCAGCTCGACGGGCAGCGCATCGGGATCGTCGCCGGCACGCCGCCCGCTTCGCATCTTGCGCGCCACGGTCTGATCGCGCAGGCGCGGCCCTATCAGTTGTTCGTCGACCGGCGCCAGGACAGCCCGGCCGCCGACATGCTGGCGGATCTCGACGCGCGCGAGATCGACGCGGCCATCCTCTGGGGGCCGATCGGCGGGCCGCTGGTCCGGCAGGACCATCCCGACCTCGCGGTGATTCCGCTGGTGGCCGAGGACGCGGCCCCGCGCCTGTATTACCGCATCACCATGGGTGTGCGGCAAGGCGAGAAGGTCTGGCAGCGCAAGCTCAATTCGCTGATCCGCCGCCATCAGGACGAGATCGACGCGCTTTTGCATGAGGCCGGCGTGCCGCTGGTCAACGACATGGGCACCGCCGTGAAGGAGCCCGAGGGGTGATCAGGGCGGCGCTTGTCGCGGCCTGTCTGACTGCGCCCGTGTGTGCGCCCGTTGCCGCGGTTGCGCAGGCGGTTCCCGAGCCCGACGGGTACCGGATGGAAGACTACCGCGCGCCGGTGCCCGACAGTCTGCGGGGCGCCGAGGCGATCGGCGCCGAGGCCGCGCATGATCTGTGGCGCTCGGGGCGTGCGGCGTTCGTCGATGTCATGCCGCGCGCGCCCAGGCCCGACACGCTGCCCGAAGGGACGCTCTGGCACGATGCGCCGCGCCAGTCCATTCCTGGCGCGGTCTGGCTGCCAAATGTGGGCTACGGGGGTCTTGCCGAGGAGACGGCGGCGTATTTCCGGCGCGGTCTGGAGGCGGCGACCGGCGGGGACAAGGATCATCCGGTGGTGATCTTCTGCCTCGCGGAGTGCTGGATGTCGTGGAACGCGGCCCGGCGCGCGCTGGAGCATGGATATCGTCAAGTCTACTGGATGCCGGGTGGCACGGATATCTGGGCCGACCGGGGCTACCCGACCGAAGCGGTGACGCCCGGCTCGTGAGAGAGCCATGAGACGTTTCCCGATGCGGGGCGCCCCGGCGGGGCGCGCAGATCGGTTTTGCGTTCAGGCCACGCAGGCCTTGGGACATACCCCCCCAAACCCCCCGGTATAGACGGGGGCGCTGCCCTGGATCCCGCCTTTACATCGGGGCGCTGCCCCCAGACTCCGCTTATACATGGGGGCGCTGCCCCCAAACCCCCGGAGTATTTTGGGAAAGATGAAAAGACGCGGGTCGACGCTGTCAGGGGGCCGGTGCGCCGAACCGGGCTGCGAGCGCGTCGAAGCCGGCCTGATACACGTCTGAGACCGCGGCGATGGCGACCGCGTCGTCGAGCCCCTCGGGCGGGTCGGTGTCGGGATCGCCGCGATGGAAGTCTCCGCGCCATGCGACGGTCGCGCCACCGCCGTCGCGCGGCGTGACCCTGAGATGCGAGCTGCCCTGCGTTACCGGCAGTACCTCGAGGGCCACCCCGGTGATCCGGTAGGCATAGCGCAGCGTCGCGGGGCTGTGGCTGTCGAGCGCTTCGTCGATGGTGGGGCCGTCCGCGCCGCCCGGAACGAGCCGGCGCGTCGCCCCGGCCCCGTTGCCGCCGCTGCCGGTGCCGGCATGGACCGCCGGGTGCCACGACATGTCCTGGAAATCGCCGATCACCGCCCAGACGGTTGCGGGGTCGGCGGCGAGATCCTTGGTGAGGGTGACGTTCAGCGTTGCGGGCAGCCTTGCGGGATCCCCCGCCGGCGCAAGGGATGGCAGCGTGGCCGCCGCGAGGGCCATCAGGACAAGACGTCTGGTCATTAGGGCGCCTCTCGGAAGATGCGGTTGTCGAGGATGTAGCGCATGCCGCGCCGCCACGCGTCGTCGGTATTGGCGCGGATATCGACCACGCCGCCGCGCACCATGTCGCCGGTTTGCGCGTCGCGCAGTTGCAGGTTCATCGCGATGATCAGGTTCGAGACCTTCTGCACCTCGCCCACCAGCGACATATCCGCGCCGAGCCTCGTGGCCATCCGGGTGTCGCAGCCATGGCACTTGGCGGGGTTCATGATGCGGTCAAGCTCCGTCTGCACCGGCGTGGTGTCGACCAGATCGTAGCCTTCGGCCGTGAACCGGTCCGTGACCATCTCGTGCAGCATGTCGAGGCGGGCGGTCTCGGCGGGGTCGATGCCGCGGGTTTCGCCCTGCAGCGAGTCGTCGAGATAGGTGATCCCGAAAAACGCCGTCCTGTCGCCGGCGGCCGCGGTCGAGGCAAGACCCAGAAAGATCAGTGTTATCAGTCTCATGCAGCGCTCTTATAAAATAAGAATAGGCAGGCAGCGTGGGGCTGTTAGGGTCGTCGTGACAACAGGGCCAAAGGTATCGGTTTTCGCATCGTGCCTGACGCGTCACGGTTGCGGTTCCGGGCAGGAGGGCCCGGAAAAGGGGAGGATCACATGCGGATATCGGTTGCGGCGCTGATGGCGTCGGTCATGGTGTTTTTCGCAGGCGGCGCGGCGCTCGCCCTCGATGTGCGGGCAGCGGTGCTCCGGGTGGATTATCCGAGCCTTCTGCCGGTCTCGCGCTTCGATCTGCGGCCCGACGATATCGGGTTCGCAGGGGCTGTGCTGGCCGATGCCGACAATGGCACGACGGGGCGCTTTCTGGGGCACAACTACGAGACGGTGACGCGGGCCGTGGGCCCTGAGGACGCCGATGCGGCGCTGGCAGAGTTGCTCGGGGACGGGATCCGCCTGATCGTGCTGCAGGCCGAGGCCGAGGATCTCCTGCGGCTTGCGGATCGCGCGGCCGAGGAGGGCGCGCTGGTGTTCAACGCCGCGACATCCGACACAGCGCTGCGCGACGCGGAGTGCCGCGCGAACCTTCTGCACGTGGCACCGTCGGATCAGATGATGGCGGATGCCGTGGCGCAATTCGCGGTTTGGAAGCAGTGGGGGGACTGGCTGCTGGTCGAAGGGTCCAACCCTGCGGATCAGGCGCTCGGGCAGGCGTATCGCCGGGCTGCCGAGAAATTCGGCGCCAAGATCGTCGAGACACGCGTCTTCGAGGATACCGGGGGCAGTCGCCGGACCGATTCGGGCCACGTTCTGGTGCAGCGCCAACTGCCGACCTTCATGCAAGGCGCCGAGGATCATGATCTGGTGATCGCCGCCGATGCGACCGATTACTTCGCGGGGTACCTGCCTTTCCACCTCTGGACGCCGCGCCCGGTGATGGGGTCGGGGGGCTTGCGCCCTGTCACCATGCATGGCGCGCATGAGGCGTGGGGCGCGACGCAGTTCCAGACCCGGTTCGGCAAATCGGCCGGGCGTTATGTCATGCCGGAGGATTACAACGTCTGGCTGGCCCTGCGCGTGGTGGGCGAGGCGGCGACCCGCACAGAGAGCGCCGAGCCGGACGCGATCCGCGACCATGCGCTGTCGGACGCGTTCGATCTGGCCGCCTTCAAGGGCCAGCCGGTGACGTTTCGCGGCTGGAACGGGCAGTTGCGCCAGCCGATCCTGCTGTTTGACGGGCGCATCACCGTCAGCGTAAGCCCGCAGGAGGGATTCCTGCACCAGCGCTCGCCGCTCGACACGATGGGGCTGGACCAGCCCGAATCGCAATGCACGGCCTTCAACTGAACCGGAGAAAGATATGAAAACGCTGCTACTCTCGACGGCGCTTGTCGCGCTCGGCCTTTCGCCGGCGCTGGCCGGCAAGGCGTTCATCTCGAACGAGCGGGGCAACACGATCACCGTGGTCGACACCGACACATGGGAGGTGCTGACCGAGTTCGCGGGCGGCAACCGGCCGCGCGGCATCACCGTCAGCCCCGATGGCAGGAAGCTGTATGTCTGCGCCTCCGATGACAACCTTGTGCGCGTCTTCGACACCGAAACCTACGAGGAGCTGCCGACGCTGCCCTCGGGGCCGGACCCCGAGTTGTTCATCCTCGAGGAGAGCGGCACGCGGCTTTTCATCGCCAACGAGGATGACAACCTCGTCACCGTGACCGACACCGAAACCCGCGAGATCCTCGCCGAGGTGCCGGTCGGCGTGGAGCCCGAGGGGATGGGGATTAGCCCCGACAACAAGTTCGTCGTGAACACCTCGGAGACGACGAACATGGCGCATTTCATTTCGACCGAGGATTACGAGATCAAGTACAACGTGCTGGTCGATCAGCGCCCGCGATTTGCGCAGTATACGGCGGACGGCACGCGGCTCTATGTCTCGGCCGAGATCGGCGGTACCGTCACCGTGATGGATATCGCCGAGGATGGCGAGCCGACGGTGGTGGGCAAGATCACCTTTGAGGTGCCCAATGTGCGGCCCGAATGGCTGCAGCCCGTGGGGGTGCGGGTGACCGGGGACGGCTCGCGCGTCTTCGTGGCGCTCGGACCGGCGAACCGCGTGGCGGTGATCGACGGCGAGAGCCTCGAGGTGCTCGACTACATCCTCACCGGGCAGCGTGTCTGGCAGCTCGCCTTCACGCCGGACGAAAAATACCTGATCTCGACCAACGGCAATTCCAACGACATCACCATCATCGACGTGGCCAAGGAAGAGGCGATGCGGTCCGTGCAGGTGGGTCAGGCGCCCTGGGGCGTGGCGACCATCGAGTGAATCCCCAAGACCACCAACCCAAGACCGAAAGGACACCAGATGAAGAAACCTGCCGCTGCCTTCACTCTTGCGATGCTCGTGGGCGGTCCCGCTGCCGCCGCGCCGCTTTGCGACGACATGGGCTTTGCCGGGCTGCTGGCGAAATGCAATCGGGGCGATCCGATCGAACTGACGCTTGGCTCGGGCAAGGAGCTGGGCGAGGACCGGACGCTGGAGTCCGGGGCCTATTACCAGATGACGATCACCGCCGACGGCTCTGCCGAGCTGGCGCTGTCGGGGCCGGATTTCTTTCGCGCGATCTGGATGGACGAGATCGTCATCAACGATATCGAGATCCGCCCGATGGCGGTGGACAGCTTCGAATTCGACGATGCCGGCGAGCTGGAACTTTCGTTCATTGCGATCAAGCCCGGGCGGCACGTGCTGCGCATTCCCGGCTCGACCGGCGAGAGCCAGATGGTGACGTTCACCATCCAGTGACCGGACCCGTGACATGGCACGGCGCGTGACGCGCATTCTGGTCCTGATCGGGTTTCGCAGGCGCGGGGGGATCCCGCGCCTGTCGGCCATCATGGTACTGATGCTGACCGCGGGGCGCAGGCGTCGGAAGATCTGCCCGTGATCCGCGCCGCTTTCCTGAAGATCGGCACGGTGAACTGAAAATTGCAGACCATCCTGCGCGAGGGGCTTGATCGCGACCAGGGATTCCGGCGCGAAGTGCAGGGCTATGCCGACACCGCCGACGGGATGCTGCGCCTGACCGAGGCGCTGATTGCCGAGACGCGGCCCGCGACGGTCTTTGTGACGCGCGCGCCGTCCGAGGCCGCGCGACTGGCGGACCGGATCATGCATCCTGCCGGGCAGCCGGCGGTGTTGCGCGCGGAGGCGTCCGAAGGATGTTTGGCGCGCCTTGTGGTGGCGCGGTATCCGGGGCAGGGTGCGGGCCAGCAGGAGGGCGAGATGGCCGAGCTTGAGGTGCGCGATCTGAGCTATCGCTACGGCGCGAAACAGGCGCTGGAGGCCGTGAGTTTCACGCGGCCCGAAGGCAGTTTCTGCGCGCTTCTGGGGCCGAATGGCGCCGGCAAATCCACGCTGGTGGCGCTTCTCACCCGGCTTCTGGTGGCGCCCGAGGGGCGGATCGCCATCGCCGGGCACGATCTGGAGCAGGCACCGCGCCGGGCGCTGGCGAATCTGGGCGTGGTCTTTCAGCAGCCCACGCTGGATCTGAACCTGACGGTGCGCCAGAACATGCGCTATTTCGCGGCGCTGCACGGTCTGCCGCGCGCCGGCCTCGATGCGCGGATCGACGCGGCACTTGACCGGCTGAACATGGCCGAACGCGCGGCTGAGCGCGTGGCGACCCTCAATGGCGGGCACCGGCGGCGGATGGAGCTGGCGCGCGCGCTGCTGCACCGCCCGCGCGTGCTCTTGCTGGACGAGCCGACGGTCGGCCTTGATGCGGCCGCACGGGCAGCGATCGTGGCGCATGTGCACGATCTGGCCGAGGACGGGCTGTGCGTGCTCTGGACCACGCATCTGACCGACGAGGTGCGTGACACCGATCACCTGCTGGTGCTGCATCAGGGGCGTATCCTGGCCGATGGCGTCACGCGCGAGATCTGCGGGCCGACGCCGCTATCGGACTGGTTTCTGCACCATACGGGGGCGCATGCATGACCGGATACTGGGGTGTGGCGCGCGCCATCATGGGCCGGGAATTCCTGCGTTTCGTGCATCAGCGCGAGCGGTTTCTGGCCGCGCTGGTGCGCCCGCTGGTGTGGCTGCTGGTCTTTGCGGCGGGGTTTCGCGCGGCGCTCGGTCTCTCGATCATCCCGCCCTACCAGACCTACATCACCTACGAGACCTATATCGTTCCGGGGCTGTGCGCGATGGTGCTGCTGTTCAACGGCATGCAAAGCTCTCTCAGCCTTGTCTATGACCGCGAGATGGGGTCGATGCGGCTGCTCTTGACCAGCCCCTATCCGCGCTGGTGGCTGCTGGTCTGCCGACTGTTCGGGGCGACGCTGATCTCGGTCCTGCAGGTCTATGCGTTTCTGGCCATCGCCGCAGTTTTCGATATCACCATGCCGCTCTGGGGCTATGTCGCGGTGCTGCCGGGGCTGGTGCTGGGCGGGCTGATGCTGGGCGCGCTCGGGCTGGTGCTGTCGTCGTTCATCACCCAGCTCGAGAATTTCGCGGGGGTGATGAATTTCGTGATCTTCCCGATGTTCTTTCTGTCCTCGGCGCTTTATCCGCTGTGGAAGATGGCCGAAAGTTCGGAGCTGTTGCGCGATATCTGCGCGTTCAACCCGTTTACCCATGTGGTCGAGCTGATCCGGTTCCTGCTTTACCTGCAGATCAACTGGTCGGCGCTGGCCTGGGTGCTGGGCACCACCGTGGTGCTGGCCGCGGTGGCGATCCGGGCTTATGATCCGTCCCGCGCGCTGATGCAGCGCAAGGGGTAGAGGCGGCAGATGCAGACCAAAGTCTGGGCTTCTCTCACAAAATAAGAGTTGGCGTTGCAGCCTGTATCTGTCACCCTAACTCTGTGGAGATGACAGCAAAAGAGGAGGATCTTTGTCATGGCATGGAGCAAACCCACCATCCGCGAAATCGAGTGCGGCATGGAAATCAACATGTACGGCCCCGACTTCGACGACGACCGCGAAGTCTTGTTCTGATCAACGGCGCGCGGATCTGACATGACGTTCCGCGCGCGGATACTCGGGGCAGCGGCTGGCGGTGGCCTGCCGCAGTGGAATTGCGGGTGCCGCAACTGCAACCGTGCGCGTGCAGGCACCATCGCATCACAGACGCAGTCATCGCTGGCCGTATCGCCGGATGGCGAATCGTGGGCGGTCCTGAACGCATCGCCGGATATCCGCGAACAACTGGCGCGCAGTCCCGAGTTGCATCCGACCGGTCTGCGGTCCCTGCCGCTGTCGGCGGTGCTCGTGACAAACGGCGATATCGATCACGTTGCCGGGCTGCTGACGCTGCGCGAGATGCAGCCCTACACCCTGTTTGCAACGCCGGGCATCCACGAGGTTCTGGACGCCAACCCGATCTTCGAGGCGCTCAACCGCTCTGTCGTGACGCGGGCTGCGGTGGTTCTTGAACAGCCGTTCGACCTGCTTGCAGGGATGGAGGCCACGCTGTTTGCCGTGCCCGGCAAGGTGCCGCTCTACATGGAGGGCGACGAGGTGGACACCGGGCTCGTGGGCGATCAGACCGTTGGTGTGGAATTGCGGACCGAGGCGGCGCGCGTTTGCTACATCCCGGGCTGTGCGATGATGACGGACGATTTGCGCGCCCGTCTGAGTGGTGTGGATCTGGTGTTTTTCGATGGTACGCTCTGGAGCGATGACGAGATGCAGAAAGCCGGACTTGGGACGAAGACCGGCAAGCGCATGGGGCACATGTCGATGAGCGGTGCGGATGGCAGCATTGCGGCGTTCAAGGATATCCGCGTGGGACGAAAGGTTTTCGTGCACATGAACAACACGAATCCCGTGCACCGGCCCGACTCCGCAGAACGGGCGCAGGCCGAGGCGGCGGGCTGGATCATTGGCCGCGATGGAATGGAGATCACGCCATGACGCTGTCGCAATCCGATTTCGAGGCGCGGCTGCGCCAGATCGGCGCCGAGCGCTACCACGACCGCCATCCGTTCCATGCCCGGCTTCATGGCGGCGATTGCAGCGCCGATCAGGTGCGGGCCTGGGTGATCAACCGCTATTACTATCAGCATTCGATCCCGATGAAGGACGCGGCCTTCATGAGCCGGGTCGAGGATCCCGACCTGCGCCGCATCTGGCGCGCGCGGATCGAGGATCACGACGGCACCGAGACCAACGAGGGCGGCATCCGCCGCTGGCTGCGGCTGGCCGAGGCGGTGGGGCTGGATCCCGACTACGTTGCCGCGCGCAAGGGCGTGCTGCCGGCCACGCGGTTCGCCGTCGATGCCTATGTGCGCTTCGTGCGCGACAAGTCGCTGCTGGAGGCCGTCGCGGCCTCGCTGACCGAGCTTTTCGCGCCCAAGATCCACGCGCAGCGGATCGAGGGGCTGTTGCAGAACTACGATTTCGCCGATGACGCCGCGCTGTCGTATTTCCGCAACCGCCTGAAAGAGGCGCCGCGCGATGTGGCCTTTGGCCTGCAATGGGTGCTGGATCACGCCGACACGGAAGAAAAACAGGACGCCGCCGCGGCCGCGCTCACGTTCAAGACCGATGTGCTCTGGGCGCAGCTTGACGCGCTCCATGCGGCCTATGTCGAGCCGGCGCGCATTCCGCCCGGCGCGTGGCAGCCCGGCGAGGGCCTGATGATGCGGCGGGCGTCATGATGCGCGCCGGCGACGTGCCCGCCCTGCCGCGCGGCGTGCGGCTGCATTACGACCGGGTGCGCGAGGCATGGGTGCTGCTCGCGCCCGAGCGGGCGGTGACGCTGGATGCGATCGGTCACGCCATCCTGTCGGAGGTTGACGGAGAGCGCAGTTTCGGCGAGATCACGCAGACGCTGGCCGACAAGTACGACGCCCCCGCCGAACAGATCGCCGAGGACAGTGCGGGCTTCCTGTCGGCGCTGCGCGACAGACGGTTTCTGGACGTGGCACCATGAAGAAGGTCAATCCCCCCATCGCCATGCTGGCCGAGTTGACGCATCGCTGTCCGCTGTCGTGCCCCTATTGTTCCAACCCTGTGGAACTGGCGCGGCAGGAGACCGAGATCGACACCGCGACATGGTGCGACGTGTTCCGGCAGGCCGCCGATCTGGGCGTGCTGCAACTGCACCTGTCGGGCGGCGAGCCGGCCTCGCGCCGTGATCTCGTCCCGCTGGTCGAGGCGGCGCGCGATGCCGGGCTTTACACCAATCTCATCACTTCCGGCATCGGGCTGACCGAAAAGCGCCTGCAGGCCCTGGACGAGGGCGGGCTCGATCATGTGCAACTGTCGCTGCAGGGCACCGATCCGGCCATGGCCGACGAGATCGGCGGCTATCGCGGCGGCTTTGCGCGCAAGATGCAGGTGGCAGACTGGATCGGCGAGATCGGCTTTCCTCTGACGCTGAACGTGGTGCTGCACCGGCGCAACCTGCACCAGTTGCCGCGCGCCATCGAGATGGCGCAGGAAATGGGCGCGCGCCGGATCGAGGTCGCGACGGTGCAGTTCCACGGCTGGGCGATCGAGAACCGCGCGGCGCTGATGCCTACGCGCGAGCAGGCGCGCGAGGCCTCACGGCTGGTGGCCGAGGCGCGGGCAAGGCTGAAAGGACAGTTGGTGATCGATTACGTGCCCGCCGATTACCACGAGGATCTGCCCAAGCGCTG
>JAWLFT010000147.1:0-3522 GCA_041685435.1 Roseovarius sp.
GTTTGGCTGAATTTATTGAGCGGGTGATGAGATTCGAACTCACGACATTCTGCTTGGGAAGCAGACGCTCTACCCCTGAGCTACACCCGCACTGCAATGCTGGTTAACTCGTGGCCGGGCAACGTGCAAGCGCTTGTTGCGTCATTGCGCCGCCGAACGTCCCGTCGATCAACGCAAGTCCGCAGCGACGTCAACATCCCGTAGCGTGTCGACAGTGGCCACGCGTTGATCGCCAAGCGTGCCGACCGTGTCGGCAAGGGCGGTCCGGCTCGACCAGCGCACGCCCCGGAAAAGGGTCGCGGGCACCGCACGCGTGCGCCTCAAACCCACCAGCCAGTAGCCGCCGTCCTGCGCTGGTCCGAAGACGGCCTCATGCCGGCCGAGGGCCGCGAAGGCGCGGGCGATGTGAGGCCGGCGGATGCCCGGAATATCGGCCCCGATGATGCAGACCGGACCCGTTGGCGCGCCGCGCAGAAGCCGCCCCATGCGGTCCCCGAGATTGCCGCGCCCTTGTGGGATCCGCGGCAGATGCGCGGGCCAGATCCGGCTCTGCAGGCCCTCGCGATCCGGGCTGACGGCGATGCTCAGATCCCATCGCGGGTCGTCCACCTCGCGCAGCAGGCGCGCCGTCTGGTGCCGAAACCACCACGCGGCGGGCACCATTCCGATCTCGTGGCCCAGCCGGGTCTTGACGCGCCCGGGGAGCGGTTCCTTGACCATGACGATCAGTTGCGGGCGCATAAAGCGAAATAGTCGCGCAGGGTTCGGGCGTAGATCGCCTTGAGCTGGTGGATCTGCGCGATCTCCACGCGCTCGTCGACCTGATGCATGGTCTGCCCGACAAGGCCGAACTCCACCACCGGGCAGTGATCCTTGACAAAGCGCGCATCCGAGGTGCCGCCCGAGGTCGAGAGCGTGGGCGTGACGCCGGTCTCGGCCTCGACCGCGCCCGCGACGAGATCCGACAGCGGCCCGGGGGCGGTCAGAAAGCTCTCGCCCGACACCTTGACCTGCATCCCGGTGGTCACGCCGAACTCGTCCGCGACGCGGTCCAGCTCGCCCTGCATCCAGGCGACAAGGGACGCGCTGTCATGGGCATCGTTAAAGCGGATATTGACCGTCGCGCGACACTCCGCCGGGATCACGTTGGTCGCAGGGTTGCCGGTGTCGATGGTCACCACGGCCAGCGTCGAGGGATCGAAATGCGCGGTGCCATCGTCAAGCCTGTGTGAGGCCAGCCGGTCCATCAGCCGCGCCATGGCGGGCAGGGGGTTGCAGGCGCGGTGCGGATAGGCGGAATGGCCCTGCACGCCGGTGACCGTGATCCACGCAGACAGCGAGCCGCGCCGCCCGATCTTGATCATCTCGCCCATGCGTTCGGGGCAGGTCGGCTCGCCCACGAGGCAGGCGGCCATGCGCTCGCCCTCGGCCCCCATCCAGTCGAGCAGGGCGCGGGTGCCGTCCACCGCGTCGCCCTCCTCGTCGCCGGTGATGGCGAGGATGACCGCGCCATCGGGCGGGGTGTCGGCCACGAAATCCACCGCCGCCGCGACAAACGCCGCGACGCCCGATTTCATGTCCGTCGCGCCGCGCCCCCAAAGCTGGCCGTCCCGTTCCTCGGCCCCGAAGGGCGGCACGGACCACGCGGTCTCAATGCCCACTGGGACCACATCGGTGTGGCCGTTGAAGCCAAATGTGCGTGCGGCGCCCCTGGTCCCCCACCGGGCGAAAAGGTTGGCGATACCGCCCCGATCGACCCGCGTGCACTCGAACCCGGCACCTGTCAGGACGGTGTCGAGCAGACGCAACGCGCCGCCCTCCTCGGGCGTGACCGAGGGGCAGCGGATGAGATCAGCGGTCAGCCGGACGGGATCGAGAGGCGGTTGGGGCATGGTCTGTCCTTATGGCTAGTCTGGACGGTCCACCATCCCGCGTCGGGCGTGCACGCAACCACAGAGCCGCGTATCGTGTTGAAAACGGGCCCCGGAGCTACGGCTTGACTGCGCGGAAAGCCGCGTGGACGCGACATCAGGAGAAGGGCGCAGTCACCGGTCGGGGATCAACCCGGTGGCTGGGGATCGTCATTATCCGATGTGCCACCCCCACCTGATCCGCCTTAGTCGTCATCGGTATCCGCAAAGCCCGCGCCGGCCCCGAAATCGAAGGCCCCCAGGGTCGAATTGTAGCCGAGATCGAGCCCGACATAACCGCCATCCAGAAGATAGGCGGCGCCGATGGTGGGGCGCAGGCTCTGGGTCGTGAACACGTAATCGAGGCCGAGCGAGGCCGCGACCTCGTCCTCCTCATCGTCGGAGAACACCCGGGCACCTGCGCCGAGTTGGGGCTGTCCGCCCCCGAAGGACAGGCTGAACCCGATCCCGATGGTCGGATCGGCACTGACGGGGGCGGCGAAGGTGCCAAGCGAGGCGGCGAGCGGGTAAAGCCAGAGGCGTGACGGGGTCATGACATACTCCAGGGAAATTATGACCAAAGCCTATTGGATGGGCGAATCGCTTGCAAGTGGTCTGACGTATCGATGACTGCCCATGGCGCATCTGCCAAAGGCCTCCGGGGCCCGCTTGCTGGATGCCGGCCCAAACGGCACCGTCAGTCGTAGAACGGCGTCACCTGCGCGACGATCACCGCATTGTCGTCGAGGGCGCGTTGCATCAGCGCGCGCTCTTCCTCGGAGATCTCGTGCCCCTCGGCCTCGCGGTCGGCCAGCGTTCCGTAGCCCGACACGTCGAGCGGCGCGGTATCGGCCTGCTTGAGGACCGCCACCGTCTCGCGCACCGCCTCGGCCTCGTCCACACCCGAGGCAAAGACCATCAGCGCCGCGCCGGTGGCCTTTTTCGGCAGGCCGTCGCCGGCCTTGCGGCCGATCTCGACAACGAGGGTATAGACCTGCTGTGCGCGCTTTTCGGTGTTCATCCGCGCGGCATGCGCCGGCATTGGTGCCGTGTCAAGCCGGAGCGGCGCGATCATCCGGCGGCGAATACCTGCAAAGCGACCGCACCGACATAGATCGCAAAGAGCAGCACGCTTTCCACCCCGATCCCGGCCGGCCCCTCCTTCTGACGCAGGATGAGACCCGCCAGCAGCACGGATGTCATCAGCAGGCCGGTGGCGATCCAGAACACGTCGTCGGGGGCCATCGCGTGATAGATCGACCCCTCGCGATAGGCGACGTCCGACAGCACGAGAAACAGCACGTCGAAGGTGTTGCCGCCGATGATGCCGCCCACGGCCAGCTGCAGCGCGCCGCGCCGGATCGCCGCCAGCGTCGTGATCAGTTCCGGCAGCGAGGTGACGACGGCGGTGATCAGCGCCCCCACGAGGCTGGAGCCGAGCGCATAGCGCTGGATCAGTTCCAACCCGACCTGGCTGATCACCCATCCCCCGAGCCCCATCAGGCAGGCGAGTCCGCCGAAGATCAGCAGCGGTCGCGCCGCCGAGCGGTGGCGTTCCGCGCCATCCTCGGGCGCGTCGTGACGGGTCTGGCTGGTCTGCGTGGGCTGCCAC
>JAWLFT010000078.1:0-14522 GCA_041685435.1 Roseovarius sp.
GTCGTGCGACGCCGTCGACATTGACGCGCGCGGGCCAGATGCCTATCCCTTGAGAGCAAAGGGGGGATCGCACCATGACGTCGGCGCTGCTCGTCATCGACATACAATATGATTTCTGCCCCGGCGGGGCGCTGGCCGTGCCAGAAGGCGACAGCATCGTGCCCGGCATCAACGCGGAGATGGCCGAGTTTCCCGCCGTCATCCTGACCCAGGACTGGCATCCGGCAGGACATTCGTCCTTTGCCTCCGAGCATCCCGGCAAGGACCCGTTCGACATGGTCGAGATGCCTTACGGGCCACAGGTTCTGTGGCCCGATCACTGCATTCAGGGCAGTCATGGCGCGGCGTTTCACGAGGATCTCGACACGACCCGCGCCGATCTGATCATCCGCAAGGGAATGAACCCCGAGATCGACAGTTACTCGGCATTTTTCGAGAACGATCACACGACGCCCACCGGGCTGCACGGCTATCTACAGACGCGCGGGCTGACCGATCTGACGCTGGTGGGGCTTGCCACCGATTTCTGCGTCAAGTTCTCAGGTGTCGACGCGGCGCGGCTTGGATACCGCGTGACGCTGCGGCAGGATCTGGTGCGCGGGATCGACCTCGACGGATCCCTCGATACAGCGATGACCGAGATGCGCGAGGCGGGTGTGCGGTTTGTGTGAGGCCTCTGATGTTCGTGACTTGTCCCGGAGCGCATGACGCTGGCCGCCGACATCCGTGCCTGCCGTCTGTGCGCAGAGCGGTTCGCGGCCACACACACCGCGCATGCGCCGCGCCCGGTGGTCTGGTTTGAACCCTCCGCGCGGCTGCTGATCGCGGGGCAGGCCCCGGGGATGCGGGTGCACAGGTCGGGCAAGCCCTTCGACGATCCGTCGGGTGACCGGTTGCGCGACTGGCTTGGGCTGAGCCGCGCGGCTTTCTACGACACGTCCCGTGTCGCGGTGGTGCCGATGGCCTTCTGCTTCCCGGGTTATGACGCCAGGGGCTCGGATCTGCCGCCGCCGCCGATCTGCCGCCGCACGTGGCATGATCGCGTCATGCGGGAACTTGAAAACATTGCTCTCACCGTGGTTGTCGGAGGCTATGCGCAGAGGTATCATCTGGGGATCAGGACCGGCGTGGCCGAGACCGTGGCCGGCTGGCGCGCGCGGGCGCCTGAGGTTTTCGCCTTGCCGCACCCCTCGTGGCGCAATACCGCGTGGCTGCGGAAAAACCCGTGGTTCGAGGCCGAGGTTCTGCCGGAGTTACGCATGCAGGTTCAAAAGGTTATGAATGATGAATGACACACGGCTTGATACGGTGCATGCGGCGATGGAGGCCGCGCCCGACGACGCGCAGGCGCGATTGCGGTTCTACGAGACGCTGGCCGCAAGCGAGCTTTACATGATGCTCAGGTCCGAAGCGCAGGGGGATCAGCTCGACCCGGAGGTGTTCGACCTCGGCGATCAGCCATTCGTTCTGGTCTTCGACCGCGAAGAGCGGCTGGCGCAGTTCGCGGGTCGCGCCGTGCCCTATGCCGCGCTGACCGGGCGCAGTATCGCGACCGTGCTGGCGGGGCAAGGGATCGGGCTTGGCGTCAATCTGGACGTGGCACCATCGGCGATCCTGCTGCCGCCCGAGGCGGTCGCGTGGCTGGCCGACACCCTGTCCGGGGCACCCTCCGAGATCGAGGTGAAGCCGGAAAAATTCAGCCCCCCCAAAGGCTTGCCCGAGAGGTTCCTTGTGGCCCTCGATGCGCGGCTGGCCACGATGACTGGGCTGGCGCGCCTCGCCTATCTGGTTGGGGTGACCTATGACACCGGCGCGCAGGGGCATCTGCTGGGCTTTGTCGGGGCCGACCCGCAGGCAGAGCCCGCGCTGGCGCGGGCGGTGTCGGAGGTGCTGATCTTTTCCGGACTGGAGGCCGCCGCGCTTGACGTGGCGTTTTTCGAGGCCTCGGATCCGGTCGCGGCGCGGCTTGCAAGCTGCGGCTTGCGATTCGACCTGCCCGAGCCGCCCGAACGCGCGCCGCGCCCCGCGCCCGGCAGCGACCCGGACACGCCGCCGAAGCTGCGATAGGCGGGGCCTCAATAACCGTGGGCGCGGTCCACGAGATGCAGGAACGGCTCGCCCGCCTCGCCGCGACGGATATTCTCGGCAATCACCTGCGCCGCCGTTTCGGGACGTGTCTCGGACGCGATATGCGGGGTCACGGTGACGCGCGGATGGGCCCAGAAGGGGTGTTCGGGCGGCAAGGGTTCCTCGCGGAAGACATCCAGCGTGGCATGCGCGACGTGACCGCGGTCCAGCGCGGCGATCAGCGCGTCGTCGTCGATCAGCGGCCCGCGCCCGGGATTGACGATCATCGCCCCCTTGGGCAGCAGCGCGAGCGTGTTTGCATCTATCAGGTTTTCGGTCTCGTCCGTCAACGGCAGAAGAAGCACAAGGATATCGGCCGCTTGCAAAGCCGCCGTCAGACCCGCATCGCCCGAAAGGCAGGTGATGCCGGGGATGTCCTTTGCCGTGCGGCTCCATCCGGTCACCGGAAACCCCAGATGGGCCAGCATCTGCGCACAGGCCTGCCCGAGCGCCCCAAGGCCGAGCATCGTCACGCGCCGCTGCACAGCCAGCGGCGGGGCCTCGGCGCGCCACTTTCCGTCCTGGCCGAGAATATGGCGATCCATCCCCAGATGATGGCGCAGGACATGGCCGGTCACCCATTCCACCATGCCTTGGGTCAGCCCGTGATCGACCATCCGGGCCAGCGGAATCGTCAGCGTCGGATTGCCGACGATATTCTCGACCCCGGCCCACAGGTTCAGCACCGCCTTGGCGCGAGTATAGGGCGTGAAATCCTGAACCTCGCTGTTGGGCGCGTAAACGATGTAATCGACGGTGTCCGGCGGGGCGGAGGTCGTGACATGCGCCTCGACACCGGCCTCGGCAAGCGCCTGTTTCAGAGGGGTTTCATAGGTGCGCCAGTGTTTGGGGCGCGCGGCGAAAAGGACGTTGACGGTCATGGCTCACCTTGGTCTGTGGACATTCGCGCTCTGGACAAGGCCGAAGCCGATCATCAGGACCAGCATGGCAGACCCGCCATAGCTGACCAGTGGAAGCGGTACGCCCACCACCGGCAGAAGCCCTGTGACCATCGCCATGTTGACCGCGAAGAAAAGAAAGAACGTCGTACCGATACCAAGGATCAGCAGCGAGGAAAACCTGTCACGATTGGCAAGTGCCGCGAGGCTGCAGAACACCAGGATCAGCGCATAGAGACCGAGGATCGATATCCCGCCGATAAAGCCGAATTCCTCGGCCAGCGTCACGAAGATGAAATCCGTGTGCTTTTCGGGCAGGAAATTCAGCCGCGATTGCGTGCCCTGCATGAAGCCGCGCCCGGTCCAGCCGCCCGATCCGAGGGCGATCTTGGACTGGGTGATGTGATAGCCCGCGCCAAGAGGATCATTCGCGGGATCGAGAAAGGTGTCGATCCGGCGGAACTGGTAGTTTTCCAGAAGCTGCCAGTCCGTGCCACGGCTTTGCAGGACGACGGTCACAAGCGTCGCGCCGCCAAGGATCACCACCGCGAAATAGGCCCAGTGCACGCCCGCCACGAACATCAGCATGCCGCCTGCCAGCAACAGCAGGATCGAGGTGCCAAGATCGGGCTGGCGCAGGACGATTGCCACGGGCGCCAGAATGAAGGCGACAGGGATCAGCACCCAGACCGGGCGCGACACCCGCGATACCGGCAGCCAGTCGTAATAGGCCGCCAGCACCATCACCAGCGTGATCTTGACCAGTTCCGAGGGTTGCAGCCGGACCCCGCCAAGATCGAGCCAGCGTTGCGCGCCCTTGCCCTCGACCCCGACGAAGATCACCGCGACAAGCAGCGCGACGGACACCAGATAGGCCAGCAGTGAAACGTTGCGCCAGAACCATGCCGGCACCATGGCGATGGCGAACATCAGCACCAGCCCGAGCGCGAAGCGTTTCATCTGCGGTTCGGTCCAGACCGCAACATTGCCGCCCGCCACCGAATAGAGCATCAGGAACCCGATCCCGGCGACCGTGACCAGCAGCACGACGAGCGGCCAGTCGAGAAACAGGATCTTTCTCAGGCCGGTCGGTGTCGTCTTGACGGTATGTTCGAGATAGCTCATGCGCGGTCGCTCTGGACGCGGACGGGGCGCGTGCGCTCTTGGTGCAGTTCTTCCTGCTGGGTCCGGATGCGCGGACGGTCGGCCTCGGGGTAGGCGCTGAGCGGCGGGTCGCCATCGTAAAGCGCCTGCAGCGTGATGTCGCGGGCGATCGGCGCCGCTGCGGTCGAGCCGCCGCCGCCATGCTCGACCACGACGGCGACCGCATATTTCGGGGCCTCATAGGGGGCGAAATCGACGAAAAGCGCATGGTCGCGCTGTGTGCGCGGCAGATTGCGGTTGCGGACCACTCCGGTCGCGCGCTCGCCAGAGGATATGTTGCGCACCTGACTGGTGCCGGTCTTTCCGGCCATCCGATACGCCTCTTCGACGATCCGGCTGCGATAGGCGGTGCCGCGGTTGCTGTTGCTGACGGCATACATCGCGCGGCGCACCTCGCGCAGGTGGTTCTCGTTGAGCCCCAGATCGTCGCCGCGCCCGGTGGGCTGTTCGACCCCGTCGATGGATTTCACGAGACGCGGCATGACCTCGCGCGAGGTTGCCAGCCGTGCGGTCATCACCGCCAGCTGCAGCGGCGAGGCCAGCACGAACCCCTGCCCGATCGACGCGTTGACGCTGTCGCCCACCATCCATGCCTCGCCGCGACTGTCCTGCTTCCACTGGCGCGTCGGTGCCAGCCCGCTTGCCACGCTCGACATCGGCAGATCGAATTCCGTGCCGAACCCCATACGTGTCGCCATCGACGAGATGTTCTCGATCCCCGTGCGCTGCGCCAACTCGTAGAAATAGACATCGCAGCTTTCGCGCAGGGCGCGGTGCAGGTCCATGTTGCCATGTCCGCCGCGTTTCCAGCAGTGAAAGCGGCGTCCGCTGATATCCTTGTGGCCGGGACACCAGACCGTCTCTGCAAAGTCGATCTCGCCGATCTCGAGCGCGGCAAGCGCGGTGACCATCTTGAAGGTGGATCCCGGCGGGTAGATGCCCTGCACCGCCTTGTTGGGCAGTGGGCGGTACGGGTTTTCCAGGAGTGTGCGGTAATCGGCCGCGGATATGCCGCGTACGAAGAGGTTGGGATCGTAGCTTGGCGACGAGGCGCTGACCAGAATATCGCCGCTGTCGCAATCGATCACGACCGCCGCCGCGCTTTCACCTTTCAGACGGGCATGGGTGTAGGTCTGCAGCATGTTGTCGAGGCTCAGCTGCAGGTCGGTGCCGGGCTCGCCCTCCTGCCGGTCAAGCTCGCGCATGACACGGCCGGCGGCGTTGACCTCGACCCGGCGGGTGCCGGCGGTGCCCCGCAGCACCTTCTCCTGCAGGGCCTCCAGACCCAGCTTGCCGATCTGGAAGCGGGGCAGACGCAGCAGGGCCTCGGGCGCGTCGGCCTTTTCGAGATCGGCGTCGTTTGCGGCGCCGACATAGCCGACGACATGGGCGTAGTCCTCATGCAGCGGATAGTGCCGCGAGAGGCCGACCTCGGGCATGATGCCGGGCAGTGCGGGGGCGTTCACGGCGACGCGGCTGATCGCCTGCCAGCTGACGCGGTCGGCGATCGTCACGGCGGTATCGGCGCGCAGATCGCGCAACTCTCGCCGCGCCCTTTCCAGCGTGCCCTCGTCCAGTTCCAGCAGACGGGCAAGCCGGTCCAGGACCGCGTCCACGTCGCCGGCCTGTTCGCGGATCATGGTGATCCGGTACGAGGGCACATTCTCGGCGATGACCCGCCCGTTGCGGTCGAAGATGCGCCCGCGCGCCGGCGGCAGAAGCTGGATGTTGATGCGGTTCTCGTCGGCCAGCAGACGGAACTGATCGGCCTCTTCCACCTGCAGGTGCCGCATGCGCAAGGCGAGCGCGGTCATCACCCCGGCCTGCACCCCGCCAAGGATCAGCCCGCGCCGGGTGATCAGGCGCTGGCTTTCGGCGCTGTCGCGTGTCGGACGTCTCACAGGCGGCCCCGCGCGGAATCGAGATCTCCGGGCGCGCGCTTGCGCACGCCCAGCACGGAATGCGCCACCAGCGCCACCAGCGGATAGACAAGCAGCGTCGATACCAGCTGCATCAGGCTGAGCCCAAGCGGCGCCTGATCGACGGCGAACACCGTCAACATAAGCCTGTAGGTCAGCGTCATGACCACGAGTGTGCTGCTGACCGCCGCCCATTCCGACAGAAAAGTCAGATCGCGCAGGCTGGGCGCGCGGTTGCGCAGCGTCTCGACCCCCAGCACCGTGATCGCGGCCCACAGGCCCGGCGGCCTTTGCAGCAAAAGATCCATCCCGAGCGCAAGCCCCGCGACCAGCAGGATCGGCACGTAATCGGGCCGCCTTGCGGCAAAGGCGAAGGTCAGCGCCAGAAAGAGATCCGGCCCCGCCCAGCTGGGCGGCACCGTGCTGATCGGCAGCAAATGCGCGAAGACGATCAGCACGCTCAACGTCACGTAAAGCGCGCGCATCAGCCAGGCACGGGGCAGAAGCGTTTCACTCATCGCCGGCCCTCGCGGCATCCGCCTGATCGGCGGCGCGCGGGCCGGCCGCCGGGGCGATCAGCGCACCGGGATCGTCGATCCGGTCATTGCCGTAGCTGCGCAGCACGCGCAGGAATTCCAGCCGCTCGTAATCGGCGGCGATGCGCACCCGCATGCGCCCGCCCCGATCCTCGATCACCTGACCGACCAGCAGGCCTGCGGGAAACACCCCGCCATCGCCGGTTGTCATCACCCGGTCGCCGGGGCGCACTTGGTCGGGTGTTTCGATGAAATCCAGCAGCGGTGATGCGGAATTGTCGCCGATGACAAGCGCGCGCTGTCCCGAGGGCTGGGTGGAGACCGGGATGCGGCTCGACGTGTCGGTCAGCAGCAGAACCCGCGCGGTGTTGCGGCCAACCCCCGAGATGCGCCCGACAAGGCCTAGCCCGTCCATTGCCGCCCAGCCATCCATGATGCCGTCTCGCGATCCCACATTGATCAGCACCGATTGCCGGAACGGCGAGCCGCTATCGGCCATCACCACGCCCGTCACATAGGTCAGCCTTGGATCAAGCTGCACATTGTTGAGATCGAGCAGCCGGGCGTTTTCCTGCTCAAGCTGCAATGCCGCCTCTTTCCAGGCCTTCATCTGCTGCAACTCGCGGCGCAGGTCCTGATTCTGCTGGTACATGCGCTGGTAGCTCTGAAAGTCGCGCAGGATGTTCACCGCGCCGGTCACCGGCGCCATCGCCCAGTCGAACGAGGGCACGACCCGGTCCACGACCTGTGCGCGGAACCGATCGACCCGCGGGCTGTCGATGCGCCAGACCAAGAACAGACCCAGAAGGCACAGGACAAGAACCCCCAGAAACAGACGCTTGAGGGGGCCACTGTAATCTTCGCTTTGTCCGCGATCGCGTGCCACAAGCCCCTCGCTTCACGTCAGATGATGGGCGCGTCAGCTTTCGTAGTCAATCGCATGGCGCAGCTGCTTTTCAAATTCAAGCGTCTTGCCGGTGCCAAGCGCCACGCAGTGCAGGCTGTTATCGGCGATCGACACGGCCAGCCCGGTCTGCTCGCGCAGCGCCAGATCGAGATCGCCCAAAAGCGCGCCCCCGCCGGTCAGCATCACGCCGCGGTCAACGATGTCGGCGGCAAGATCCGGCGGCGTCGCTTCCAGTGCGGTCATCACCGCCTCGGTGATCTGCTGCACTGTCTCGGCCAGCGCCTCGGCGACCTGCGCCTGGCTGATCTCTGTTTCCTTGGGCACGCCGTTCAACAGATCGCGCCCGCGCACCTGAATCGAGGTGCCGCGCCCGTCATCGGGCATGCGTGCCGTGCCGATCGTCGTCTTGATGCGTTCCGCCGTCGCCTCGCCGATCAGCAGGTTCTGCTGGCGGCGCAGGTAATTGATGATCGCCTCGTCCATCCGGTCGCCGCCGACCCGGACCGAGCGCGCGTAGACGATGTCGCCAAGGCTCAGCACCGCCACCTCGCAGGTACCGCCGCCGATATCGACGACCATGTTGCCGGTGGGGTCGGTGATCGGCATGCCCGCGCCGATGGCCGCGGCGATCGGCTCTGCGATCAGGCCGGCGCGACGCGCGCCCGCCGACAGGACCGACTGGCGGATCGCGCGTTTTTCCACCGGGGTGGCGCCATGCGGGACGCAGACGATGATCTTCGGCTTGGAAAAGGTCGCGCGTTTGGCCACCTTGCGGATGAAATGCTTGATCATCGCCTCGGCGGTGTCGAAATCCGCGATGACACCCTCGCGCATCGGCCGGATCGCCTCGATGCTGCCCGGCGTGCGCCCGAGCATCAGCTTGGCGTCCTCGCCCACCGCGAGCACCTTCTTCACGCCGTCCTTGACGTGATAGGCCACGACCGAGGGCTCGTTCAGGATGATACCGCGCCCCTTGACATAGACCAGCGTGTTCGCCGTCCCCAGATCGATCGCCATGTCGGAGGAAAAGAGGCTGGGAATCTTGTCAAAAATCGCCATTCACGGATGCGCCCTGTCGCCAGTTGAAAACACGCCCCACGACTCGCAGGTCGAGGGGCTACGCGGTCTTATAGGTGTCGGTCGACACCGGCGAAAGGGGCTGTTTTCGGATCCATCAGCGCCAAGTTGCCGTCAGCCCGCCCCACTGCCGCCCGATGCGGGCCCGTGATGCCGCCTGCCCGTTTCTACCCGTTCAGATGATCGAGCCGCGCGCGCACCGACATACCATGCGCCTCGAGGCTTTCCGAGCGGGCCAGCGTTTCGGCGGCGGGTCCGATGGCGCGCAGCGCTTCGGGTGTCATCTTGGCCAGCGTGGTGCGCTTGAGGAAATTCATCACCGAAAGACCGGACGAGAACCGCGCCGAGCGCGCCGTCGGCAGCACATGGTTGGGCCCGCCGACATAATCGCCGATGGCCTCGGGCGTCCACGCCCCCAGAAAGATCGCCCCGGCATGGGTGATCCGCTCCGACAGCGCATCGGGATCGGCGACGCACAATTCCAGATGCTCGGGGGCGATGCGATTGGACAGCGCCGCGGCCGCATCCAGATCCGGCACGGTGATGATCGCGCCGAAATCGCGCCAGCTTGCACCCGCGATGGCGCGGCGCTCCAGCGTTTCCAGATGACGGTCGATCGCGGCGTCGACATCGGCGGCGAGGTCCGCATCGTCGGTGATCAGCACGGCCTGCGCGCTTTCGTCATGTTCAGCCTGGCTCAGCATGTCGAGCGCGATCCAGTCGGGGTTCTGGCCCCGGTCCGCGATGACGAGGATCTCCGACGGGCCGGCGATCATGTCGATCCCGACACGGCCGAAGACCCGGCGCTTGGCGGCGGCGACAAAGGCATTGCCCGGACCGGTGATCATGTCCACCGGCGCAATCGTCTCGGTGCCGTAGGCCAGCGCCGCAATCGCCTGCGCGCCGCCGATGCGGTAGATCTCGTCGACGCCGGCGATCCGTGCGGCCAGCAGGACCAGCGGATTGGCGTGGCCAGCGGGGGTCGGCACCGTGATCGCCAGACGCGTCACCCCGGCCACCTTGGCGGGGATCGCGTTCATCAGCACCGAGGACGGGTACGAAGCCAGCCCGCCTGGCACATAAAGCCCCGCGGCACTCACCGGGCCCCACCGCCAGCCAAGCGTCGCGCCGCTCTGCTCGACCCAGCTGGCATCCTCGGGCATCTGGCGTGCATGATAGTCGCGGATGCGCGCGGCCGCGAGTTCCAGCGCCGCGCGCTCGGCGTCAGGCACTTGCGCCACCAGCGCGTCCACCTCCCCGGGTGTGAACCGAAGGCTTTGCGGGGTCAGATCCAGCCGGTCGAATTGCGAGGTCAGCTCGATGACCGCCGCATCCCCGCGATCGCGCACATCCGCGATGATCCCCGCCACGACGTCATCGACATCGGGAGTGTCCTCGCGCTTGGCGCTCAGCAGGCCGGCAAACCGGGGTTCGAAATCGGGCGATGTCGCGTCGAGAAAGATCGGCATGGCGGCTCCTTTGGCGGAGACATAGCGGGGGCGCGGGGCCGCCTCAAGCTCCGGGTCTCACCTTTGCAAAAATACTCTGAAAGACCGGCCGGCACCGCAAGCCCGTCAGATGTCGTGGCGCGGCATCCTGCCGGAGGCGGCAGCATAGGGCCGCGTCACATCCTTCAGCGTGACCTCGATCGCCTCGATCTCCAGCCGGATGGCGCCATCACCGGCCAGAACCAGCGTCAGGTACCCCGCGCCGTCACCTGTCGGCTCGAACCCGATCGACAGCAGCGACAGAACGGTCTCCGCGTCATTGGGGTCGATGCCCTGGCTGGCGACGCCCAGAACGTTGTCGATCACCAGCAGCGATTGCACCCGCTCGGGCGCATGTTGCGCACGGCGCGGGTCCTCCCACCGGAACCGGTTGATGAGCAATGCGAAGCGCCGCTCGCCCGCCCGCCAGGTCATCTCGGTGATCGGAAAGACGGCGTCCTGCGCGAGGCTGGAGATCACCTGCAGGTCCTCCACGTCCAGTGCCCCGAGATAGAGCGGGATCTCGCGCCCGTCCTCGAAACTCGCGTCTTCGGTCATTGGCCGCTGATCCTCTCGATTTTGGCGCCGACATTGCGGAGCTTTTCCTCGACGCTCTCGTAGCCGCGGTCGAGATGATAGACCCGGTGCACGATGGTCTCGCCCTCGGCGGCCAACCCGGCGAGGATCAGCGACACCGAGGCGCGCAGATCGGTCGCCATGACCGGCGCGCCGCGCAAACGCTCCACGCCAGTCACGGTCGCCGTGCCGCCCTGCACATCGATCTTCGCGCCCATGCGCATCAGTTCGGGCGCATGCATGAAGCGATTCTCGAAAATGCGTTCCTCCAGTACGGACGTCCCTTGCGCGGTGCACATAAGCGCCATCATCTGCGCCTGCAGATCGGTGGGAAAGCCCGGAAACGGCTCGGTCACTACATCGACGGCGCGCACCGGCCCGTCGCCGCGCGTGACCGTCAGCCCGCCTTCGGTTTCCTCGACGGCGATGCCCGCCTTTTCCAGACTGTCGCAAAACGCCTGCACCAGATCGATCCGCCCGCCGAGACACTCCACCGAGCCGCCGCAGATCGCCGGCGCGATCATGTAGGTGCCCAGCTCGATCCGGTCGGGCACCACCGCATGGGTCGCCCCGCCCAGCCGGTCGACACCCTGCACGGTGATCGTGGCGGTGCCCTCGCCCTCGATCTGCGCGCCCATCTTGCGCAGACACCGCGCGAGATCGGCGATCTCCGGCTCGCGCGCGGCGTTCTTCAGAACGGTCGTGCCGCGCGCCAGCGTCGCCGCCATCAGGGCGTTTTCCGTGGCCCCGACCGAAACGATCGGAAACTCGAACGTACCGCCACGCAACCCGCCGGGTGCCTTGGCATGCACGTACCCGTCGCGCAGGTCGAGCTCGGCCCCCATGGCCTCCAGCGCCCGCAGATGCAGATCGACCGGCCGCGCACCGATGGCACAGCCGCCGGGCAGCGACACGACGGCATGCCCGTCGCGCGCCAGCATCGGCCCCAGCACGAGGATCGAGGCGCGCATCTTGCGCACGATGTCATACTCGGCCACATGCGTGTCGAGCGCGTGCGACGACAGCGCCAGAACCTTGCCACCCTGCATCTGCGCGACCTCGGCGCCAAGCGATTGCAACAACGTGCCCATCATCGCGATGTCCGACAGACGCGGCGCGTTGGTCAGCGTCAGCGGCTCGTCGCTGAGCAGCGTCGCCGGCATCAGCGTCAGACAGGCGTTCTTGGCGCCGGCAATAGGGATCTGCCCGTTGAGGGGGCCGTTGCCGGTGACGACGATCGAATCCATCCGCGCTAGTCCTTGTCTGTGTCAATGTGGGTGTCGGCATCGGCATCCGTACCGGTGTCGCTGTCTTTACGCCCCCGGATCTGCGCCTTACGCCGTGCAAGATTGGCCTTCAATGCCGATTTGAGCCGGTCCTCGCGACGCCGGCCCTTGTCGGGGCGTGTGGTCGGTGTGATTTTCCTGTCCATCGGCCTTGTCTTACATGAGCCACGAAAAACCGTCCAGTTCCCCCTTGCGCACGTAATGTTTAGTGTCTAGGCAGCACGCCGGTAGCCGCTGCTGTAGCTCAGAGGTAGAGCACTCCCTTGGTAAGGGAGAGGTCGAGAGTTCGATTCTCTCCAGCAGCACCATCTCGCTATTTTGGTTACAGAATCCCGCTAACACCTTGAAGGGAAAGGCGGTTTTTATAGTTCGATAACCGTTTTCCCGTGAGTATCGCAGGGGCTCCGGAAAGGCCAATCGAAGCACTGTTTGCTTCATGGTCAGGCTTCCATTTTCGTAAAGATTCCAGGGCCTTGCCAGAAATTCGAGCGATAGTTCGATAAACTCTTCAAACCTCCCCTTCGGCGGCACGATACGGCTCGCGCGATCAGCCAGTCGAATCTTCTCCCGCTCCAGCTTTGCGATGCGGTTCTCGTAGGCTGTCACGACCGTAGGGCTCGACGCATCGACGATCCGGTCAAGCAGGCCCTCGATCTGCGCCTCTGCCTCCTTGCACTGCTTCTCTAGTGCCTTCTTGGCGCTCTCCGCTTCCGTAAGGCGCATGTTCCAGGCATCCTTGAACATGGCCCTCGCTACGTCGAAAAGTTCACGGCTGGGCTGTAGGCTTCGCAAAATCTCGGCGAACCCGTCCTCGATCTTGGCGCGTCCGATGGACTTTCGCTTCGACGGGCAACCGCGCGTGTCGCAGAGGTAATAGGGGTAGTGACGGCGGCAGCCCTTCGACCATGCAGCCGTCATAGGCTTCCCGCAGTCATCGCACGCCACGAACCCGCGCAGCGGGAAGTCGGCGTTGATGTCTTTGCGAGCCGCTGGCCGTGCGCCGCCCTTGAGGTTTTCCTGAATCTTCTCGAACGTGTCCCAACTGATAAGCGGCTCGTGATGCCCCTTGCGCAGCCCCACGTCCCACTTGGGAACTTCAATATAGCCCGCATACGTCGAGCGGGTGAGCATCTTGGTGATTTTCCACGCGCGGATTTCACCGTTCGGCAAATCCTTCGGAAACTCGGGCTTGGTCTCCAGAAAGCGCTTAACCTCGGCCTGCGACCGAAAACGTTCATTCGCAAATCCTTCGAGAGCCTCTTGAACGATGGAGGCAAGCGGTTCATCCCGCACGAGCAGCTTGCCGTGCGTCCGATCCGATGCGTATCGATAACCTACAGGCGCGTGAAAGACCCAATAGCCTTTTTCCACGCGCGCCAGCATCTTCTGGATCACCTGCCGCCGGTTCTGCTCGCGTTCAAGCTCCCCTTGCGCGGCGAAGATCGTCTCGACGAACTTGCCTTCCGGCGTGTCGTCGAGCTTGAAATTCAGGCATTCGATCCGCGCGCCGCGCGTCTGGAATTCGCGCCGGAGCTTGATGTGAAACTCTGTGTCTCGCGCAAAGCGCTTGAGATCGTCGAATACGACCACGTATTTCTTGTCCGGCTGCGCATCGAGGAAGCTCAGCAGCGCGACCATGCCAGGCCGCTTGATGAAATCGCCGCCGCCCGAGGCGTCGTCGGGGAACACGGCTTCGACATTGTAGCCTTGCGCCGCCGCATACTGGCGGCAGCGGTGTTCCTGACTGTCGAGCCCGCCGCCTTCGGTCTTCTGCCGCGTGCTGGACACGCGGCAGTAAATGACTGCCTGCGTGAACTCGTTATCGTTGTTTTTCTTTGTCATTTGACCTCCGGCTTGCCTGGCGGAGCAGGCTTCTCAAAGGGTTTAGCTGTTTCCTGATCCTTCGATATTACCCCATCGAAGGCCCGAACGGGAGGCGGACCGTCCGCCTCGCAATCTTTTCCACAGGCTTCTTGCAGCGGATGGACGCCATAGCCCAGTTCGACGAAGGTGACGACGATGCTCCACACGGCCCGCAGAAATTCTTCCTTCTGCTCCGCCGTCAGATCGGACCCGTCAAGATATTCCTGATACTTGGCGACATCGATGCTGAGCGTGGGACGTGCCGAAGCCGAAAAGGCTTCCAGCATCTCTGATGTTTTGTTGGCATCGGTATAGTGTTTCATCGGTCTCTCCGATCTCTGGTTTTCCACACCAACACCTCTTTTTATTTTACCGCATTCCTCGGTATTTCCGCAAAAAGAGGCGGGCTATTTCTTTGCTGCAAAGCCGCAATGAGCGCGACTTAGTCCGTTTCGCTCCTTTTGAATCCGCGACGATCCGTTTCGCGCCGGATTGGCCCGTGCGCTTCAAGGGCGCGCTCGGCGCAGCGCTTGATCAGCGTGGGCCGCGTCAGATCGCCATACACGCTGGCAATGCGCGTCAGGCCGCCTTCAGCCCATGGCTCTTTCAGGGCATTGAGCCCGCTCCAGAGCCAACAGACCGTATCGCCGGTCAACCACTCGCAGGGCTTGGAGACGTCCC
>JAWLFT010000148.1:0-3450 GCA_041685435.1 Roseovarius sp.
TTCTGGGCACCGCGTTTGGCAGCTTCTAATCGCAGCCCGCAGCGCGTCGTCGTCTCTCGGCCGACGACGTCTGGATGATCGATGGGCAAAGCGATGACACCACCGCATCGGGCCACCCGGCGTGCAGATCTGAGCGTCATGATCGCCGCGCGCCGGATCCTACGCCAGCAAGGCGTCCTCGACGGCCACGTCGCCGCTGTCGTCATTGAGCGCAAACATCGCCACGTCGCCGCGGTCGAGGTCCTTCTGGCGCTTGGCCTTGCTGCGCGCGTTGGCGCGGCATTCCGAGGACATGCAGTTTGCCCATTGCCCGCAATGCAACACGCCGACGCAGAGTTCTTGCTCATGCCGTGATCTCCCATGGCGGTGCCAGCCGCCGGTTGGGTGGGGTCGTTTCACACCGAGACTGCGTCCCTTTCAAATGCCTACCAACCTCGCGCCACGACCGCGCCAGGCGTGGCCGCAGGGCTGGGCCAGACGGACGGTCCATCGCGAAGCGGGCGCGCCGCACGCAGCCGGCGGGCGCAAGATCGCTCGGTTCTGAACGGCGGGTTCTGGTCTCGGGCAGTTGCCGTTTCTCAGAAGTGCCGGCGGATCAGCAGACCCCATGCCCGAAGATCGATCAGCGCCTTCGCGGTTGCCGCAAGCGCCAGCGCGCAGAGGACCGCCTTGGATGCCGTCCCCATCGTGCCCTCTATCAGCATGGCGTGGACGACGCTACACACGACCACCATCCCGACGAGCGCGGAATGGCCAACGCGCCAGACCAGAGGCCGCATCTGCAGAGGGCGGCGCAAAATGGCGATCAGGGCCGCCCCGAACAGCGCCCACATCGCCACCACGCCCCACGCCGAAAACGGTGTGGGTGAGGCGAATAGCAGTGCGTCGATCACATCTGGCGGGCTGGTCACCCACAGCCCCGCGACATGTGCAACCACCGCCGCGACAAGCGTTGCCCCGACCCAGAGATGCAGGCGTCGTCCGCGTCGCATGGGCATTCCGGGCAGATAGCCGGCGGCCAGCAAGGGCTGCACGAGCAGCAATGTCATCGCGATCACGCCGGCGATGCCCGAGGCGACGTAGACCGGCTGACGCCACTGCAGCAGCGGGCTGGTGGCGGCTATCGTGACCGGCACTGCGATGGCAAGACCGAGTGCCCCCCAGATCAGGATCGCGCGGACGGCCATCGGGACGATCAGACGGGTTTGAGAACGAAATCCGCGCTGAGGCTCGTGTCGCTGGGGCTGGACATCAGCGGGCGCAGGAAGACGGTCTCGAAATCGCCGGTGTCATAGGCCAGGTGACCATGGGCCTGCCCGAAGGCGGGCACGATCTGCGGCATTTCAAGACGGAAGGTGCCATCCGCGTCGGTGAGCGTGGCGCCGTGGCTGCGCTCTTCGCGCTCGTGCCCCTCGGTGGTATGCGCCCAGATCTGGATGCGCGCGCCCTTGATCGGCGCACCGTCTTCTGCCCGGCGCACGGTGCCTGTCATCCAGAACCCGCCGCCGCCGATACGCTCGACGATCGGCGCACCGGGGATATAATTGTTGGAGCCGCCGCGCATGGTGGCTGTCGGCGCCAGGCCCTTCGCGCGGGCGGGTGTCACCAAGCCGAAGGCAGCGGTCGTCAGCGCGGCCCCGGCGGCAGCCCCGGCAACGATAACGGCACGGCGGTTGGGTGGATTGCGGATCATCGCGACGCCTCCTTTCCGGACAGGCATATCTGCATTGCAGCCATCGTCAGTGTTGCGACAGAAAATATGACACCGATGACAGGATTCAACAGGGTGGGGGATCCAGCCTCTCTCCGACCTCTCTCCGGCTATTTTGCGGGCCGCAGGGCATCCGCGCCAATTTTTCCGGCATTCCACCGCGATCCGTTGGCTGATAGGGTGGAGACCGGAAGATGGATCATGCGCAGGGGCCGCGTTCCAGCCTGTGACCAGATCTTGCAAAGAGGCTGACATGTTCGAACGGATCCGCAACGGGGGGCTTGCTGCATTGATGGCGGTGCTGCTGATCGGCCTCCTCGCCCCGGTGGCGAGCGCCGGCGAAGAATCCCCGCCCCCCGCGGGATTGATGTGGAACCGGACGGGACTGCCGGCGGTGTTTCCGCTTCAGGTGAAAACGGCCCCGGGACAGGATCACATGGTGACCCTGATCGATGCGGACACGGGCGCCGAGGCGCTTGCCGCCTACATAAAGGGTGGCGCGTTTTTCAAGATCCTCGTGCCACCGGGGACATATCGCGTGCGATTCGCCACCGGCGAGTTCTGGCAGGGCGAACAAGATCTGTTCGGCCCAGGCGAGAAGACGCAGGGGTTCGAGATGCCCGAGCCGCTGACCTTCGAGACCCGGGGGCTGGGCGTCAAGGCCGGCCATGTCGTCAACCTTCTGGCGCGCGGGCCGGGGCGGCTTGCCGCGGTGACCTTGAAGGATCAACTGATCTGCCAGTCCTTCCGGCCGCAGTTTCCGGCGCCGGACACCACCGTCCCCCAACCGCCGGTACCGCGCTATTCCGAGCGGTCGGAGCGTTTGCGCGACACGCGGCCTGGCGATGGCCCTCGATACACCGCGCCATCGCGACTCGATGTCCGGTCGCGCTTTTGCGGATGACCGATGTCGGTTGACATGCGGTCCGGTCGTCGGCCGTGCCATCTCCTCGTTGCGCCAATGACATCTGACCGAAAAGCCTTGCAGCAGCCCGTCATCTCAGTTGCATGGTGACCGGTGACATTTTTTGGCAAAGGGCCGAACCGCTGCGGCGCTCACTCCCACCACGGATCGATGTCGGCGATGTCGGCGTCGGACCAGCCGAAATGGTGCGCGAGTTCATGCACGTAAACGTGGGTGACGAGGGCGCCGAGCGCGACATTGCCGCGATCGACCCATTCGTCGAGGATCGGGCGTCGGAAAAGCCAGATCGTGTCGGGACCGTGGAGCTGGTCCATCACCGATTTCTCGGTCAGCGGGATGCCGTCATAAAGCCCGGTGAGACCGAAGGGATCGTGGATCTTCATCTCGTCGAGCATTGCGTCGGGGGCGAAATCCTCGATGCGCAGCGACACCTCTTCCGCCGCCATGCGGTAGGCCTCGGGCAGGGCGCCGCGGGCCGCGTGCGCCATGACGGCGATATCCTCGAGGCTCGGAGCGGAGCGGGCGCTCCAGTCGTCGGTCATGCAATCTCCTCCCGGGAAGTCATGTGGACAGACCAAGCCGATGACGTTGTGGCCCGGTTCTGCCAGTCAAAGAGCCTCTTGAACCAAGCAGACGTTCGCCGCGATGACAAGCCTATGGCGGCTCTGGGCCGGTGGCGTCGCAAAGGACGCCAACTGTTCGCGGCATTGCAGGGTCCGCTATCTTGAAGGTTTTCGACGCGGGCCCCACTCCGCATTTTCCGGGCCGGCCACGCCTCGAAGTGTTTTGCCTAAAGCTTGCGCGTTTGCGCAGG
>JAWLFT010000149.1:0-3378 GCA_041685435.1 Roseovarius sp.
TCGAGCTTGGGTATCGCAAAAGCCGCGCGCAGGGGTTCTTCGTTCCGTCGGACAAGATCATGGAGCGGCTTGTCCGCGGTGCTCGGCATGATGCCGTTGAACACCTGCTCAAGAGGATTGCAGACAGCTTGTCCGGTGAGGCCCGCCGGAAACTGGAGGCCAGCCTGGCTGGCCCCAAATGCGCAACGGGATTTCTGAGTTTGAAAGCGGATGCGGGTGCCGCCACTTTGGAAAACATTCTGGCGGCGACAATGCGATTGGCATTCGTGAATGCGCTCGATTTACCATTCCAGATCATGGAAGATGTCGACCCCGCCCTGGTCCAGCGACTGTCCCGCCGCGTCGATGGTGAGACCGCGGCCGAGATGCGCCGCCATGGCGACACGCGTCGGCTGGGTCTCTTTGCGCTCAATCTCATGCATCGCCGTGGCGAAATGATCGACGCACTGATCGACCTGCTGCTTGAGATCATCCACCGGATGCAGACACGGTCGCGCCGCCGGGTAGTGGGGGCGATTGCGCGGGATATCGAGCGGGTCCATGGCAAGGAGCGCCTGCTGGTCGATATGGCAATTGCAGCGGTGGATGAGCCCGAGGGCCGGGTGCTTGAGGTCATTTATCCTGTCGCGAGCGTGGCCAAGCTGAAGGCCGTGATTGAAGAAGACGGCGCCAAGGGCACGCTGGACCGGCGAATTCAAACGGCGATGCGCGGCTCCTACGCCAGCCACTACCGTCGGATGGTTCCGCCGCTTCTTGCCGCGCTGCGGTTTCGATCGAACAACGCAAGCTGGCGCCCGATCCTGGATGCACTCGATTTGATCGAGCGGTGGCAACAGGATGGACGACGGGTCGTGCCTGGCGATCTGGCTCCTCAGGGTTCCATTCCCGCCAAATGGCGCGAGGCCGTCATCGATGCGTCCGGCCGTCTGAACGTGATTACCTTCGAGCTCTGCGTATTGGCACAGTTGCGTGAGAGGGTGCGCGCGAAGGAAATCTGGGTCGATGGCGCTGACCGCTACCGCAACCCGGACAATGACTTGCCGACCGATTTCGAGGCGCAAAGACACATATATTATCAGGGCCTTGGCCTCACCCAGGATGCCGGAGCGTTTGTCTCGCAGGTGCGCGATGAGCTGACGCGCGAACTCCACCTTCTGAACCGAACCCTGCCGGAAAACGACCAGGTCCGGTTGCGAACATTCGGGGAAAACCGGATCAGAGTCACGCCCTTTGCCCCGGTGCCGGAACCACCGGGGCTGGGAGCTCTCAAGCGCGAGGTCGAACGCGTCTGGCCGATGACCGGCCTGCTCGATGTCCTGAAGGAAACGGCATTGGACACGGGGTTTCTGGATTACTTCGAGACGTCCGCCAGCCGCGAAGCCTTGGCCCACGCAGACCGGGACCGGCGGTTACTGCTGGCGCTCTATGCTGCGGGGACCAATGCCGGGATCAAACGCGTCGCTGCCGGTGTCGGTAACATCAGTTATGACGAACTGCTCCACATCCACCGCCGCTATATCGACCCAAACGCGTTGCGTGCCGCCGCGGCGCGCGTGGCTGATGCGACACTGAAGGTCCGCAATCCCGCGATCTGGGGCGAGGCGGGCACGGCTTGCGGTTCGGATTCCACCAAGTTCGGTGCCTGGGACCGTAACCTGATGACTGAATGGCACGCGCGCTACGGTGGGCGCGGGGTGATGATATACTGGCATGTCGAGCGTCAGGCGACCTGTATCTATTCGCAGCTCAAGAGGTGTTCGTCCTCGGAGGTGGCGGCGATGATCGAGGGGGTGCTCCGCCACTGCACCGACATGGAAATCCAGCACCAGTACGTCGATAGCCATGGTCAGACTGCTGTCGGTTTTGCCTTCTGCCATCTGCTCGGGTTCGAATTGGCACCACGCTTGAAGGCGATTGCCCGCCAAAAGCTGGTCCTTCCCGCCGCGGGCATGCGGACGCACTTGCCGCATCTGGCGCCGATCTTGTCGAACGTAGTCGATTGGGCCGAGATCGAGCGGCAATACGACGAGATGGTCAAATACGCCGCCGCCATGCAGCACGGCACCGCCGACCCCGAAGCGATCCTGCGCCGGTTTGCCCGGACCGACGTGATGCACCCGACCTACAAGGCGCTGGCTGAACTGGGTCGTGCTATCAAGACGATCTTCCTGTGCCGCTATCTGCGATCGGAAGCCCTTCGCCGGGAAATCCACGAAGGCCTGAACGTTGTCGAGAACTGGAACAGTGCGAACGGCTTCGTCTTCTTCGGCAAGGGCGGCGAGATTACCTCGAACCGGATCGCCGACCAGGAAATCTCCGCCCTAGCGCTGCAACTGGTCCAGGCGTCGATGGTTTATGTGAACACGCGCATGGTCCAATCGGTCCTGTCGGACCCGAATTGGCAGGATCGACTGTCTCCAGAGGACTATCGCGGCCTGACGCCGTTGATCTATGCGCACATCACACCCTATGGCCGCTACGATATAGATTTGGAGACCCGGATCGATTACGAGCGTATCGCGGCTTGAGCGTTACTATGAGTATACTCATAATGGCGGATCGCATGAACAGTGAAAGCAGCCATTTTCCTGTTCACTTTGGGTCTGTTTCGAGATAGTGAACAGATCATGTCAGAGGCACACCCAAAATGAACACTTATCAGGCCAAAATCGGGTACGCGCGCACCTCGACCGTTGATCAGAACCTCGATGCGCAGACTGCTGCCTTGAAAGCGGCCGGGTGCGGCATGGTGCGCCAGGAACAGCGCAGCGGAGCCTCGCTTGAAGGACGGCCCGAGCTGAAGACGATCCTCGACTTCATCCATCCCGGTGAGACACTGGTGGTCACGCGCATTGACCGGCTGGCCCGCAGTCTCAGTGATCTGCAGGTCATCGTCACCCATCTGAAATCCAAGGGCGCGCATCTGGCGGCAACCGAACAGCCCGTGGATACATCCACGGCAACCGGAAAAGCCTTTTTCGATATGCTTGGCGTTTTTGCCGAGTTCGAAACCAACCTGCGCCGGGAACGCCAGGCCGAGGGCATTGCCGCCGCGAAGCAGCGCGGTGTCTATCGCGGGCGCAAACCCAAAATTGATCGCGCGGCCATTCAGGCGAAGCTGATCGAGGGATGCTCGCCCACCGAAATCGCGCGCGAGATGGGGATATCGCGCGGAACCGTCTATAAAGCAAAGGCTCAAATGCCCTCAAGTAGCAAAGCGGTAGGGCAAAAAAGCAGCGCCTCGGACCATAACGGCAACGGGGCGGCCACGTCATGAAAAAGAACACACGCAAACCCAAGGCCCCCGCAAAAAAGACGTCGGTCCAGGCAAGTCCCAAAGTTTCCCCGCCGCACAATCTGACGCCGGAGCTGTGCGAC
>JAWLFT010000079.1:0-13983 GCA_041685435.1 Roseovarius sp.
CCCGTCGCGCGCGCGCACCGGCGGGCGAGGCTGGCGTCGCGGCCCGCCCGGAGATGACACGGTGCCGGGCGATGCCCGCGAATGCGGCACTGCGTCGGTGCGAAAATGCGAAAAACGGCTTTTTTGCCCATGCACCCCGGGATCCTTGTGGTATTTCAACACAATGGACATCGTATTGATCACCACCTTCATCGCGGCGCTTTTTCTTGTCATCGGCGTCGCCGAGCCCCTGGCGGCGCGGTTGCGGCTGCCCTACGGCGTGATCCTTGCGAGCCTCGGGATCCTGATCGGGGCGAGCGCGATCTTTTTCCAGCGCACCGAGCTGACCGATGCGCTGAACCCCGTGGCCGAGGCGATCCTGGGGATTCCCATACGATCGAACGTGTTTCTCTACGTGTTCCTGCCGACGCTGCTGTTTCAGGCGACGCTTGGCATGAACCTGCGGCGGATGCTGGATGACTGGGTGCCGATCCTCGTGCTGGCGGTGGTGGCGGTGGTCGTGGCGACCTTGAGCGTCGGCTATGCGCTGGCATGGGCGAGCGCGCTGCCGCTTGCCGCCTGCCTGCTGATCGGCGCCATCGTGTCGACGACCGATCCGTCGGCGGTGGTGTCGATCTTCCGGTCGATCTCGGCGCCGCGGCGGCTGGCGCGGATCATCGAGGGCGAGAGCCTTCTGAACGACGCCGCCGCGATCGCGCTGTTCGGGCTGTTCATGGGCTTCGTGATGCTGGGGGTGCCGGATCCGAGCCTTGGCGATGCGCTGACGCGGTTCCCGCTGCTGATCGGCGGCGGCGTGGCCGTCGGCTGGCTGGCGGCGCAGGTCGCGGTCTGGGTCATGGCGCTGTTCGGCCGGCACGAGCTGGCGATGATCTCGATCTCGGTGGCGCTGCCCTACCTCGCCTATATCGGCGCCGAGCAAAGCGTCGGCGCGTCGGGCGTCATCGCCGTGGTGGCCGCCGGGCTGACGCTGAACCTGACCGGGCCGGGGCGGCTGCCGCCGCAGGCCTGGGCCAATCTGCGCGAGGTCTGGGGGCTTTTGGCGCATTGGGCGGGCGCGTTGATCTTCATCCTTGCCGCATTGCTGATCCCCCGGCTGCTGGAGGAGGTTCGCATCGAGGATTTCGTGCTGATCGGGGTGGTGGTGCTGGCCGCCATCGCCGCCCGTGTCGTGATCCTGTTCGGTCTGCTCCCGCTGATGACCGCGCTGAAGATGTCACCGGCCATCGAACGGCCCTACCGGATCGCGATCCTGTGGGGCGGCTTGCGGGGGGCGGTGACGCTGGCGCTGGCGCTGGCGGTGACAGAAAGCTTCCGGGTGCCCGATGGTATTCAGCGGGTGGTCGGCATCCTTGCCACCGGGTTCACGCTGTTCACGCTGCTGGTGCAGGGCACGACCCTGAGGGCCATGATCCGCAGGCTCGGGCTTGACCGGCTGTCGCGCATCGATCAGGCGCTGTCGCGGCAGGTCGTGGCCGTGGCGCTGCAGACCGTGCGCGAGGACGTGGCGCGCACCACCGAGAATTACGAGCTGAACCACGACATCGTGCGGTCCGAGGCGAAACGCTTTGGCGACCGTCTGGACGTGGCGGTGAAACAGGCCGAGGAGAGCGCCGATATCGTCAAGCGCGACCGCGTGACGCTGGGTCTGATCGCGCTTGCGGGCCACGAGCGCGACATGATCCTGATGCGGGTGCGCGAGCGGACGATCTCGGCGCGGATGACCGAACAGGTGCTGTCGAATGCCGACCGGCTGATCGAGGGCGCGCGGGCGCAGGGGCGCAGCGGCTACCAGCGCGCGGCCCGGCGCAGCGTCGCTTATGGCCGGGCGTTTCAGGCCGCCGTGTGGCTGCAGAGACGGCTGGGCCTGTCGGCGCCGCTGGCGCGTCTGACCGCAGACCGCTTCGAGACGCTGCTGTCGCAGCGCCTGATCCTGCGCGATCTGGGCGGGTTCATCGACGGGCGCATCCGCCGCATTCACGGGCGGCGGGTGGCCGAATTGCTGCACGAGCTGCTGACCCGGCGGATCGAGATGATCGAGACGGCGCTGGAGGGCCTGCGCCTGCAATATCCCGGCTATGCCGAGAAATTGCAGCGCCGCTTCATCCGGCGCACGGCGCTTCGGCTGGAAGAGCGCGAATACACCGCGATGCGCGAGGACGGGCTGATCGGCGCCGAGGTCCATAGCGCGCTGATGCAGGAGCTGGGCGCCCGCCGCGCCGCCATCGAGGCGCGGCCAAAGCTCGACATGGCGCTGCAGCGCACCGAGCTGGTGCGGCAGTTTCCGCTGTTCACCGATCTCGACGAGGCCGCGTTGAAGCGCCTGGGTCGCGCGCTGGAGACCCGTTATGTCAATCCCGGCGACGTCATCATCCGCAAGGACACCCAGGCCAAGAGCGTGTTCTTCATCTCGTCGGGAGCCGTGGAGTTGGAGAGCGCCGGCCAGACATGGCGGTTCGGGCGTGGCGAGATGTTCGGCCAGCTGGCGATCCTGTTGAACAAGACGCGGCGGGCCGAGGTGCGCGCGATCGCGCCCTGCACGCTTCTGGTGCTTGACGAGATGCGCTTTCGCCGTCTTCTGGCGCGCAGCAAGGCGCTGCGACAGGCGGTGCGCACCAGTGCCGAAAATCGTGGCATCGACCCGCAGGACCTGCTGCCCGCCGCACCCGAAAAGACCGGCGCGTGAGGCCCGAAGGACGCCTCAGCGCGCGCGGAGCTCCTCGCGCACCTGCGCATAGGCCAGCGCCGCGAAGATGCCGGTGCCGCCCAGCACGTTGCCCGCCAGCGCCGGCAGGACGCCCTCGACCATGGCCGCGTCCGCCGCAAGCTCGCCGCGCGCCACGAGGATGAACAGCTCGGTCGCGCCGGCCACGACATGCGACATGCCGCCCAGGCCGATCATGTAGGTCAGGATCACGATGATCATCACCTCGCCCGCGCTTTTCATCCGCGGCAGCAGCCAGACCAGCGCCGCCACGATGAAGCCCGCCGGAATGCCCAGCGCGAAATGCTCCAGCGGCGTGGCCTCGGCATATTTGCGCGAGACCGCGAGCAGGCCGGCGAATCGGTCGTCGGGCACGATATGGCCAAGCGCGAGCACCCATGCGGAGACCGCACAGCCCACGAGGTTGGCCGCAAAGATGGTGATCCAGAGCTGCAGGATCCGCGCCAATGTCCCGAGGCGCGGCGTCAGGAAAAGCGGCAGGATCGGGGTGATCGTCTTTTCGGTGAAAAGCTGCATCCGCCCGAGGATCACGATGAGGAACCCGACGGTGTAGCCGAAATTGGAGATCCCGTCGGTCCAGTCCGCGTCGGGCAGGATCGACACCAGAAACCCCTTGCACAGCACCGAGGTGCTCATCGCCAGCCCAGCCGCGACGCCCGACCACCAGTTCGCACCCAGCGGGCGCGACAGCTCTTTCTCGCCGTCGCGGCGGATCACGTCGAAAATGAGGGAGGTCGGCGGCTTCTCGTGGACGCCGCCCTCGGGCGCTCTGTGAGCGTCATTCAACCTGATGTTGTCGGCCATCATCCGCCACCTCATCGCTTGGCGCCATCGGTCCGGCAAAACGGCCCGTCAACAGAGCGGGCGCCAGCTGCATGTTCCCCGGTGACACCCGCGACAGGATCGCCGCCCGGGGGCTGTCCCGGTCGTTTGCTCCTCCAGTAGGTGGGATCTCATCGCGCCGCTGTCGAGAGGCGGGTCAGCGAGGGATGCGCGGCAGGCGCAAGCCGTGGGTCCGGGCGCAATCGAGCGCCTCGGAGTAGCCGGCATCGGCGCGGCGCCAGACGCCGCTGGCGGGAGCGTTTCTGAGCTCGCGCGCGATCCGGCGGGCCGCCGGCGTGACCAGCCTTCCGTCATGGCGCGTGATCGCGCCAGGCATGGGCCTCCGGCAGATCGGCGGAGCGCCCGACCCAGTCGATCCGGTCGCCCGAGGCGGCGATCGCGGCGTCAGGCAGCAGGCCGCAATCGCCGGCCTGAGGGTCCAAGGGGGCCGCGCTCACACCGGAAATGACATAAGACGAGACCATGCAGACACCTTGTCCCGGATTGCCTCCGCGATCAGTATGTCGGCACATATTGTTGGCAACGGAGTTTTTGCCGTGCAGATCATCCATGCAAGACAAGGCCTTGTTGCCGGGGGCTGGCAAAGCGATCTGGAGGTGGTGATCGGGGACGAGGGTCGAATCGCCTCGGTAGGGCCACAAGGCGAGGCACGGGACACCGCGCAGCCGGGCGCGCAGGTGACGCGCGTGGACCTGCTGTTGCCCGCGCCGCTCAACCTGCACAGCCACGCGTTTCAGCGGGCGATGGCCGGGCTGACAGAGGCGCGCGGCCCCGATCCGCAAGACAGTTTCTGGACGTGGCGGCGGCTGATGTACCGCTTCCTCGACCAGCTTGGGCCCGAGGATGTCGAGGCGATCGCGGCGCTGGTCTACATGGAGATGTTGGAGGCCGGCTATGGCGCGGTGGCGGAGTTTCATTACCTGCATCACGATGTCGGCGGCACCCCCCATGACACGCTGTCGGAGATGTCGGAGCGGATCGTGGCCGCCGCCACGCAGGCCGGGATCGGGCTGACGCTGCTGCCGGTGCTCTACCAGCATGGCGGCTGCGACCGGCGGGCGCTGACCGGCGGGCAGCGGCGCTTTGGCAATGATCCCGACCGGTTCCTGCGCCTGCATGCCAAGGCGTCAGTGGCAGCGCACGCGGCGGCGGCGGATTTTGCCACCGGCATGGCCCCGCATTCGCTGCGCGCGGTCGATCCGGGCGCGCTGGAGGCCCTGCTGGCGGAGGCGGCAACCGGGCCTGTGCACATGCATCTTGCCGAGCAGACAGCGGAAGTGGACGAGGTGCGCGCGCATCTCGGCGCCCGCCCGGTAGAGTGGCTGCTGGCCAATCACGCGGTCGATGCGCGCTGGTGCCTCATCCACTGCACGCAGATGACCGGGGCCGAGACCGACGCGCTGGCCGCCACGGGTGCGGTCGCCGGGCTGTGCCCGCTGACCGAATCCAACCTCGGCGACGGAATCTTCAACGGCACGCGGTATCTGGCGCAGGGCGGCGTGATCGGCTTCGGCTCGGATTCGAACGTGCAGATCTCGCTTTTCGAGGAACTCAAGACGCTGGAATATTCGCAACGCCTGCAGCATCGCGCGCGCGCCGCACTGGCCACGCAGGACCGCTCCACGGGGCGGGTCCTCTACGCGGCCGCCGCAAGCGGCGGCGCACAGGCCGGGGCGCGCGACGGGGGCCGGATCGAGGCGGGGGCCTGGGCCGATCTGGCGGGCTACGCCACCGACACGCCGCAGCTTTGCGACCGGCGGGGCGACGCGGCGCTTGACAGTCTGATCTTTGCCGGCGGCGGCCCCGGCGGCCTGCGCGAGGTCTGGAGCGCCGGGCGCCATGTGGTCAGCCAGGGCCGCCATATCCGGCGCGACGCGATCATCGCGGCCTTCATGCGCCGGATGGCCCGGCTGGAGACCGCGATTTGAACGACGCGCCGCGCCTTGCATGGATCGATGTGCGCAACGAGATCCGCGCGCGCATCCTCAGCCGGGCCTGCGCGCCGGGCGACAGGCTGCCGCGTGATGCCGATATCGCCGCCGAGCTTGGCTGCGCGCGGGCCACGGTGCACCGTGCGATGCAGGATCTCGCGCAGCTCGGGCTGGTCGTGCGCAAGCGCAAGGGCGGCCCGCATGTGCTGCGCGATCCGGTGACGCGCGCGACGGTTCAAATCCCCGTGACCCGGCGCGAGGTCGAGGCACGGGGCGAACGCTATGGCCACCGTCTGATCAGCCGCCGGAACGCGCAGACCCGGCCCGCGATCATGGACCGGTTCGGGATCGCGGAGCCTGTCGGGATGCTGCGGGTCAGGGCGTTGCATCTGGCGGATGGTCGACCCTATATTCTTGTGGATCGCTGGATCGACACCCGGTCCGCGCCGGGTATCCGCGACGTCGATCTGAGCCGCGAAAGCGCCAATGAATGGCTCGTGCGCAACACGCCCGTCGGCCGCGTCGAGGTGCAGTTTTCCGCCATCAACGCCGGACCCGAGACCGCGCGTCAGCTTGCCACCACCGCCGGCCGTGCGCTTTTCGTGATCGAGCGTACGACATGGACCGGCGCGGCGCCGGTCACCACCGTCGAGGCCGTTGCCGCGCCCGGCTACCATCTTGCGGCGCAAAGCTGACGCGGGCGGGGTGGCTTGCCACCTGTTGAAGAATTGCAGATCGGGCTAATTGCCGCAGAATGCCGAAAGATGTGAGCCGATGAAACATACGCTGAAGATCGTGGCTGGCCTGTGTGTCGTGGGGCTTTTCGGGCTTGCCGGTGTCTCGGGGACGCAAGCGCTGTTGTCGGTGCAGGAGACCGAGTCCGACGAGCGTCGCGACAGCGCGACGCGCGTCGGGGTGGCCGCGCCGCAAGAGCGCCGGATCGAGGATGCGGTATCGGCCACCGGCACGATCCGGCCGATCCGCGAGGTGGAGCTTTTGCCCGACGCGCCGGGGCGGGTGACCGGGATCCCTGTTTCCTCGGGCGCGCAGGTCGCGGCGGGGGATCTGCTGATACGGCTCGATGATCGCGCGGCACAGGCGGCGCTTGCGGATGCCGAGGCGACGCTGGCCGAGGCGCAGCAGGCCTATACCCGCGTCGAACGTCTGGCCGAAGGCAACGCCGCCGCCGAAGCCCAGCTTGAAGGCGCGCGCGCCACCCTTCTGCGCGCCGAGGCCGCCGAGATGGCCGCCCGCGCGGATCTGGAGGATCACACGATCCGGGCGCCGTTTGCCGGCACGCTCGGCGTGATCGACCTTGAGCTGGGCGCGTATCTTGATGGAACGGCGCCGGTGACGCGGCTGTCGGACCTGTCCAGGGTCGAGGTGCGCGCCACCCTGCCCGAGCAGCATTTCGACGATGTGGAGCCGGGCCAGACCCTGCAGGTAAGCACCCCGGCCTATCCGGACACGCGCTTCGAGGGGCGCGTCACGCTGCGCGCGCCCGAGATCGACCGCGCCACCCGCAGTTTCGAGATCCGGGCGGAGATCGACAATCCCGACCGGCGTCTGGTGGGCGGCATGTTCGCCCGGTCGCGGCTGTTGATCGACAGTTATGACGGCATCGCCATTCCCGATGCGGCGATCATCAGCGAGGGTCTGACCAGCTATGTCTATACGGTCTCGGACGGTACGGTCACACGCACGGATGTCGAGCCGGGCAAATCGCTTGGCGATCTGACCGAGGTGCGCGACGGGATGAGCCTTGGCGACCGCGTGGTGGTCGCCGGCTGGGATGGGCTGTCGGACGGGGCCGCGGTCGAGATTTCCGGCGAGGAGTCGGACACCGAGGTGCCGGAGGGATCCGAGTGACCCTGCCCGATCTCTGCATCCGGCGGCCCGTGCTGGCCACGGTGATCTCGATGCTGATCATCGTGATGGGCATCATGGGGCTGAGCCGCATGCCGGTGCGCGAGCTGCCCGACACCACCACGGCACAGGTCACGGTCAGTGTAGACTATATCGGCGCGGGTCCGGGGGTGGTCGACAGCGAGCTCGCCACCGTGATCGAGGGCGCGATTTCCACCGTCGCCGGCATCGACCGGATCGAGACCGAGTCCGAACTGGGCGGGCTGCGCAGCGTGATCACCTTCCGGCAGGGCCGCGATGTGGATCAGGGCGCCTCGGATGTGCGCGCCGCGGTGCAGGCGGTGACGGATGATCTGCCCGACGCCGCCGAAGATCCCGTGATCGAAAAGAATGACAGCGAGGGCGATCCGATCATCTGGATGACGCTGACCTCGGACAACATGTCGGCCTCGGAGCTGACCGATTATGCCGACAGGTTCGTGACCGACCGGCTGGAGACGCTGGCCGGGGTGGCCGCCGTGCAGGTCTACGGCGACCGGCCCTATGCGATGCGCGTCTGGCTGGAGTCCGAAGCGATGGCGGCGCGGGGCGTGACCAGCGACGATGTCGCCGAGGCGCTGCGCGGCAACAATCTGGAACTGCCCGCGGGGCAGCTTGAGAACGACGCGCGCACCTATCTGTTGCGCACCGAGACGCGGCTGGGCAGCGTCGCGGACTTCGAGGATCTGATCGTCACCACGTCGGAGGCCGGGCGCGTCACCCTCGGCGATGTGGCCCGCATCGAGATCGGAGCCGAGACCGACGATACCGAGTTCCGCGCGAACGGCGAGACGGCCCTCGGCATCGGCGTGCTGCGCCAGTCGGCGGCCAACACGTTGTCGATCTCCGGTGCGGTCCACGAAGAGGTGGCCGAGATCCAGGCCGGTCTGCCGGGGGAAACGACCCTTCAGATCACGTCGGATGACGCCGATTTCATCGAAAGCTCGATCCGGCAGGTGCTGATCACGCTGAGCATCGCGGTGGCGATCGTGGTCGGGGTGATCTACGTCTTCCTCGCCTCGGCGCGGGCAACCATCGTGCCGGCCGTGACCATCCCCATCGCGCTCTTGGGGGCCTGCGGCGGGATCGCGCTGGCCGGGTTCTCGATCAACACGCTGACGCTGTTCGCACTGGTGCTGGCCATCGGTCTGGTGGTCGATGACGCGATCGTCGTTCTGGAAAACATCGAGCGCCGCGTGCGCGCGGGCGACGATCCGAAAGAGGCCGCGCGCGTCGGCGCGAATCAGGTGTTCTTCGCGGTCGTGTCGACCTCGGCGGTGCTGGTGTCGGTGTTCGTGCCGCTGTCGTTTCTCGAAGGCGAGATCGGCAAGCTCTTTCGCGAGTTCGGCGTCACGCTGGCCATTGCGGTGGTGCTGTCGACCTTCGTGGCGCTGTCGCTGTGTCCGGTGATCGCCGGCCTCGTGCTGCGACCAGATCGCGCCGAGAGCCGCTTCGCGCGCGCCGTAAAAGGCACGACGGAGCGCCTGTCGCAGGGCTACAACCGCCTGCTGACCCGCGCGATCCGGGTGCCCGTCGTGATCCTCGCCATTGCCGCAGCGCTGACCGGCATGTCTTGGACGCTTTATCAGAACCTGCCCGCGCAGCTGACCCCCGACGAGGATCGCGGGATCTTCTTCGTGTCGATCAACGCGCCACCGGGCTCGGCGCTGCCGCTGACCGATGGCGCGGTGCGGCAGGTCGAGGATCTGATCGCGCCCTACCGGGAGGACGGCGACGTGGAAAACCTGATCTCGATCGTCGGGCAGTATGGCGAGGCCGGGCGCGCCTTCATGGTCGCGATCCTGTCCGACTGGGGCGACCGCGAGATCGGCCCGCGCGACATTCTGGCGGACCTGCGCCCGCAATTCGCCGCGATCCCCGAGGCCAGCGTGCGCAGCTTCGCGCCCTCGGGGCTGGATGCCGACAGCGGCTCGGGGCTGGAGGTGATCGTCACCGCGCCCAGCTTCGACGAGGCGGCGGAGGTCTCGGGCGAGATGACCGACAGGCTGCGCGACAATCCCGATCTTGTGGGCGTGCGCCGCGATTACGAGGTCAACACGCCGGGATTCGACATCGAAGTCGACCGGGATCTGGCGCGCGAGATCGGCGTGGAGGCGCGCGCGGTGTCGGATGCGGTGCGCACGTTCTTTGCCTCGGCCGAGGTGACCGAGTTCATCTCGCGCGACCGCCAGTATCCGGTGATGCTGCAGGCCCCGGACGCGCGGCGCGTCGCGGCCGAGGATCTGCGCGGCGTGAATGTGCGCACCGAAAGCGGCGCGCTCGTGCCGCTGGACGGGCTGGTAGAGCTGCAAAGCCGCGCCTCGGTGCAGGCCTACAACCGGTTCAGCCGCCAGCCCTCGGTGGAAATCTCGGCCTCGCTTGCCGATGGCGTCGATCTGGGATCGGCGATCGCCACGGTGGAGCGGAACGCCGCCGAGATGCCGGCGCAGATGCAGATCTTCTATTCCGGGCAGGCCGAAAACTATCAGGAGACCTCCGGCGGGATCGCGCTGACCTATGCGCTGGCGCTGCTGGTGGTGTTTCTGGTGCTCGCCGCACAGTTCGAAAGCTTCGTGCAGCCGGTGGTGATCATGCTGTCGGTGCCGCTGGCGGTGGCGGGGTCGCTGCTGACGCTGCTGGCGCTTGGCGAGGCCATCAACATCTACACGCAGGTGGGGCTTGTGATGCTGATCGGGCTGATGGCCAAGAACGGCATCCTGATCGTGGAGTTCGCCAACCAGCTGCGCGACGAGGGATACGCCGTGCGCGAGGCGGTGATCGAGGCGGCGACCGTGCGTTTGCGCCCGATCCTGATGACGGTGCTGTCCACGGTGCTGGGCGCCGTGCCGCTGGTGCTGTCGGCCGGGGCGGGCGCGGCGAGCCGGTTTTCCATCGGCATCGTGATCATCGGCGGCTTCATGGCGGCGTCGATCCTGACGCTGTTCCTGACGCCGGTGCTGTATGATCTGCTGCAGCGCGATCGCGGCCGCGCGCGGAGCCCCGAGGGACGCGCGGCCTGACAGGGGCGAGCCCCCTGCCCCGGCCCCGTCTCGTCTCGGGCCGCTGAGGGGTCATTGGCGCTTGCCGGGCTTTGCACGCTGGGGCAGAAACGAGGGGTCAGAGCAAGAGATCGAGGCCCGTCATGTCAAGAAAAACCCTGAACAAAGCCAATCTCGAAAAGCTGGGTGCAGAGGTGCTGGCCGGGCTGGTGATGGATCTGGTGCAGGGCAACGCCGCCCTGCAGCGCCGCGCCCGGATGGAGCTGAGCGCCGCGCAAGGCCCCAAGGAGGTGGCCGCGGATCTGCGCAAGCGGTTTGCGTCGCTGCGGCGCGCCACCAGCCATGTCGACTGGCAAAAGCAGCGCGCGCTGGTCAAGGATCTGCGCGACCAGTTGAAGATGATCGAGACCGTGATCGCACCCCACGATGCCAGGCTGGCGTTCGATCTGCTGTGGGCGTTCCTGCAACTGGCGCCCTCGATCCATCAGCGCGCCGATGACAGCAATGGCGCGATCGGCGATGTGATGGGCGAGGCCGTCGATCTCATCGCGACGCTTGCCCCGCGGCTGGATGTGGATCCGTCGGCTCTGGCAGAGCGTATTCTGGACGCCGTCGCGGAGGCCGACTTTGGCGAGTTCGACGACATCATCCCGGCCACCGCCGAGGCGCTTGGCGACGCGGGGCTGTGCCACCTCAAGCAGATCACCGACGCGTGGGCCGAGGCCCCGCTGACCGAGGCCGAGCTTGCGACCTACCGGCGTTTCGGGGTGTCGTCGCAGGAGGGCAAGGACGCCGCGCGGCGCAGGCGGACGCTGACCCGGTCGGTCATCCTCGCCGATGTGGCCGACGCGCAGGGCGATGTCGATGCCTACATGGCCCGCTATACTGCCGAGCAACTGACCTACGGCACCATCGCGCCCGATGTGGCGCGCCGGCTGCTGGATGCGGGGCGGGTAAGGGAGGCGTTCAAGATCGTGCAAGGCGCGCGCGCCGACAGAGACGACAGGTCGTTTCAGATGTTTCGCCACCGCCTCGACCCGGTCTACGAGGAATGCCTTGAAAAGCTGGGCAAGCACGATGTGCTGACGGCGCATCTGTGGGAGACGTTCGCGCAGACGCTCAGCGCGCGCTGCCTGCGCGCCTATCTCAAGCTGCTGCCCGATTTCGACGATCTCGAGGCCGAGGAAAAGGCCCTTGATCTTGCCGAGGCGCATCCGCATCTTCGGGCGGCGCTCGGGTTTCTGCTCGACTGGCCCGCGCAGGACCGGGCCGCGCGGCTTGTCGTGGCGCGGGCGGGCGATCTTGACGGCAACGCCTACGCGCTGCTGACGCCGGCCGCAGAGGCGCTGGAGACCGCGCACCCGCTGGCCGCCACGCTGCTGCGCCGCGCGATGATCACGGATACGCTCGAGGGCGCGAAAACCACACGCTACCGCCACGCCGCCCGGCATCTTGCCGAGTGCAAGGCCTGCGCGCCGGCGATCCCCGATCATGGCGATGTCCCCGGCCATGAGCAGTTCGTGGCCGCCCTGCGCCAGAAACACGGGCGCAAGCACGGGTTCTGGCATCTCGTGGACGGTTGAGGCGGGGCCGGTCACTCAAGACTGGCATGACCTGGACAGGGTCAAACCCTTGTGTGCGGCGAGTGCAAAGGGGTTGCAATCGACCGCTCTGAGAGACGAAGGACTCCGGGTCTGGCCTGAAGGGGACGTTCGGGGCGAGCCGCGCATCGACGGGCCGCGGTGCGGCGATCCAACGTGACTTTGGCAGCGCTTTATGGTGGCCAAATCAGGAAAACACCCATGCATTGCGCAGGTTGCGGCCAAATCGCCGTTCCGGGGGGCGGCCCGGCGATGCGAGGCGGCGCGTGCCGCGCATCGATTCCGCGCATTTGGTGCCAGGGTCCGACCGTCCGCTTCAGGCCATCCCCACATGCCTTTTCCGCCCGGGTCATGACAGGCCATGCGCTTGACGCCGCGATCCGACCTTTTCAATCACGCGCTTCAAGGCAAGGGGGTCATTCGTCCGGGCCAATCCACCACAGCGCGCCGCAGTCATTCGGCGTCCTGCGGCGCGGCGTCCTCGGGCATCACCAGCTTCGCGAGATCCGCGGAGGCGTCGCGCAGCGCCGGAAGACAGGCCAGCGTGCGCGCGACATCGAAGCGCTGCGACGGCGCGTGGAATGACAGCGTGACCATCAGCCGGCCGTGCACGTCCCGGACCGGCACCGCGAGCGCGACCATGCTCTCCATGAATTCCTCGCGGTCGAGCGCGTAGCCCTGACGGCGCACGGTCTCGATCTCGGCCGTCAACGCGCCCTGATCGGTGATCGTGTTGGGCGTGCGGCGATCCAGATCGGTGGCGGCGAGGTACTGTTTCAGGTGATTGCGCGCCAGCGAGGCGAGATACATCTTGCCGCTGGCGGTGCAGTAGAACGGCACCCGCGTGCCGATCGGCAACTGGATGCGCAGGGGCCATTCGGTCTCGACCCGTTCGAGATAGATCATCGCGTCGCGGTCGGGCAGCGCGATGTTGCAGGTCTCGCCGATCTCGCGGCTGAGGCGGCGCAGGATGGCCTGCCGCGCCGTCCGGATCCGCAGCGACGACAGGATGCCGCCGGCCATGCTGCGCAGCCGGGGGCCGGGCGAATAGGTCCGCCCGTCGAGATCGCGCTGCACGAAACCTGCATCCTCCAGCGTGGCGAACAGGCGGTGAATGGTCGGCTTGGGCAGGCCCAGATGCGCGTTCACATCCGTCGGCGTGACCGGCACGCCCGCCGCGGCGATCCGCTCTATCACCAGAAGCAGGCGCAGCGTCGTCGGGATCGTTTCCTTGCCGTCACCTTCCATGCCAGACCTTTCATCGCTTACGGCAAGAGCGCGGTCGACAGATCCGGGACCAGCGCGATCAGCAGCCAGACCGCGATCAGCGCCGCGATATAGGCGGTCGTGTAGCGCAGCAACCGGAAATAGGGAACGCCCGTCACCCCCGAGGCCACGTAGAGGTTGAGCCCGTAGGGCGGCGTGATGAACCCGATCGAGGCCCCCACGAGGAACACCACCGCGAATTGCATCGGATCGATGCCCACGCTGTGCGCGATCGGCGCGAGGATCGGGGCGAGGATGATCGTCACCGGCAGGCTTTCCAGCACCATGCCACCGATGAAGACGATCGCCATGGCGGTGAACAGCACCGCGTAATAGCCGCCCATCGAGGTCACGAAATCGCCGATCACCGCCTGCGCGCCCAGCACCGACAGGATCTGCTGCATCACCACCGACACCGCGATCAGCGGCGCGAGGATGCCGGTGATCTGCGCCGAGCGCATGGTGATCGCTGGCAGTTCCCACGGGGTGAAACCCTCGACCACCAGCATTTCCGACATGCGTTTCTCGGACACGTCGCGCCCCTTGGCGCCGCCCATCAGCTTGTGCAGCGGCAGGCTGATGAAGCCGACGATCACGCAGAACCCGACCGTCACGCCGGCTGCCTCGGTGGGCGAGAACTTGCCCGTGTAGATCCCCCACAGCACCAGCCCGATGGCGAAGAACCCCAGCCACGCGCCGATCGCGGTCTTGATCAC
>JAWLFT010000080.1:0-13917 GCA_041685435.1 Roseovarius sp.
CGCCAAGGATGTGGGCAAGATGGCCGATGGCCAGATGTTCGCGCCCAAATATGTCGAGAACAAGCTGAAATTCTATCCCAACATCCTCGAGGCCGTGGTGTTCGGCAACGGGCAGGATATGTGCACGGCGTTCCTGAACATCGACCTGACGGCGGTCGGCAACTGGGCCGAGCGCAACAATATCGGCTATGGCTCGTATCAGGAGCTGGCCGGGCACCCGCGCGTGCTCGAGATGATCCAGGGCCATGTCGAGGAGGTCAATCGCAGCCTGTCCGAGGATCCGATGCTGGCGCATTGCCAGGTTCACCGGTTTCTGGTGCTTCACAAGGAACTGGACGCGGATGACGGCGAGATGACCCGCACCCGCAAGGTGCGCCGCGGCGTGATCTCCGAGAAATTCGATGACCTTGTGACCGCGCTCTATGACGGCTCGACCGAGGTCTACACCACCACCGAGGTGACCTACGAGGACGGGCGCAAGGGATCGATTTCAGCGACGCTGGAGATCCGCGATGCGGCGGTGGTTCCCCTCGAGACAGCAAAGGCGGCAGCGGAATGACCAGGGATCATGACCCAATCGAAACGAAGGCGCTGATCGCGGCCGGGGCCATCGCATTGGCGGGGCTGGTCGTGTCCTATGCCCTCGGGCAGGTCCTGCCCGAGTTCATTCATCCCGCGATCAGCGGGGCGATCACCGGCGCGTTCGGGATCCTCGCGCTGCAGCGGATCTGGCCCGGCGTGCCGCTATCGAAGATCCATTACATCCTTGGGGCGATCATTCTTTACGGTCTGGTCGTCGGTCTGGTCGGGAGGCTCTGACACATGCTCGATACCAAAGGCGATGAAGGCTTTGTCACCGAGGATGGCCGCAGGATCGGCGGCGTGGTGATGGAAATGCGCAATATCACGCTGCGGTTCGGCGGCGTGGTGGCGATCCAGGACATCAGCTTCGATATCCGCGAGGGCGAGATCCGCGCGATCATCGGCCCCAACGGGGCCGGCAAATCCTCGATGCTCAACGTCATCAGCGGGTTCTACAAGCCGCAGGAGGGCGAGGTCTGGTACAAGGGCGAAAAGCGCCCGCCGATGAAACCCTATCAGGTGGCGCGGCAGGGCATCGCGCGCACCTTCCAGAACATCGCGCTGTTTGACGGGATGACGGTGCTCGACAATGTGATGACGGGCCGGATCCGGCACATGACCTCGCAGTTGCTGTCGCAGGCGATCTGGAAGGGCAAGGCCGAGCGCGAAGAGGTCGAAAACCGCGCCAAGGTCGAGCGGATCATCGACTTTCTGGAAATCCAGCATATCCGCAAGACGCCCGTGGGGCGGCTGCCTTACGGTCTGAAAAAGCGGGTCGAGCTGGCCCGCGCACTGGCCGCCGAGCCGTCGATCCTGCTGCTGGACGAGCCGATGGCGGGCATGAATGTCGAGGAAAAAGAGGATATGAGCCGCTTCATCCTCGATCTCAATGACGAGTTCGGCACCACCATCGCGCTGATCGAGCATGACATGGGCGTGGTCATGGACCTGAGCGATCGTGTCGTGGTGATGGATTACGGCAAGAAGATCGGCGACGGCTCGCCCAGCGAGGTGCGCCAGAACCAGGCGGTCATCGACGCCTATCTGGGGGTGGCGCATGACTGATTTCCCGATGCCACGGCGCCGGTCCGTCGGCCGCGACGCAACCTGTGACGGCGGGTGTCGCGCCATCACGAAATCGCAGGGGAGACACCGCGATGCCTGATCAATTTTTTTGGGGGATGGAGGTTTTTGCCAACGGGCTGATGACCGGGGTGCTCTACTCCCTGGTGGCGCTCGGCTTCGTGCTGATCTTCAAGGCGAGCGGCATCTTCAACTTCAGCCAGGGCGTGATGGCGCTGTTTGCCGCGCTGACGCTCGTGGGGATCATGGAAGGCCGGGTGCCGTTCGCGCATCTGATCAACGCCACCTTCGGCACCAATGTGCACACCTTCGGCTGGACGGTGCCCGCCTTCGCGGCGATCCTGCTGACGATGGTGGTGATGGTCGCGCTGGCCTGGGCGGTCAATCAGTTCATCTTCCGGCATCTCGTCGGGCAGGCGCCGATCATCCTGTTCATGGCCACCATCGGGCTGGCCTATTTCCTCGAAGGGGTCGGCGACATCATGTGGGGCAGCGACATCAAGGACCTCGATGTCGGCCTGCCGCAGGGCATCAACGAGACCATAGACGAGGCGACCTTCAACCTGCTCGGCTACGGCTTTTTCATCGACAATCTCGATATCGCGGCGACGCTGGTGGCGGTGCTTCTGGTGATCGCGCTGGTGCTCTTCGCGCAATATACCAAATACGGGCGGGCCATGCGCGCGGTGGCCGACGACCATCAGGCGGCGCTGTCGGTGGGCATCTCGCTCAAGTTCATCTGGATCATGGTCTGGTCGCTGGCGGGGTTCGTGGCGCTGGTGGCGGGCATCATCTGGGGCACCAAGTCGGGCGTGCAGTTCTCGCTGTCGCTGATCGCGCTCAAGGCGCTGCCGGTGCTGATGCTGGGCGGCTTCACCTCGATCCCCGGCGCCATCGTCGGCGGGCTGATCATCGGGGTCGGCGAAAAGATGTTCGAGTTCCTCATTGGCCCGATGGTGGGCGGGGCGACCGAAAACTGGTTTGCCTATGTGCTGGCGCTCATCGTGCTCGTCTTCCGGCCGCAGGGGCTGTTCGGCGAAAAGATCATCGAGAGGGTGTAGCGCCATGCAAAAGCTGATTGCCATCGTCAACGTGATCGCCTGGGCCGGGTTCTGGGCCTTCGGGTATCTCGCCTTGTCGGCGCGGGTGGACAGCCCCGGCCAGATGGTCATCGCCGCCATCCTCGCGGCGATCGGCGGGGGCGTGGGGATGCTGGCCTATTTCTGGCTGGTGCGCCACACCGAGGCGACGGGCCATGCGCGGCCTGCCAACCGCGCGGAAAAACGCGATGCCGATGACGGCATCCATGGGGAGGTTCTTTAGATGTTCTACCGTGAGTCGGGGGATTTCAAGACCTCCTACACCGAAGACAGCCAGACCTTTCCGATCAGGGTCGATCGCGTCGGCTATTACATCGTTCTGATCGCCGCTTTCGCGGTGGTGCCGTTCGTGATCAACGATTACTGGGTCAACGCGATCTTCCTGCCCTTCCTGATCTATTCGATCGCGGCGATCGGGCTGAATATCCTCGTGGGCTATTGCGGGCAGGTCTCGCTTGGCACCGGGGGGTTCATGGCGGTGGGCGCCTTTGCGTGCTACAAGCTGATGACCGGTTTTCCGGATGTGAACATCGTCTTTCACATCATCATCTCGGGCGGCATCACCGCCGCCGTGGGCGTGCTTTTCGGTCTGCCCAGCCTGCGCATCAAGGGCTTCTACCTGGCCGTGGCGACGCTGGCGGCGCAGTTCTTTCTGGTGTGGCTGTTCAACCGCGTGCCGTGGTTCTACAACTATTCGTCCTCGGGCCAGATCAACGCCCCGACGCGCACCCTCTTCGATGTGCCGATCACGGGATCCTATACCACGCCCTGGGCCGCCTATCTGTTTTGCCTGGTCTTTGTCGTCGCCTCGGCGATCATCGCGCGCAATCTGACGCGCGGCATGGCGGGGCGCAAGTGGATGGCCATCCGCGACATGGATATCGCCGCCGAGATCATCGGGGTGAACCCTCTGAAAGCCAAGCTGAGCGCCTTTGCCGTGTCGTCGTTCTTCATCGGCATCTCGGGGGCGCTGTTTTTCGCGGTCTATCTGGGGGCGGTGGAGGTGGGCGAGGCTTTCGGCATCCAGAAGTCGTTCCTCGTGCTCTTCATGGTGATCATCGGCGGGTTGGGGTCGATCTTCGGCAGCTTTGCGGGCGCCGCGTTCCTCGTGCTTCTGCCGGTGCTTCTGAAGAACACGCTGGTGGGCGGGCTGGGCTGGCCCACGGATCTGGCCGCGCATCTGGAGCTGGTCATCGTCGGCGGGCTGATCATCGTCTTTCTGGTGGCCGAGCCGCACGGGCTGGCGCAGTTCTGGCGTGTCGCCAAGGAGAAACTGAGGCTTTGGCCCTTCCCGCATTGAAGGACCATGAAAGATGCGCCGGGGCAATGTGTCCCGCGCAACATCGGATAAAACCAAGGGAGGATAAACCGATGAGACAGACACTACTGACGGCGGCGACCACCGCCGCGATCGTTGCGGGACCGGCCCTCGCGGACCTGACGATCGTCGATCTGAGCTATCGCACGGGGCCTTACGGTGCGAATGGCGTGCCGTTCTCGGACGGGTATCAGGACTATTTCACCCTGCTCAACGAGCGGGACGGCGGCATCGGTGGCGAGCCGATCGACCTTCGCGAATGCGAGACCGGCTACAACACCGAAGAAGGCGTCGAGTGCTACGAGTCCACGCGGGGCGCCGGGGATGGCGCGCTGGTCTATCAGCCGCTTTCGACGGGCATCACCTATCAGCTGATCCCCAAGGCATCCGCGGACGGGATCCCGATGCACACGATGGGCTACGGGCGCACGTCGGCCAAGAACGGCGACGTGTTCAAATGGATCTTCAACTACCCGGCGAATTACTGGGACGGGGCCAGCCACGCGATCACCCACATCATGGAAGAGAACGGGGGCGATATCAGCGACCAAAAGATCGCGCTGGTCTACCACAACTCGGCCTATGGCAAGGAACCGATCCGCACGCTGGAAAACCTCGCCGAGAAGCATGGCTTCGAGCTGATGCTGCAGCCCGTCGATCACCCCGGCCAGGAGCAGAAGTCGCAATGGCTGCAGATCCGGCGCGAGCGGCCCGACAACGTGATCATGTATGGCTGGGGCGTGATGAACCAGGTGGCCATTCAGGAAGCGGTCAACATTCGTTATCCCATGGATCAGATCATCGGCATCTGGTGGTCCGGATCGGAAAACGATGTCAAACCTGCGGGCGCTGCCGCGGATGGCTACAAGGCGCTGACCTTCCACAACCTCGGCTCGGATTACCCGATCTATGACGACCTTCAGGAATATGTCGTTGATCGCGGCGAGGCCGCCGGGTCGGGCGACCAGCTGGGCACGGTGCTCTACAACAGGGGCATGTATGCCGCGATGCTGGCCGCCGAGGCGGTGAAGACCGCCCAGGAGATGCATGACGTGTCCAACATCAACGCCGAACAGATGCGCGACGGCATGGAAAACCTCGAGATGACCGAGGAGAAGATGGCCGATCTCGGGCTCCCCAATTTCGGACCCGAATTCAGCGTGAGCTGTGAAAACCACGGCGGCGCGGGCTTTGGCGCGGTCTCACAGTGGGATGCCGACGCGGGCGAGTTCGAGTTGATCACCGATTACTTCCAGTCGGATCAGGAGATCATCTCGCGGCTCGTGAAGGAGGATTCCATGCAATACGCCGAAGAGAACGGGATCGAGCCGCGCTGCTGAGGCGATCACGACATCCGGCCGCCGCACAGCGTGGCGGCCGGTACATTCGAGTATTTTTGGCAAGATGAAGACGGGTGTCGCGGCACCTGTCAGTGACGGAGAGTTTCGATGCCGGATGCGTCCCCAAAAGACGGGCCCCTTCTCGAGGTCAACAATATCGAGGTGATCTACAATCACGTGATCCTCGTGCTGAAGGGGGTCAGCCTCGGGGTTCCGAAAGGCGGGATCACGGCGATTCTCGGGGGCAACGGCGCCGGCAAGACCACGACCCTCAAGGCAATCTCCAATCTGCTGAAATCCGAGCGCGGCGAGGTGACCAAGGGCACGATCCGCTATCGCGGCGAGCGGGTGCAGGATCTGCTGCCGTCCGATCTGGTGCAGAAGGGCGTGGTTCAGGTGATGGAAGGCCGGCATTGCTTCGAGCATCTGACGGTCGAGGAAAATCTGCTGACCGGCGCCTACACGCGCGGCGCCTCGCGGGGCGAGATCGACGCGGATCTCGACAAGGTCTATCAGTATTTTCCGCGCATCAGGGAACGCCGGCGCAGTCAGGCGGGCTATGCCTCGGGCGGTGAGCAGCAGATGGTGGCGATCGGTCGCGCGCTGATGGCGCGGCCCGAGACGATCCTGCTGGACGAGCCGTCGATGGGGCTGGCCCCGCAGCTGGTGGAGCAGATCTTCGGTATCGTGAAATCGCTCAACGAGAAAGAGGGCTATACGTTCCTTCTGGCCGAGCAGAACACCAATGTCGCGCTGCGCTTTGCGCATTACGGCTATATCCTGGAGTCGGGACGCGTGGTGATGGATGGCGCGGCCGCCGATCTGCGCGAGAACCCCGACGTCAAGGAGTTCTACCTGGGGATGGCCGAGGAGGGCCGCAAATCGTTCCGGGAGGTGCGCAGCTATCGCCGGCGCAAGCGGTGGCTTGCGTGACGGCTCGTTCGTTTCACAAGGATCCCGCGCCAAAGGATGACGGCATGACGCAGTATTATGACGATCTGGAGACCCGCAGCCCTGCCGCCCGGGCCGAGGCGATTGCCCGGGCCTTGCCCGCGCAGATCGCGCGGGCGCAGGCCTTGCCGGGCTATGCCGGAGCCCTTGACGGGGTGGACCCGCAGCGCATCACCGGCGCCGCCGATCTCGCGCGGCTGCCGGTGCTGCGCAAATCCGATCTGGGGCGCGCCCAAGGCGAGGCGGCCCCGTTCGGCGGGCTGACATCCCTTCCGGCGCACGGGTTCGCGCATGTCTTTCAATCGCCCGGTCCGATCTACGAGCCGGGCGGCGCGGGGCATGACTGGTGGCGCATGGGCCGGTTCCTGCATGCCTGTGGCGTGGGTCCGGGCGATATCGTGCAGAACTGTTTCGGCTATCACCTGACCCCGGCCGGCATGATCTTCGAAAGCGGGGCACGCGCCGTCGGCGCGGCGGTGCTGCCCGCGGGCACCGGCCAGACCGAATTGCAGGCCCGTGCCGCGCATGATGCGGGCGTGACGAGCTATGCCGGAACGCCCGATTACCTGAAGGTCATTCTCGACAAGGCGAACGAGATGGGGCTTCCCTTGCGGATCACCAAGGCGGCGGTCGGGGGCGGCGCATTGTTTCCGTCGCTGCGGTCCGCGTATGCCGAGCGGGGCATCGCCTGCCTGCAATGCTATGCCACCGCAGATCTGGGCAACATCGCCTATGAAAGCGCGGCGCAGGAGGGGATGATCGTCGACGAGGGGGTTCTGGTCGAGATCGTGCGTCCCGGCACCGGCGATCCCGTCGCGCCGGGGGAGGTGGGCGAGGTCGTCGTCACCACGCTCAACCCCGATTACCCGCTGATCCGATTTGCGACCGGCGATCTGAGCGCGGTGATGGACGGGCAAAGCCCCTGCGGCCGCACCAACCTGCGCATCAGGGGATGGATGGGCCGCGCCGATCAGACCACCAAGATCAAGGGCATGTTCGTGCGCCCCGAGCAGGTGGCCGCATTGGTGGCCCGGCATGACGCCATTTCCCGCGCCCGCGTGATCGCCAGCCGCGAAGGCGAGACGGATGTCATGACCGTGCGCATCGAGGCCGTGGGCGGCGCAGCCGAGCAGTATGCCGACGCCGTCACCGATACGCTGAAGCTCAAGGGCCGGATCGTGATCGTGCCGCCCGGCAGCCTGCCCAATGACGGCAAGGTCATCGAGGATCTGCGCACCTACGAGTGAGGGGGGGCCGACATCTTGCAAGGATCGCGGTGCGGCGCAGCCGGATCAGGTGAACCTGTTCGCGTCATAGGGCGCGAGATCGAGGTTCGGCCGTTTGCCCGCCAGAAGGTCGGCGATCAGACGTCCGGTTTTCGGCCCCGCTGTCAGACCGATATGCTGATGACCGAAGGCGGCATGCACGCCGGTCGATCCGATCTCGCCGATCAGCGGCAGGCTGTCGGGGGTGGAGGGGCGAAAGCCCATCCATTCCTCCACGCTCTCATGGGTAAGATCGGGAAAGACCCGCGCCGTCTCGCGCCGGATCAGGTCGAGCGGCGCGCGTGAGGGCCCCGCGGCGGTTCCACCCAGTTCGACCGTGCCGGCGCAGCGCAGCCCGTGCGCCATCGGATTGACCGCGAATTTTCCGCGCGCGATCATCAGCGGGTGACGGGGTTTCTGCGACGGCTCGTTGAAATGCAGATGATACCCGCGCTCGGCCTCCAGCGGCACCCGCAGCCCGAGCTTGCGCATCAGCGGTTTCGACCAGATTCCCGCCGTAAGCACCGCCGCATCGCAGGGCATCGGGCCGCAATCCGTCTCAAGCTGCGCAATCCGCCCGCCCTCGAGCGTGATGTCCTGCACCGTGGCTTGCACGACCTGCCCGCCCTCGGTTTCCAGCACGCGGGCCAGATCGGTCATGTAGGCCCCGGGATCGAGGATGTGGCCGTGGCCTTTCAAGAGGGCCAGACATTGCGTGGCCGGGCCGAGCATCGGCTCGACCTCGCGCACCGCGCAGCCGTGCACCAGTTCAGGCACATGGCCGGCCTCGCGTTTGAGACGCCACGCCTGGGCATCGGCGTCAAAGGCGGCGCGGCTGTCGTAGGCATAGCCGAAATCGCTGGTGGCCAGCCATTTCTCGGCCCGCGTGCCGCGCACCAGCGCGCGGTGCTGATCGACGCTGTCGCCCACCAGCGGGATCAGACCCGCGACCATGCGCGCGGTGTCACGGGGATTGGCATTGCGCGCGAACTGCCAGAGCCATGGCAGCATGCGTGGCAGGTACGACCATTGCACGAACAGCGGCGCGTTCGGATCGCGCAGATATCCGAGAGCAGTCGAGATCAGGCCGGGTGTGTTGACCGGCACGATCCCCCACCCCGCAAGCAGCCCCGCATTGCCCTGCGAGGCGCCCGCACCGGGATACTCGCGGTCAAGCAGCGTGACCGCGTGACCCGCGCGGCGCAGCCAGATTGCCGAGCTCACCCCGCAGATGCCGGCGCCGATGACGATGATCTTGCGGGATGTGGTCAAAGGAGGGGGCCTCTTTGCGGCGATGCAGGGATGCGGGCGCCACGTAACCGCAGTGCCGACGAAACGGCAAGGGGCCGGGATGAGCCGAGGCGCTGTTTTGGGCGTTGTCCGCGCCGAACCTGGTCGATCCGGGCGAATGCCGGGCTTGATCCGTGCAACTTCGTGCTAAAATGAGATGGATGGTCGACACGCAAACCAACATCACGCCCTCCGCAAACGGTGCACGCCGGCCGCGTCGCGTGCCCGTCTGGGCACTTCGTTTTGCGGTGGCCGCGGGGGTGGGGGCGGCTGCGGTCTGTGCCCTGTCAGCGGGTGTGTTCGGCAGCAGCGCGCAGATAGCGGCCATCGTGACAGCGCTTTACCTCTGTGCCAGCGGCGCGGTCGCGGCCTTCATGCGCGTATCCTATCCGTATGCCGAGATCGGGTTCTGCAACCTTGTCACGCTGGTGCGTCTCACCCTGACAGTCTCGCTTGTGGCGCCGGTCCTTGGTGGCGGTACCCCGTCTGTCTGGGCGGTATTCACGGTGGCGGTGCTGGCCCTCGGGCTGGACGGTGTTGATGGCTGGTTCGCCCGCAGGCAGGGTCTGACATCGACCTTCGGTGCCCGCTTCGACATGGAGGTCGACGCGGGCCTCGGCCTGATCCTTGCGTTGAACGCGCTTGTGGCTGGCAGCGCCGGGCCGATGGTCCTGCTTCTGGGGCTGCCACGCTACGCGTTTGCGGGGGCCGGGCTGATCCTGCCGTGGCTCGCGCGTCCGCTTCCGGAGCGCTTCGGGCGCAAGGTGGCTTGCGTGATGCAGATGAGCGCGTTGATCGCGTTGCAGGCACCGGTCCTGCCGCCGGCGCTGAGCGGTCTTGCCGTTGTTGCTGCGGTGGTGGCGCTGACTGTGTCCTTCGGGCGCGATATCCGCTGGCTCTACCGGAGACGCGCGTGACCCGCGCGGCCGTGTGGACAGGGCTGCGGCCGGTGCTGGCCGCAGGGATCCTGCATCTGGTGCTGATCCAGCCCAACCATCCCGATGCGCTGACCTTTCGGGCGCTGTTGCTGTTTCCGCTGGAATTGCCGGTCATCCTGCTGGCGCTGATCGCGGCCGGGGGACGGATCGCCGATGGGTTGCGGATCGTGCTGACCGTCGCGATCACGCTGCTTTGCGTGCTGAAAGCGGCCGATTTCGCGATGTACACCGCGCTTGCGCGCGGGTTCAATCCAGTGTCCGATCTGGCGCTTGTCGAGGCGGGTCTGCGGCTTCTGTCCGGGTCGATCGGCATCCTGCCCACGGCGTTTGCAACCCTTGGTGGCGTGTTGGCCGTGGTCGCCACAGGTGCTGCGACATGGTGGGCGACCGGTGTCTGGGCCGGGCTTGCCGTGCCGCGCGCGGCACGGGTCGTGACGGGGGCGGGCGCGGTCGTGCTTGCAGGGCTTGCGGTCGCGCAGATCGGCCACTCGACGGGCGCGTGGCGTCTGCCGGTCTCGCCCCCCGGAGCGGCGTTTACGGCGCGTGTCGGGGTTGAGCGCGCCGTGCTGGTTCGCGACACGCTGCGCGAATTGCGAAGCTTCCGGGCGGCGACGGAGCGCGATTCCCATGCCGATCGGGCCGACCTCTTCGACCGCATCGACCGCGACGTGCTGATCGTGTTTGTCGAAAGCTACGGACGCACCAGCCTTGATACGCCATATTACGCAGAGACGCATCTAGACACACTGACGCGTGGCGCGGCGCGGCTGGATGCGCTCGGCCTGTCGATGGCGTCGGGACTTCTGAGCGCCCCGACGCAAGGTGGGCAAAGCTGGCTGTCGCACGCCACCTTGGCGAACGGGCTTTGGGTGAGCGATCAGATCCGCTACGGGGCGATGCTCGCCTCGGGGCGCGAGACGCTTTACCATCTTGCGGCGCGGTCGGGGTTTCACACCGCTGCGGTGATGCCACAGATCACGCTGGCCTGGCCCGAGGCGCAGGTCATGGGCTTCGACACGATCCTCGCCGCAGACGATCTCGGGTATGCCGGCGAGCCGTTCAACTGGGTCACCATGCCCGACCAGTTCACCTATGCCGCGATGGACCGGTTGGTGCGCGACCCGACGGATGCGCCGGTTTTCGTGCAGATCGCGACGGGATCGTCGCACGCGCCCTGGGTGCCGGTGCCCGAGCTTGTGGCGTGGGACGAGATCGGCGACGGGCGCATCTTCAACGAGATGGCCGCGTCGGGAGATACCCCAAGTGAGGTGTGGCGCGACCGCGACCGGGTGCGCGCGCAATACCGCGCAGCGATCGACTATGCGCTCTCGGCGGTGTTCGACTACGCCGCGCGGCATGCCGATGATCCGCCGCTGATGATCGTCGTCGGCGACCATCAGGCGGCGGAATTCGTCGCACTGGATGACCGGGCCGAGGTGCCGGTGCATGTCGTCGGGCCGTCCCACCTTGTCGCACCCTTCCCGAGCCTTGGCTGGACGGATGGCCTGATCCCGGATCCCGAGATACCGGTGCTCGGGATGGACCGCATACGCGATCTGCTGATCGAGGCGTTTTCCTCGGGCACGGCGTCGGACGTCGCGGGCGGAACATGAGGCGCCGGTTGCCTGCCGGATGGGTCTGTGCGGGGCAGGTTTTGCTCGCCGTGGCGCTTCTGGCGCTTTTGTGGCGTGTCGCGGGCGGCGAGGACACTCTGCGCAGCCTGGTTTCGGCCAATCGGGGTTGGCTGGCCGCTGCGGTGGCGATTCTCACGCTGCAGACCGTTCTGTCGGCGATCCGCTGGAAGATCACTGCGGCCCGGCTCGGGATCCATCTGGGGGCAGGCGAGGCGCTGCGCGAATACTACCTGGCCCAGGCGGTCAACATATCGGTGCCGGGGGGCGTCGTCGGGGACGCGGCCCGCGCCGTCAGATCGCGCGGCGAGGCGGGGCTTCTGGCGGCCGGGCAGGCCGTGGTGTTCGAACGTCTGGCGGGGCAGGCGGGATTGTTTGTCGTGACAGCCACGGTATTCGCAGTGACGCTGGCGTTGCCGGGCGGCGTCGAATGGCCGGCGTGGCTGATCGCTCCGGTTGCGGTGTTCGTCGCCTCCGGGCTTTGCCTGCCTCTGGTCCTCCATGGGGCCATGCGTATCCGGGGGCGTATCGGACACGTGTCGCGCGGTTTCAGGGATGCGATGGTCACGTCCCTTGTGGCCCCTCAGGTGATCGGGTGGCAGATCGCGCTGAGCCTCGCGACAACAGCGTGCAATCTGGCCGCCTTCGCCTTTTGCGCCCTGGCCGTCGGACATGGGCTGGGCCCGGCCGCCGTCGCCGCCTTCGGGCCGCTCATTCTGTTGACCATGCTGGTGCCGGTGACGATCAGTGGATGGGGCCTGCGCGAAGGCGCGGCGGTCGTCCTGTTCCCGCTTGCGGGATCCACGGCGAGCGGCGGGCTGGCCGCGAGTGTCGCCTTCGGGCTGATGGTGATCCTGGCGTCCCTGCCGGGGTCGCTTGGCGCGCTGGCGCGTCGGCGCCGCAGCCCGGTTGGTCCGTGATGCGGCATGGCAGCTGGGCTTTGTGGCATGGGGCGCAGACATGGCTATCTGTCGTGTGCTCCTCGAAGAGGCGAGATCAAGAGGCCAGAGGGCGCCGCATGACTGCGACGCGCACCGTTGGCATGTGGAAGGACGAATGATGCGGCATTGGTTGGGATTTCTTCGATCACTTGTGATCTATCACAACCCGGCGATGATGCGGGCGTGGCGCCGGTTCTACAGTGATCTTCTCGAGCCGCAGGATCTGGCCTTTGACGTCGGCGCCCATATCGGCAATCGCAGCCGCGCCCTTCGCGCGGCCGGTGCCCGGGTCGTCGCGATCGAGCCGCAACAGCCCTTTGCCGGGTTCCTGCGCCGCACGCTGCCGCGCGACATCACGCTGATCGAGGCCGCCGTCGGCGGGACCGAGACAGAGGCAGAGATGGCCATATCCTCGCGCCATCCTACGGTCTCCTCGCTGCGCACCGAGTTCGTCAGTGGCGCGGCCGAGGCGCCGGGTTTCGAGCATGTCAGGTGGGACAGGATCCAACGGGTGCGTATGGTCACGCTTGACGGGCTGATCGCGCGGTTTGGCCTGCCGCGCTACGTCAAGATCGACGTGGAAGGCTACGAGGCCGAGGTGCTGGCTGGTCTGTCGCAACCGGTGGCGATCCTGTCGGTGGAGTTTCTGCCCGGTTTTCCGCAGCTCACCCATGCGGTGATCGACCGGTTGGCCGAGCTGGGCGACTACCGTTTCAACCCGGTTCAGGGCGAGACGGGCGGGTTTCTCTGGCCCGAATGGCGCGACGGTGCGGCGGTGAAGGCGTGGCTCGGGACACTGCCGGCCGATGCCACCTCGGGCGATCTCTTCGCACGGCTGCCGGGTACCGGCTGACGCCGTTTCAGATGAGGTCATACTCACCTGTTGCCCAATCCGCGCCGATCAGTCGTGTCGCGGAGGTGGTGGAGCCCTGCGCGGTGTCATCCCCGGGTGACCTGACGCCGAGGTCGCCGCGTCATGGTCGAAGGTTCCGATCACGCTGTAGTCGGATCCCGGCCCCATGCGGGCGTTCAGGCTGTCATCGGGCGCCACGTCCACCACGCGCCGGGCATCCGGCCCGTCGGCATCCGCAAGGACCGGCCCGGACACCAAAAGGGGGGCCAGCATGACCGCAAGCGCCCGGAGGCTGCTTGCGCATATCCTCTTCTCGTCAGGCGAGCTATGCCCGAAAGTTGGTGATGGCCTGAAGTAGGCGGCATATTATGGCGGTGTCTATACGCCGTCAATTCTCCGAAGAGAAAAGGATATGCCTCCATGGTCAAATCTACCGTTTCACCGTTCGAGCTTCCATCGGAATTTTCACCGGATCCGCTGACCGAGGTGATCCAGAACGGTGCACAGGCGCTTTTGCGCACAGCGATCCAGGCTGAAGTCTCCACCTTCATTGCGGAGCATGCCGATCTGCTGGATGAAGAAGGTCGCCAACGTCTGGTGCGCCACGGGTTTCTGCCCGAGCGTG
>JAWLFT010000150.1:0-3354 GCA_041685435.1 Roseovarius sp.
GGGTTCGTGTACGTCACTTTCATCATCGATGTCTTCGCCCGCTAAATCGTGGGCTGGCAGGTCTCTTCGTCGCCCGACACCAAGCTGGTTCTCGATGCGCCGGAGCAGGCGCTTGCCGCTCGCAATCCCGACTGGGATCGGCTGACCCACCACAGGGATCGCGGCGTCCAGTACCTGTCGATCAAGTAGTCCGAGCGTCTTGAAGAGGCGAAAATCGGGGCTTCGGTCGGCAGCGTGGGGGACTCGTACGACTGTAAATATGACATCGCAGCCTGATGGCCTGACTCATCCTAGGGTTGGGTATCGCCTTAGCCCGTAAAAGTAGATGTCCCTTGACACTTGTTATCGGAGAGGGTGCTCGGGAGTTACACAATTTTACCATTTACCGACACGCGATCCGAGAAAAGTGGCTAAATTTTTGTCCAGTGGAGAAAATCGGTGTAAGTACCGGGCATGGAAATGAACACTTTGATTGCGCTGCGGCAAAGCCGGTTTGGCCCGTTCCTGACCGATGTCGGGCAATTCACCACATTCGCCATCCGCAGGTTCTTTGCCGAAAGGCTGACGTCGGCCGCCGCATCGCTCACCTATTCGACGCTGCTGGCGATCGTCCCGCTCATGGTGATCGCCTTTGCGATCCTGTCGAGCTTTCCAGCATTCACTGCCGTCAAAATGCAGATGCAGGAGCTTTTCCTGTCGGCCGTCGTGCCCGAAGCGGGGGCCGCGATCGAGGATTATCTGGAAAACTTCACCAAGAATGCCAGCAATCTAACGGCTGTCGGTGTCGTGGCGCTCGCCGTTACGGCAGTGCTTCTGCTTTACACGATCGAGGACACGCTCAACCGGATCTGGCATGTCGAACGGCCACGTCCGGTTTTCGTCCGGCTTCTCATATTCTGGGCGATCCTCACCCTCGGCCCTCTCTTGATCGCGGGCAGCATCACGCTGACATCCGATCTGACGACCCTGACGGCCCGCACCGAATTTCCGGGATTCAGCGACGCGTACCTTCCGCGGCGTTTGCACGAAACCTGGGTGGTCAGCACGATGATCAGCGTGGCGATCAGCATCCTCGGCTTTACCGCGCTTTTCGTTCTCGTGCCCGCGCGCCGGGTCCGGATCTGGCACGCCGCCATCGGCGCCGCTTTCGCGGCGATCGCGTTCGAGATCCTGTCATGGGGGTTCAATTCATTCCTCACCTCGGGGTCGAACTATGAGACGATCTATGGTGCGCTTGCCGCGGTGCCGGTTTTCCTGATCTGGATCTACATGTCGTGGATGGTCATCATCCTCGGCGCGGTGGTGGCGGCGTCCATGCCGGACTGGCTGCTGGCCCGAGCGGCAGTCGCCACCGTGGATCTACGCCCGTCAGACAGGCTGGCCATCGCCGTCTCCCTGCTCGCGAATCTTCACCGTCAGGCGCAGAACGGCGGCATGATGGACGAGCAGGAACTGGTCGAGGCCGCCCCGCTCGAAGCGCGTGACGAGATCTTCGATACGCTGCACCGTTCGGGATATCTGTGCCAGACCGAGGAAAGTCGAGTGGCCCTCGCGCGCGACATGCACACCACGACGGTCTTCGATCTGGCGACAGATCTGAACTTGCAGCTTGGCGTCATGCCAAACCGCGACCATGCCCTTCCCGTCGAGATCGTCGAGCGACTCGCATCGGAGACCACCGCGGTCTACGCGATGCTCGAGCGGCTGCATGCTGCCGAGGTCGATATCCTCGATGTGCCTCTTGCGCGGATCTTCTCTTCGAAAGAGGGCACCGCAGTCAGCGCCCAAGTGCAAACGGTCCCGCGCCGGTCGATGCCGTGATACGATCCGACTGCACGACGAGCATGTCCAATCCCGTCGCGAATAGTCCCCAGCACCGAGCTTGCCATGAAGCGGGCCGATCGCCGAAGGGAGACGTGATCATCCGGCATGGGTCGTTCCTGCCTTCTGCGTCACGCCATGATCGGAGCGGCGCGAACACATGCCATGTTCCAACAGGACCTCGCAAAGCTGCCGCTCGATGGTCATCAGCGGGTTGAGCGAGGTCATCGGCTGCTGGAAGATCATCGAGATCCGGCGCGCGCGGATCTTGCGGAAGTTCCGGTCGTTCAGCCCGGCCAGATCATGCTCGCCCAGCCGGATCGATCCATCGGTGATCCGCGCCATCGGACGCGGCAGAAGCCCCATGATCGCCAGCGCCGTCATCGACTTGCCCGATCCGCTTTCGCCGCCCAGCGCCAATGTCTCGCCGGGATGCAAGTCGAAGGACAGGTGATCGAGAACGGTCTTGCCGCCTTCGGCTGTCGCCACCTGTACGGTCAGATCGCGCGCGGAAAGACCGGGGCGCGCGGGGTCGCCCCGCTCGTTTTCAAGTTTCGGGCTCATTCGAAGAGGACCCGCGGGAAATAGAAAGACACGACCCGGTTCGGCATGTCGACAATCTCCGAGATGCGCAGATCGCCCGCAACGGAACACAGCAGATAGGCATCCTCGGGAGACAATCCGTGCTGCTTGCCCAAGAGATCGATCATGCCCGAGACCGCGTTCTTCGCACCCTGCATCATGTCAGGCTCGATCCCGGTCGTGACCTCGTAGCCCTTGGCATCGAGATGCCGGGTGACCGGCCCCGGCGTTGAGAACCGCGGGAAGGTCAACGGCTCCCGCTTGATCAGGTCCAGCGTGATCTCGACATCCATCGGGCTTTCGATGGCGGTGCCGCAGACCTCGCCATCGCCCTGCGCCGCGTGGGTGTCGCCCGCCGAAAACAGCGCGCCCGCGACCTCGACCGGCAGGTAGAGCACAGACCCCACGGCCAGATCGCGGATATCGAGATTGCCGCCCATCCGTCGCGGCGGGACGACCGAATGCAGCCCCGGCTCGGCGGGTGCCAGCCCGATCGTGCCGGCGAAGGGTTTGAGCGACACCCTGGCGATGTCGGAAAACAGCGATGGCGCCAGCGTGTCGGGATCATAGTCCCAGATCTTCAGATGCGGATCCCCGAACTGGTCGGCCAGGAGGCCAAAGCCGGGGATGTTGGCCGGCCAGCCGAAGCCGGACGGGTGAAACTGTTCCAGCGTGATCTTCAGCACGTTCCCCGGTTCGGCGCCGTCGACATAGACCGGGCCGGTGACCGTGTTGATCTTGCCGAAATCCAACGCCGCGACATCGGCGACGGTGCTGTCTCGTGTCAGTTGCCCGGTCGAACTGTCGAGGCAGTGGAAATGCACCCGACTGCCCGGCACCACTGTCTGGGCGGGCGGGATCGAATGATCCTACCCGTGATGATGGTGGCCATGGATCGTGTAATCGCAAACCTTGCACATGAGGTCACTCCGCGTCGATGGTATACGTGTA
>JAWLFT010000081.1:0-13834 GCA_041685435.1 Roseovarius sp.
GTGGGGTATTTCAGCGCCGGCGGCGACATGGATGTCTGCATCGCGCTGCGCACCGCCGTGGTCAAGGACGACACGCTCTACATTCAGGCCGGCGGCGGCGTGGTGCATGACAGCGACCCCGAGGCCGAATACATGGAAACCGTTCACAAATCCAACGCCATCCGCCGCGCCGCGGCCGATGCGGCCCGGTTCGGCGGCGACGGCAACCTCTGACGGCTTGATGCAGGTCAATGCGGGCCTGCCGCCTGGAACCTATGCCCTGACCATTACATTCCTATTATGGAATGTCTATCAGGAGGGTTATCCCATGTTCCACATCCCCAGCAGCATTGCCCCGGTGCTCGCAGCAGTCACGCTGGCGCTCGTGCCGCTCGCCGCGCAGTCCCAGCCACTCGACCTGCAGGATCCGGTTTCGGCCGAGAACCTGCCCGAAAGCAAGCACACCACGCCGGGTCTTTATATCACCGCCGCCGAGGCGGGCCGCGTCCTGGAAGAGCAGGACAACGTGGCGCTCGTCGATGTGCGCGCCCCGTCCGAGATCATGCTGATCGGCTATGCCACCCCGACCGCCGCCTCGCTTCCGTCGCGAATCATCGATCCCGAGATCAACGAGGCCTCGAAGAACGACACCTACGAGATGGTGAAGAACCCCGATTTCGAGGCCGAGTTCCAGGCCTGGCTCGACAGCGACGCCGCGCGCGATGTCGAAATCGTGATGATCAGTTGCCGCTCGGGAGGGCGCAGCGCCGCGGCCATCGAACGGCTGGTCGAGGCCGGTGTCGATCTGCCGATCTACAACATGATCGACGGGTTCGAGGGCGACAAGAGCGACGAGGGCGTGCGCGACGTCAATGGCTGGCGCAATGCCGGCCTCTCCTGGACCTACGACATCCGTGACGGGCTGCGTCCGGACCTGGACTGAGCCTTGCGAAGGGGCGGGCTGTGCGGCATCACGCCCCGCATGACCCGCCTCATCCTCTTCAACAAGCCGTTCGGCGTGCTGTCGCAATTCACCGATGCCGGCACGGCCGGCAGCCCGCGGGCGACCCTGTCGGATCATATCGACCTGCCGGGGGTCTACCCGGCCGGGCGGCTCGATCGCGACAGCGAGGGGCTGTTGCTGCTGACGGATGACGGGCGCCTGCAGGCCCGCATCGCGGATCCCCGCCACCGCACCGAAAAGACCTATCTGGTGCAGGTCGACGGCCTCCCCGACGACGCTGCGCTCGATGCGTTGCGCGCCGGGGTCACGCTGAAGGACGGCCCGACACTTCCCGCCCGCGTCCGCCGCATCGATCCGCCGGCGCTCTGGCCCCGCGAGCCGCCGGTGCGGTTTCGCAAATCGGTGCCCGATTGCTGGCTGGAGCTTGTCATCAGCGAAGGGCGCAACCGGCAGGTGCGGCGGATGACCGCGCATGTCGGCCACCCCACCCTGCGGCTGGTGCGCTGGCGCGTGGGCGACTGGTCGCTTGACGGGATCGCCCCGGGACACTGGCGCGAGGCCTGAGCCGGCCGCTGCGCGACGGCCTTCACCTGCCCTCGGGCTGTCGGTCCACCCCGGATCGCGCGCGTGGCCGCGTGGCGGGCAATTGCGCGCAATAGGGCTGTGTGCGCAGCCAGCCTTGCATGTCGCGCCGCTTCGACCGGCTGTGCAGCGGCCCCCAATCGGCGGCGACGCCGCGCATGCCGGCGGACACCACCCCGTCACGCGACACGGTATGCGCCATGATCCGGATCGCGCATGACAGGTTCGCCGGCCCGTGGCGCAACGCCTCGCCGCTTTTCGCACGGCAATCATAGCCGCGGGCGGTCGCCGGCGCGATCTGCAGCAGGCCGAAATAGCGCCCGCCCCCGCCGACGGCCTGCGCCCGGTAGGTGCTTTCATGCTTGGCCAGCGCCGACAGGAACCCGACCCAGAAGGCCCGCCGGCCCTGCGGCCCCGCCGCGGCATAGCCGGGGCACCATGTCTCGATATCGCTTGGCACGCGCGACACCAGCGCTGCGCCATGCGCGCGCAGCGCCGACAGCGCGCTGCGCGTCCAGACCGCCGCATTCTCGCGATGCGACCAGCGCACCGTGGGAAGCCCGCCATCCCGCGCAACGGGCTGCACGGTCGCGTCCTGCGCCATCCCATGTGCCGGCCCCCATGCCAGCACGACGAAAACCAGTATCCATTTCATCACCCGAGACTGCCCCAAGCCGCACGCCATGGCAATGCAGTTCGCGCCGCGGGCCCGGCGACACGGTGACCGGCCTGCGCCACGCCATTATCCAGCCCCCCGCAGGACCGGCACCGCGCGCAGCCCCGCCGGATCATGGATCACCGGACATCCGCGCCCCGCGGCCTTGGCGGCATAAAGCGCCGCATCGGCATCGGCCATCATGCGCGTGATATCGGGGGTCGTGTAGAGCCCGCTGAGCGTCGCGCCGATACTGGCGGAAATCCTGCAGATCTGTCCATTGCGCAGGATCGGCTCTTCGAGCTTCGAGATCAGGCGCGCGGCGGCATTGTTGACCCCGTCGGGCATCGCGGCCCCGCGCAGCACGAAAACGAACTCGTCCCCGCCGACCCGCGCGATCACGTCATCGCCGCGCACCTGCCCCTTCATGCGCCGCGCGGCCACCTGCAGCACGTGATCGCCCATGGCATGGCCATGAAGGTCGTTGATCTCCTTGAAATGATCCAGATCCAGATGCATCAGGGCAAAGGCCTGCCCGGCCTGGCGCTGCCGTTCGAGCAGATGTTCGAGCGCGCGGCGGTTCCTCAACCCCGTCAGCGTATCGGTAAAGGCCTGCTCCTGCGCCGAAATCCGGGCATCCTCGAGCCGCAGGTTCAGCCGGCGCGATTCCTCCATTGCCGCCGATTTCGCCTCGATCAGGTACAGCATCTCGGTCGTCAGATCGGTCGGCGCGAAATCCGTACCCGTGAGACCGAAATCGCGCACCGCCTCGACCACCGAGATGCCGAATGACAGATTGACCAGCGCCCCGGCGCCCTGCCCGACGGGAAGCGGGGTCAGCACGCCTTTCAACGCATGTCGCGGGCCGGCGCGCAGCCACAGCCGCAGGCGCCGGCCCGCAAGCGCGCGCAGATCGGCCATGTCGCGGGCCATGTTCGGGCGCGCCATCTCGAAGATCTCCAGAAAGCGCGCGCCGACCGGATCGCGGTCCGGAACCACCTTGCGCAGCGTCGGCCCCGCCTGCACCACATGCCCGGTCGGGTCCAGCACGGCATGCATCGGGCACAGCGTGTCAAGCAACTCGCACAGCGCATCGCGGCCCGCATCAATCATCCCGCCTGCCTCCCGGCGCCCAGATCGAAGCTCCGCCCGCAGGCGAATCCCGCGTCCAGAAGCTGCACCTCGATCACCTCGTGCGTGGCGCTTGTGCCGCGATGCTCGAGCACGACCAGCGCGCCGTAATCATCGGCCATGGCGCGCAGGATCCCCATCATCACGTGACCCAGGCGCAACCCGTCCTCGCCGCCAAGGCCCACCTCCAGCCGATAGCGCCCCGCACCATGCGCGTGCAGACCCAGAGAGGGCAGGTCAAGCTCCGCCACGGCAAGGCGCGCCCGTTCGGGAAGATCCTCGAGCGCGTGCAGGAAATCCAGGAAATCCACGCCGCTGAACCGCAACAGGCGGCGAATCGCCTCGACCTGCGGATGAGAGACCAGATATGTCCCGATATCCTCCAGCAGATCGTCGCGCCTCCGTTCGAGCCGCAGGCCCAGCCCCTCGAGCAGCCGCTGCGTCACCGCAAGATCGTAGCGCATCATCGGCTCGAACGTGTCGTATCCCAGATCGAGCCGGGCAAGCACGTCACACCACAGCCCGTCGCCATAGCTGTCGCGAACGAATCGCTCGATGGCGCGGTTGATCAATCCGTGCATGACCCTTCTCCACTGACTGCCCGCAGCGTGCCAGCCAAGCCTTAAGAATCGCTGAACGCCGGCCGGCTTGCCTTCGTCCTCAACCAGCTTGGTCCTTACCGGTCGCATCGGCGCACCGACGGCTGTCGGGCGACGCTGGCGGTCCCGAACGTCCATGGGCCCCGCTCAGCAGGGCCCCAGCTCTCCGAGATCGCGCGCAAAGAGCGACGGATCGGCGCGTTCACTCACCCGGCCCGCATGCGGAAAGGTCAGACCGTTGAGGGTTGCACGCGCCCCGCAGAAGGGCGCGCAGGCGCCGTCGGCCGGTGTGGCGAGCACGAGCGCACCGCCCGCGTCAAGCAGGTGAAGCTTGCAGCCTTCGGTTTCCAGCAGCCATCCGTCCGATGTCGCCCGCGCCACGCCTGCGATGCCACAATGATGCATGCCCTGCCAGCTTGAGATCCTCAGATCGAAGACACCGCCGCCCACAGGCTGTCCGATCAGAAAGCTGTTTCCGCCATTCGCACAATAAAGCCCCACCGGGTTGCAAGAACGGGCGCGGCCGACAACAGCAAACCGGCCAGACCCGGCCCAGGACGCGTCATCATCGCCACGGCTCCTGTATGATCCCGACAACCGGTTCCGCTCATGACGATAGCACGCGAGGGCACTTTTCCGAATGGCCAAAGGGCACCCGAAGGTCAGGCGCGGACCGCTAGAAATCCGTCGGCGCGCCGCCCTCGGCCTTGCGGCGCGCGACGAAATCGGCCAGCTCGGCGCGGATGGCGTCCGCCATCGGCGGGGCCTCGAACCCGGCGATGATGTCCTGAAACACCTGATGCGCGCGCGCCGGTGTCCAGACACCCCCCGCCGCCTCCCACGCCTCTTGATTGCGCCAATCGCTCAGGAACGGCGCGTAGAACGCGGTCGCGTAGCGGTCCTGCGTGTGCTGGATGCCGAAGAAATGCCCCTGCCCGCCCACATCGCGGATCGCCTCGACGGCGATCTCGTCGGGGCCGGTGGCGGTCAGCGCCGGATCCATGTACCTCTGGATATGCTGCAGGATCTCGCAATCCATGACGAATTTTTCGGGGCTTGCGATCAGCCCGCCTTCCAGCCAGCCCGCGGCATGATAGATCATGCTGGCGCCGGCCTGCACACCGGCCCAGAGGCTGTTGGAGGTCTCCCACACCGCCTGCCCGTCGGGCACATTGGCCGCACAGACCCCCGACGCCCGCAGCGGAAGCCCGTAGAACCGCGCCATCTGCCCGGTCATCTGCGTGGCGCGCATGTATTCCGGCGTCCCGAAGGCGGGCGCGCCCGAGCGCATGTCGACATTCGAGGTGAAGGTCCCAAGCGCCACCGGCGCGCCCGGCCGGATCACCTGCGCCAGCACGACCGCACACAGCGCCTCGGCAAGGCTTTGCGTGACCGCACCGGCCATCGTTACCGGCGCCATGGCCCCGGCCAGCGTGAAGGGCGTGACCACCAGACCCTGCCCGCGCCGCGCCATGCGCATCCAGCCGTCGAGCATGGGGAAATCATGCTTCAAGGGCGAGGTGGAGTTGATGTTGGTATACATCCGCGGCGTCGCCTCGAACTCGGACTGGCTGAGCCCGCCGGCAATGCGCACCATCTCCATCACGTCCTCGACCCGCTCCCGCCCCAGACAATAGGCATGCGCCACCTTGTCGGTCAGCGTCAGCTTGTCGTGGAGTACGTCGAGATGGCGGATGCTGGCATGGATGTCCTGCGGCTCGACGGGGTAGCCGCCGACGAAGTGGATGCAGTTGAAATACTGGCTCAGCTTCAGCAGGTTGCGGCACATCTCGCGGGTGCCGGTCACCTTGCGACCGATGGCCATGTCCCAATAGGCCGGCGCCGACGAGACATTGCCGAAATTGATATGCCCCGCCCCGATGGTCAGCTGGCGGTCGGGGTTGCGCGGCGTGATGGTCCAGCTTGCGGGGGCCTGTCCCACCATCTCCATCACGAATTCGCGGCCCATGCGGATGTTGTCGCCGTCGATCTCGCAGCCACCGCTTGCGCGCAGGATCTCCACCGCCTCGGGGTTGAGAAACGCGACGCCGATCTCTTCGAGGATGCGCATCGCGCCGGCATGGATCGCTGCGACGCCCTCGGGGTCCAGCGGCTCGGTGGGCCGGTCGATATTGACGGGCGGGTTCCACGGCATCTGCCGGATCACCTCGTGACCGCGCCGCGCGGCCCCGCCCGCGCGCCCGCCTGTCCGCTTCCTGCGCCTGAGATCCTCGGCCATGCTCCGTTCTCCCCGTCCCGTATCACAGACCAGAGAACATCGCGTTCAGGCGTCAAAAATGCCGGTTTGCGACGCAAAGCGTCGTTTTTGCATCAAACGCACCCAGACCGCGCTCAGGCCGCCTGCGCCATGCGCCGCCGGCCGGTATGCCACAGATAGATCGCAAGACTGCTCACCACGATCACACCCCCTGCCAGCATCATCGGCGTCGGTGTCTCGCCCACCCCCAGCCAGACCCAGAGCGGGCCGAGCACCGTCTCCAGCAGCAACAGCAGGCTGACATTAGAGGCATGCGTGTAGCGCGAGGCGAGCGACAGCGAGAAGAACGCCACCGGCAGGATCACCAGCCCGGTGATCGCGATCGCCCAGACCGTGCCATCGGTCATCTGCCCCGGGCCGGTGATCGCCACGCCGGTCACGCCCGCGAGCGCCGCCCCCACCCCGATCAGCAGCGGAATCGGAAGGTCGGGCCGCGCCCTCAGGATCACGAAGTTCAGCGCCAGCACCATCGCCACGCCCAGCCCGGCCAGCGCCCCCAGCAGCGCAGCCGCATTGAGCGCCAGATCGCCCCGGCCGCCGAACACCGCCAGCGTGATGCCGAACAGCACGGCCAGAATGGTGATCCATGTGGCGCGCCGAGTCGGCTCGCCGATGATCAGCCGCGCAAAGACCGCGGCAAAGACCGGCACCGTCGCCACCGCCAGGAGCATCACCGCCACCGGCGCATGCGCGATCCCGAGGCTGAACAGCGTCGCGTTGAGATACTGGCAGGCAACGATCGCCAGCCCGAACCCGGTGCCCAGAAATGCCAGATCGCGGCCCCGGTCCCGTGCTGTCACGGCCCAGAGCGTGACCATCACCGCGCCCATCATCAGGCCGCGCCAGGCCACCATCTGATAGCCGCCCATGCCCGACAGCCGCATGAACAGCGCATCGGGTGTCAGCACGAGCGCGGCAAAACTCGCAAGCCCCAGACCGAACAGCGGATGGCGCGTCATGCGTCCAGCCAGTCGGGGATATCCCCGATATCCGGCAGCACCGCATCCGCCAGTGGCGCCAGATCGGCGCGCGACGCGGTGCCGGTCAGCACGCCGATCACCTGCATCCCCGCCGCGCGCCCCGCGATCAGGTCATGCGGGCTGTCGCCCACCATGACGACGCGCGCAGGCGCCACCGCCACGGCCCGGGCGAAGGCCAGAAGCGGCCCCGGCGCAGGCTTCGCGCCATGGCCGGAATCGAACCCGGCGATGAAATCGAACCGGTCCAGCACGCGGCTCGCGTCCAGATGCGCGCGCGCGCCGGTCTCGGTGTCATTGGTCACCACGCCAAGCGCCAGCCCGCGCGCAGCCAAGCCTCGCAGATACGGGTCAAGCGGCACGGCGGGGGCCAGCGGGGCGGCGGCGGCGCGGCGCATCAGGTGGATCTCGACCTCCTCGACCGGCCAGCCCGGCAGGACGGCGGCGAAACATTCGGCGGCCTCGCGATTGGTGCCGGCCACGATCGGGCTGGTGGGCCGGAACCGGCGCGCGCCCAGATCGTAATGCGCCGCATCGGCCAGCCGCGCCATCAGATCCGCCTCGCCAGCGGCCAGATCCCGGATCACGCCATGCGCCCAGACACTCCATGTGGCGTGGAAATGGAACAGCGTGCCATCCTTGTCGAACAGAACCGCGTCGGCGCGGCTCACGTCCAGTTCACCTGCGCGCCGCCGGGCAGGGCCGCGCGCGCCATCATCGGGACATCGAAGGCCAGACCCTGCCCCTCGCAGAACGCCACGACCCACGCATCGTCCATCATCAGGAAATCCAGCACCGACCCCAGAAATTCCGGTTCCGCAGCCCGCAGGCGCAGATCGGCCTCGGACGCGCCTGTCGCGCCGAGGAAAACCGGCAGAAGCTCTTCATTGGCGGCCAGCCACCCCAGCGCCTGCAGGGCGATCGTTTCGGCGGAATCCTGCTGCATCTCGATCCTGATCAGAATTGGGAAAGGTTTTCTTAACCCCTCTCATGGATAGTTAACCAAATGCAAAGGGCAAGTCGGAAAGGCGTTGCGCCCATGTCAGGGAAAATTCTGATCGTCGACGAGCTGGCCACCAACAGGATCGTCCTGAAGGTGAAGCTGTCCGCGACCCCCTATGAGGTGCTGCAGGCCGCCAGCGCCGACGAGGCGCTGCGCCTCGCCGCTCTGGAGCGGCCCGACCTGATCCTGTCCAACAGCCGCCTTTCGGGGCAGACCGTGACCAGCTTCATCACGGCGCTGCGCGGCATCGACGGGGTCGCCGCCACCCCGATCCTGATGCTGCAGACCGGCACCTCCCGCGCGGATCGCGAGGACGCCTTGCGTGCCGGGGTCGACGACATCCTCGCCAAACCGGTGTCCGAATCCCTGCTGCTCGCGCGGCTGCGCAACCTGTTGCGCCAGCGCCCCAACGACCACGAGCTGGCCCTGCCGCCGCCGGGCGACGGCTTTGGCGCGGGGTTTGCCGATGCGCGGGCCGCCTTCGCCCCACCGGGCCGGATCGCCATCATCGGCAAGAACCGGGCCGACGCGATCGGGCTGCGGGGGCTGATCCGCGCCCACAGCCCGCACAGTTTCGACGCGCAGACGATGCAGGACCGCCCGCCGCACCGGCCGGCCGATATCTACATGCTCCGGATCGGCCCGACCGGGGCCGAGGACGGGCTGCGCCTGCTCGCCGATCTCAAGGCGGCGCGCGCGACGCGCGACAGCCCGGTGATCGCGCTGCTCGATGCGGGGACCGGCCCGCTCGCCGTCACCCTGCTCGACATGGGCGCCGATGACGTGATCACCGGCCCCCCCGACATGGCCGAGATCGCGCTGCGCATCGACAACCATCTCGCGCGCAAGCGGCGCAACGAGGGGCTGCGCGCGCATCTGCTGTCGGGGCTGCAGGCCGCCGTGGTCGATCCGCTGACAGGGGTCTACAACCGCCGGCACGCCCTGCCGTTCCTGCAGCACCAGATCGCCGTCGCGCACCGCACCGGCACGCAGCTTGCGGTCATGCTCGTCGATTTCGACTTCTTCAAGCGCATCAATGACAGCTACGGGCACGCGGCCGGCGACGCGGTGCTCCGCACCATCAGCCACAGCCTGCGCAACCATCTGCGCGAGGCCGACATGCTCGCCCGGATCGGCGGCGAGGAATTTCTGATCGTGCTGCCCGACACGGCCCGCGACCGCGCGCAGGACGTGGCGCAGCGCCTGTGCGACAGGGTCCGCGACACCGGCGTCACCGTGCCCGGCGTCGCGACACCGCTGCGCATCACCATCTCGATCGGCGTGACCATCGGCCAGCCCCTGCCCGGCGCGCCCGCCCCCACGGTCGACGGGCTGCTCGAAGAGGCCGATCGCGCGCTCTATCTGGCCAAGGCGCAAGGCCGCAATCAGGCCAGCTTCTGCGCCCGCTCCGCCGCCTGAGCACCTTCGCCCCCGCGAGGACGCGGGCCCGATCCTGTGTCGCCACGCGGCATTTCCTTTTCCCCCGTTCCGGCATAATTTCCCGCCTGACACGATGACCACAGCGGGGGCGCAGACGAATGACACAGACCATGATCGGGGTGATCGGCGGCTCGGGGCTCTACGAGATCGACGGGCTGCAGGATGCAAGCTGGCAGGAGATCGCCACACCCTGGGGCACGCCGTCGGACGCGATCCTCACCGGCACGCTCGGCGGCATCCCGATGGCCTTTCTGCCGCGTCACGGGCGCGGCCATGTGCACGCGCCCTCGACCGTGCCCTACCGCGCCAATATCGACGCGCTCAAGCGGCTGGGCGTCACGGACGTGATCTCTGTATCGGCCTGCGGGTCGTTCCGCGAGGACCGCGCGCCCGGCGATTTCGTGCTGGTGGACCAGTTCATCGACCGCACCGTCGCCCGGGACAAGTCCTTCTTCGGGGCGGGCTGCGTCGGCCATGTCAGCGTTGCCCACCCGACCTGCCCGCGGCTCTCGGACGCCTGCACCACCGCCGCGCGCGCCGCCGGCATCACCGTGCATGAGGGCGGCACATACCTTGCCATGGAAGGCCCACAATTCTCGACGCTGGCCGAATCGAAGCTCTACCGCGAGGTCTGGGGCTGCGATGTCATCGGCATGACCGGCATGCCCGAGGCCAAGCTCGCCCGCGAGGCAGAGCTGTGCTACGCCTGCGTCGCGATGATCACCGATTTCGACAGCTGGCACCCGCATCACGGCGAGGTCGATATCTCCGACATCATCGCCACGCTCACCGCCAATGCCGACAAGGGCCGCGCGCTGATCCGGGGCCTGCCCGCGCGGCTGGGGGCCGACCGCGCCCCCTGCCCGCATGGCTGCGACCGCGCGCTCGACTTTGCGCTGCTCACCGCCCCCGACAAGCGCGACCCGGACCTTCTGGCGCGCCTCGACGCGGTCGCGGGGCGGGTGCTCGGATGAGCTTGCGCCCGGCCGCGCCGTGGGCCACACAGATCGCGTAGCTGCCGGAGAGACCCCATGCCAGACACCCGATCCGTCAAGGATTACATCCGCACCATCGTCGATTTCCCGCATGAGGGGATCCTCTTTCGCGATGTCACCACGCTGTTCGCCGATCCGCGCGGCTTTCGCATCGCCATCGACCAGATGCTGCACCCCTATGCCGGGCAACCCATCGACAAGGTCGCGGGGCTCGAGGCGCGCGGCTTCATTCTCGGGGGCGCGATCGCGCATCAGCTGTCGGTGGGGTTTGTCCCGATCCGCAAGAAGGGCAAGCTGCCCGGCGCGGTGATCGCCGAGGAGTATCAGCTCGAATACGGGCAAGCGGTGGTCGAGATGCATCACGACGCCATCCAGCCGGGCGAACGTGTGCTGCTCGTCGACGACCTGCTGGCGACGGGCGGCACGGCGGCGGCCGGCATCCGCTTGCTGGAACGTCTCGGTGCCGAGATCACCGGCTGCGCCTTCATCGTCGACCTGCCCGACCTCGGCGGCCATGCAAGACTGACGGATCTGGGCATGGACGTGCACACCCTCTGCGCCTACGAGGGCGACTGAGCGGCACGGTGCCGCCGCGATGCGGCTTGAAGCACGCGGCCCGGTATGCATAGTGAAATCCGGATACGTCTTCAGGATATTTCACCATGCGCGTTTTCACAACCGTCCTGCCTCTTGCCGCGGCGCCTGCCCCCCTTCGGACCTGCCTCCACGCGCCGCACGGCGCCCGGCCAGACCGGCCGGGCGCATGACCGCGACACCACGCACGCCCCTGTGGTCCATCGTGATCCCGGTGGCGACGCTGGCCACGGTCGGCGGCGTCACGCTGTTGACCGCCGGGCCGGTCGCGGGCCTGCTGCTCGTGCCACTGGCCGCGCTCTTGTTCGCGACGGTGTTCTGCGCCGTGCATCACGCCGAAACCATCGCCCACAGGCTGGGCGATCCCTACGGCGCGGTGCTGCTGGCCATCGCGGTGACCGTGATCGAGGTCGCGCTGATCGTGTCGGTGCTGCTCAAGGCCCCGCCGGGCACCAGCGAGGTGGCCCGCGACACGGTCTTCGCCGCGATCATGATCGTCCTGAACGGGATCATCGGGCTGTGCCTGCTGATCGGCGGCCTGCGCCATCACGAGCAGGAATTCCAGGCCCGCGGCGCGACTGGCGCGCTTGCGGTTCTGGGCACCGTCGCGATCCTCGCGCTGGTGTTGCCGAACTACACGCTGGCCGTGCCGGGCCCGGTCTATGCGCCGCCGCAACTGCTCTTCGTGGCGGTCGTGTCGCTGGCGCTTTACGGGCTGTTCCTGTTCGTCCAGATGGTCCGCCACCGCGACGATTTCAGCGATCCGCGCCTGTCGGAGATCACCGGCCCGAAACCCGGGACGCGCCAGATGACGGTCGCGCTGATCCTGCTGCCCGCGGCCCTTCTGGGCGTCGTGCTGATGGCCGAAACGCTGGCGCCCACGGTGGAACACGCGGTCGCGCGGGCGGGGCTGCCGGCGGCGCTGGTGGGCGTGGCGATCGCGATGACCGTGCTTTTGCCCGAGGGGCTGGCGGCCGCGCGCGCGGCGCGCGCCAACCGTATCCAGACCAGCCTGAACCTCGCGCTCGGCTCGGCTCTGGCCAGCATCTGCCTGACCATTCCCACCGTCGCCATCCTGTCGATCGCGATGGGTCAGCCGCTGACGCTGGGGCTCGAGGCAGAGCATATCGTGCTGCTGCTCCTGTCGCTCTTCATGGCGACGCTGTCGCTGGCGATGGGGCGCACGACGATCCTGCAGGGCGGCGTGCACCTCGTGATCGCCGGCGCGTTCCTCGTGTTGTCGGCGATCCCGTGACCCGGCGCCTCACAGCGTGTTGCGCGCGAAGGTGCCGCCCTTCATGATCGCCCGCAGCGAGGTGTCGGGATCGATCAGGAAATCGAGGCTGGTTTCCGGGTCGCCGTCCACCACGAGAATATCGGCCATCGCCCCCTCCTCGATCACGCCGACGGCACCCGGATAGGGCGCGCGATCCCCGGACATCGCAAGGATATCGCTCGCCGCGCCGGTCGCCTGATGCAGCGCGTCGAGCGGCGCATGAAACTGCGTCAACTTGGCCAGCTGGGCACCGTGCCGCGGCAGCCCGGCGGGGTTGAACAAAATATCGGTGCCGAACCCCGTCAGCACGCCATGCTTGTCGGCCCATTCATAGGCCCGGCGCGAGCCTTCGGCGATCATCTGCTGCTGCTGGCGCTGCGATTCCAGCGGCTTGGGATTGGCGTCCTGATCGTAGAGGAAGGGTTGCAGGCTCCACGCCACGCCCTCGTCGGCCATCATGCGCACCGTGTCCTCGTCCACAAGCTGGCCATGCTCGATGCATTTCACCCCGGCGCGGATCGCCCGGCGCACGCCGTCGGTGGAATAGACATGCACGCAGACATAGGTGCCCCAATCGGCCGCCGCCTCGACCGCCACACGCAGCTCGCGCTCGAAATATTGCGGCGCCTCCAGCGGGTCGTAAAGCGACGACACCCCGCCCCCGGCCATCAGCTTGAGCTGGCTCGCGCCCTTCATCAACTGCTCGCGGGCACGCGTCAGCACGGCATCCTCGCCATCGGCGATGGAGTTGACGCCGATCTCTTCGGAATGGCTCAGCGGCGCATTCGCCGCGCGGGGCAATTCGTGGATCATCCGGAAATCGCCATGCCCCGAGGTCTGCGAGATCATCGCCCCCGACGGAAAGATCCGTGGCCCCGCGACATGCCCCTCGTCGATCGCCCGATGCAGGCCAAAGGCCGGCCCGCCAACATCGCGCACCGTGGTGAAGCCGCGCATCATGGTATCCCCGGCGGCACTGGCGGCCACCAGATGCACATAGGCCGGATCGGCGGTCAGCGCGGCCATCTCGCCGATCCCGCACAGGGTGGAATGCCAATGCGCGTCGATCAGACCGGGGATGACGGCACGGCCCCCGCAATCGACGCGCCGCGCGTCCTCGGGGCCCGCGCCGCGCGGCGGCAAACCCGTGATGCGGTCGCCCTCCACAAGGATATCCACATCCTCGCGCATCTCGGACACCCGCCCGTCGTAAAGCCGCAGATTGGTCAGCAGCACCGGGCGCGGACCATCCCCGCCGCCTTGGGCGCGCGCACTGTCGGGGGCCATGTGAAACCCGGCGAACATCGCGGTGACGGCCGCCGCCCCGCCCAGCATCTCGCGCCGGCTCAGATCGGCCTCGA
>JAWLFT010000013.1:0-25608 GCA_041685435.1 Roseovarius sp.
CCGGTGGGGCGGCCCTTCTTCATGCGCGCACGCGCCGGAGACCGGCCGGAGGCGCCTTTTGCAACGCCCGTCTTCGCAGGCCCGACATGGTCTCCGGGACCCGCGCGGCGCGCGGATCTTTTCCGGCGAGTTCGGCGACCATCAAGGGGGTTGTTCCCCGGAGGCGCTGCGGCGATGCTGTCGGAAAGTTGTAGAAAGGCGGGACCGCAATGAGCGGGATCGATATTTCGGCAGTCCTTGCCCCGATCGTCTGGCTCGAGGCGATCGGGTATTCGGGGGCGCTGTTCACGCTTCTGGCCTACAGCATGCGCAACATGCGGCTGCTGCGCATCATGGGGCTCTGCGCGAATGTAAGTTTTCTCGGCTATGGCCTGTTGAGCGAGGTCTGGCCGATGGCGGTGCTGCACGGGGTCCTGCTGCCGGTCAACAGCGTGCGTCTGCTGGAGATCGAGCGGGCCGCGCGTCGCCTGCGCCGTGTGCGGGGGTTGGAAAATCCGCTCGAGGTGCTGCGACCGTTTCTCAAGCCGCGCGAGGTCGCCAGGGGCACGGTGCTGTTTCGCCAGGGCGACACGCCCAGTCAGGTCTTCTTTCTGGAGACCGGCAGCGTGCACCTGCCCGAGATCGACGAGATCCTGCCCGCCGGCACGCTTTTTGGCGAGATGGCCTATTTCGGCCACATCAAGGCGCGGACCGCGACGGCGATCTGCCGGGAAGACTGCACGATCATGGAGATCGATGACGCGATTTTCCTGAAACTCTTCAACCAGCATCCGGAATTCGGTTTCTATATCATCCGCCTGATGGCGGGGCGGTTGGTGCAGGGCAGCCGCAAGAACCCGCGGGCCTATGCGGACATGACCGGCACGCCGGAAGAGGAGCGGTAACGATCTGCGCGCCCGGAGCCGTAGCCGGGCCTGCCAAGGACGCAAAGCCCGGTTCGATTGACGCCCCGACGCGCCCGTGCTTAGCTTTGACCGGACGGTGCGCATCGCCGGCGATCATCTGAACACAACAATCAACCCCGGCTGCCTGTCCGGGACGAGGAGCAGCATTTGGCAGAGCATGACCGCAGGAAACGTCAGCTTTTGCACGTGACGGCGTAGCAGACCGGCACGATGGGCACTGTTCCTGCTGAAATCTTCCACGGGGCCGGGATCGCCGGGACGATCATCTTTCTGCTGTCCTATGCCGCGCTGCAGACCGGCCTGATCCGTGGGCGAGGATATCTCTACGCCTTGCTCAACATGCTTGCCGCGGCGCTTGTGCTGGTCAGTCTTTCGAAGACCTTTAACCTTTCGGCAGCCATTCTGCAGGTAAGCTGGATCACCATCAGCCTGATCGGGATCCTGCGTGTCTTCTTTCTCAGCCGCGCGATCCGGTTCAACGAAGAGGAAACGGCCCTGCTGTCCGAGAAATTCCCGACCCTGTCGCGGATCGCCGCACGCCAGCTCTTCAAGGTGGGGCGCTGGCAGGATGCGCCGGCCGGTTCCCGCCTGATGCAGGAGGGGCAGACGCATGGCGTGCTTGTCTATCTCGCCTCTGGCAGCGCCGAGATCCATGCGCACGACACGCATGTGGGCACCGTCGGGCCCGGCAGCTTTCTGGGCGAGATGACCGTGCTGGACGGCACCCCCGCGACCGCCGATGTGACGCTGGCCGAACCCGCGCGCATCTTCCGGGTCGAGGCGGACCGGCTGCATCGCCTGTGCCGGCGCGATACGGATTTCCAGCTTCAGCTCGAGAATGCTCTGGGTCGGGAAATGCGGCAAAAGCTGGTCGCGGCGAACCGTCGGCTGAAGGGGCGCGTGCAGGGTCCGACGGCCCCCGTCGAGACCGGGCTGTGACCGGCCTCGGGCGGAACTGCTCCGCTGGACGCAAGACAGGACAGAGGCGAGACATGCGATGAGCCTGCAAACCGCGCTGATTGCGCTCGCGTTGTTCCAGATCAAGCATCTGGTCGCGGATTTCCTGCTTCAAAGCGCTGATATAGCGACAGAAAAGGCGTATTACGGGCGGGCCGGGGGCCTTTGGCACGCGGCGATCCATGTTGTGGCCACGGCGCCGATCCTTCTGTGGCTGGGGCCCGGGCCGGGCACGATCCTTGCGATCCTCGCGGTGGAATTCGTCGTGCATTATCACATCGACTGGATCAAGGCCGCGCATGCGCGCACCCGTGGCGTGACGCCGGAGCACCGGCTTTTCTGGCTGACGCTTGGCGCCGATCAGGCGCTGCATCAGCTGACCTATATCGGCATTATCGGGTGGGTCGCGATCTGATGCGCGGCGCGCCCGCCGCCTCAGCCGCGCGCCAGCCAGCCCCTGATATGCGCGATCGTGGCCTCGGGGGCCTCTTCATGGGCGAGATGTCCGAGGCTCTCCATGCAGATCGTGTCGCAGGAGGCGAGCCTTGCCGTCGCGCGGATCGACACGTCGGGCGCGACCGCGCTGTCCTTGGCCCCGGTCAGCAGCAGGCACCGCGCGGTGATCTCGGGCAGATGATCGAGCAGGTCCGCGACATCCCATTGCGCCATCATATGCAGCGTGGCGTCGACATGCGCCCGGTCCGAGATCAGGCGCCCGTAGCAGGCCAGCCCCGCCTCGTCGATGTCCGAGCCGGTACCGGTGATCAGGCGCCGGGCCCGCATCGCGGGATTGCCGCCAAGCGTGAAAAGCGCCGAGGTCAACGGGTTCAGCGCTAGAACCTTGGCCAGCACGGGAAACAGCCAGCCCGCGATGCCCTGAAACCGGTCTAGGGCGGCGTTGATGCCGATCACGTCGGGACGCTGCCCATCGGCTCGGGTGAGGACGCGCGACAGGTTGAGCGCGATGGCCGCCCCCGCGGAATGACCGATGATGGCCCGAGGGTGCCAGCCCTGGGCCCCACACAGCGCATGGATGTCCTCGGTCATCGCAGGCAGGCTCAGCCGGCGCTTGGTGCCGGCGCGGGTGAACCCCTGACCCGGAAGATCGAGCGTCACCACGTGAAAGTCGCGCGCCAGCGGCAGGATCATGTCGCGCCAGCTATGGCTGGAGCCGCCCGCGCCGTGAATGAGCAGGAGCGTGTCACCGGTGCCGGCCTCCTGCACATGCCAGTCATGCGGCCGGTGCCGGATAAACCGGGACAGATCGGCGTGGGGCCATGTCGGCAGGTCGCGGGTCCGGTTCATGGCGTCACCCGTCCAGCGCTGCTGCGACGGCGGTGCTGATGCGTTGCGCGTCGGCGCGGGGCAGGGCGAGGTATTTCGCCCCCATCTGCGCGGCCAGTCGCGCCGAGGCGTCGCCGGGTCGGTTGGCCGTGTCGATCACCATCCCCGCGAACCCTTGCGCGCGCAGCTGGCGCGACACTTTTGCGGCATCCTCGGCGGCGCGCGGCCGGTCGCCCGCCCCGTCAAGCGCGACATTCGCCCGCCCATCGGTCAGCAGCGCCAGCGCCGGGCTGAGCCCCTGACCAAGCGCCTGAGCCCCGAGGGCCAGCGCCGCGTTCAGACCGGCGGCCAGCGGCGTGCCGCCACCACCGGGCATGGCGGCCAGCCGCCGCTTGGCCTGCACCAGCGACCGCGTGGGTGGCAAGAGCAGCTCTGCCCCCGTGCCGCGAAACACGATCACCGCCACCTGATCGCGGCGCGCATAGGCCTGCACCAGCAACAGCTCGACCGCGCCCTTGGCCTCGGCCAGCCGTGCCATGGCGGCGGATCCGGACGCATCGACGGTGAAGATCAGCAGCCGGTCCGAGCGATCCTCGAACCGGCGCAGGCGAATGTCGCTGGGATGGATGATCACGCGCTGATCCCCTGTCAGCGGTGCCTCGCGCTGGCCCCGGCGCAGGCGCTGCCACGGCACGGCGGCGCGCAGGGTGGCGACCACGTCGATCCGCGACCGGCCATCGGGCGTGCCGGGGCGCGAGGGCAGGGGCCGCCCGCGCCGGTTGCCCTTGCGGCGGTGGCCGGCCCCGGCGCCCGCCGCGCCGCCGCGCGTCGGGGCGCATCCGCTGACCTGATCCAGCAGTGACGGCGGCAGAAGCGCGCGCACCGCCTCGACGAGAATATCCTCGGGGATGGCCGTGCCGGTCTCGTCTCCGGTGTCGGTGTCGGGCTGATCCTCGGGGGCGTCATTCGCGGCCTCGTCCGGATCCTGATCGGGGGGGATGTCGTCGGGTTGCTCGGGCTCTTCGGCCTCCTCGTTCTGCGGCACGAGGGTCGCACGGGCCGGATAGACCAGTTCGGAGGCTTCGCGCAGGTCGTCGGTACAGAGCGTTTCGCGCCCGTCCAGCGCGGCGATGGCGCAGGCCGCGCGCAAGGCCAGGTAGGGCGCGCGCAGGCTGTCGATGCCGAACCGCGCGGCCAGCGCGACAAGGGCCGTGATGTCATCGTCGGTGCCGCGGACGCGGGGCAGCTGCGCCCGTGCCGCATCCAGATCACCGGGGGCGGGCAGCATGATACGCGCCCGGCGGTAGCCGGTGTCGTCGAGATCGATGTGGAAGGCCAGACGATCGGCGAGACCGGCCGGCGCCTTTTCGTCCTCGTCCAGCCCTTCATCCAGCAGGATCAGCCCGTGACCGGTCGCCCGGTCCAGAAGCTGCCCCAGCCGCGCGGCGAGGCCGGGCGGGCAGCGTTCCGCCATGGGCAGGATCAGCGTCGCGGGCTGCGAGGCGAGCCCGGGATCCATCACCAGTCGCCCTTCGGCCAGCGTGGCGGCGATGTCGGGCCCGCCGAATAGCTGCGTATCCGACAGATCGGGATGAATGCGGCGCAGCACGCCCGGCAGCCGGTCGAAGGTCTGTTCGAACGTCTGGCGCACCGGGCCGACGCGGGCGCGAAGCACGATCCCCCGCAGCCCGGCAGGATCCACCGCGAGCAGCGTCAGCGCGCGCAGGCCGCGCTGCCACGCCGAAGGGGCCGCGTCTTCTGTCACCCCGGAGGTCATCCCAGAACATCCGCGACCGTGCGGGCGACGCGCGCACCCGAGCCGGCCTCGTCCAGCGGGTCGCGGCGCAGCCGGTGGCTGAGCGCCAGCGGCGCCACCTGCCGCAGATGCGCGCGGTCGAGGGTCTCTGCCCCCTCATAGGCGGCAAGCGCGCGGGCGGCGCGCAGCAGGGTCAACTCGCCGCGCAGCCCGTCCGCGCCGAGTGCCACACACAGCTCGGCACAGTCGCGCAGGACGGCATCGCTCGCCTCCAGCGCCGCGATGGAATCGCGCGCCTCGAGGATACGCGCGCGTATGGCGGCGTCGGCGTCGTGCCATTCGCCGATGACCCGCTCGGGGTCGGTGTCGAAGGCGTCGCGGCGGCGAATGACCGCGATGCGCTCGTCGATATCCGTGGGCGAGGCGACCTCGACCGACAACCCGAACCGGTCGAGAAGCTGCGGGCGCAACTCGCCCTCCTCTGGGTTGCCCGATCCGACCAGCACGAAGCGGGCCGCGTGGCGGATCGACAGGCCCTCACGCTCGACCACGTTCTCGCCCGATTGCGCCACGTCGAGCAGCAGATCGACGATGTGATCCTCCAGCAGGTTGACCTCGTCGATGTAAAGATAGCCGCGATTGGCACGCGCCAGCAGCCCCGGCTCGAACGCCTTGACGCCTTGCGACAGCGCCCGTTCGATATCGAGCGCGCCGGTCACGCGGTCCTCGCTGACCCCAAGCGGCAGGTCGATCACCGGGGTCGGGCGCGCCTCGGTGGCGGTGGTGGTGATGCCCGCCCAGCCGGGGCACTCGTCGGGCCGGCTGGAATTCACCGGACACCCTGCGACCACGGTGATCGGCGGCAGCAGGGCTGCGAGCGCGCGCACGGCGGTGGATTTGCCGGTGCCACGATCGCCAAAGACCAGCACCCCGCCGAGACGCGGCTCTATCGCGGTCAGGATCATCGCCAGTTTCATCTGTTCCTGGCCGACGATGGCCGAAAAGGGGAAAGCCTTGTTCATGTCGTTCCTTCGAGTTGGTCGCGGGCGGGATGGTCAGGGGAGAGTCGGTCGAGGGGCTGTGTGCCGTGCCAGGTGCCGCGCGTGCCGATCACCTGAAAGCGCGCATAAAGCTCTTCGCGGAACCAGTCGCCACGGCGCACGGCCGCGATGGCGCGGGCATGCGGGCCGCTATCGCGCGCGAAGGCGTTCATGCTGGCCGCATCGGGCCAGATGGAAAACGTCACCTGATGCAGAAGCGGAACCTCGCCAATGCCGATCTTGAAGGCGACGTTGGGATCGTCGCCGATCATGCGGCTGATATCGGGCACCCGCCGCCAGAATCGCAGCGCGGCCCAAGGTCGCACCGTGGCGCGGGTCAGCGCGGCGAGCGGGGCCGTGCCCGTGGCCGTGCCCGGCGTGAAGGGCGCGCGCCCCGACCACGCGCCGCGCGCCGAGGTCGGGGTCAGGAACACGGTCCAGCTTTCGGTCGCGCGGCGCTGGTAGCGGCGGAAGATCGCGGCATGTGCAGTGCGGTCGCGGGCGGTGTCGGCGTCGGGCCATGTGGCGAGGATCGCGTAGACGGCGGTGTTGGGGCGCGGTGTGAAGCCTTCGCCGGTGCCGGATCCGAAAAGCTTCCAGAAGCCGATCCCGTCGATGCGCGGCATGTGCAGGCGCGCAAGCCCCATCATGCCGAGCGCCCAGAGACGGGCCGGCCACGGATCGAACCGAAAGAAGCTGAGGCTGACGGTCTGGATGGGAGTGCTCCCGGGCGGTTTTTCTGTGGACACAATGACACGCGCGACGGCCCGAGAAAAGACCGCAAAACCGGATTGTCAACTAAACTTGACATGTGTAGCATGATGGAATGTTGACACGTATTGATCCCGGTCTGACGGACCAGATGGCAAGGGCGGTTGCGCCCCATGCCGTCGTCATCGGGGCCGGCCTTGGCGGGCTGGCCTCTGCGATGAGGCTTGGGGCCAAGGGCTACCGTGTCACGGTGCTCGACCGGCTCGACAGTCCCGGCGGGCGCGGGTCGTCGATCACCGAGAACGGTCACAGGTTCGATCTGGGGCCGACGATCGTGACCGTGCCGCAGGTGTTCCGAGAGCTTTGGGCCGCCTGTGGGCGGGATTTCGATGCCGATGTCGATCTGCGGGCGCTCGATCCGTTCTACGAGATCCGCTGGCCGGATGGCAGCACGTTCACCGCGCGGCAGGACGATGCCGCGATGCGCGCCGAAGTGTCGCGGCTGTCGCCCGACGACCTCGCAGGCTACGAGAAGTTTCTCGCCGATGGCGAGCGGCGCTACTGGGTCGGGTTCGAGGATCTGGGTCGCCGGTCGATGCACAAGGTCTGGGATCTGATCAAGGTCCTGCCCACCTTTGCATGGTTGCGTGCCGACCGGTCCGTCGCGGCGCATGCGGCGAAGCGGGTCAAGGACGAACGCCTGCGCATGGCGCTGTCGTTTCATCCGCTCTTCATCGGCGGCGATCCGTTCAACGTGACCTCGATGTATGCGCTGGTCAGCCATCTGGAAAAGGCGTTCGGCGTGCATTACGCCATCGGCGGTGTCGATGCCATCGCGAAGGCCATGGCCCGCGTGATCGAAGATCAGGGCAGCGTGGTCCGCCAGGGCGCCGAGGTCGACGAGATCCTGATCAAGGCGGGCCGCGCGCGCGGCGTGCGCCTGACCGGTGGCGAGATCCTCACCGCCGATATCGTGGTGTCGAACGCCGATGCCGGGCATACCTATGACCACCTGCTGCGCAATCACCGCAAGCGGCGCTGGACGCCGGCCAGGCTGAAGCGCGCGCGCTGGTCGATGGGCCTGTTCGTGTGGTATTTCGGCACGACCGGCACGGCGGATAAATGGGCCGATGCCGGCCATCACACCATTCTCAGCGGGCCGCGTTACGAGGGGCTGGTGCGCGACATCTTCCGCAACGGAACGCTGGCCGACGACATGAGCCTTTATGTCCACCGCCCCAGCGTCACCGATCCCGGAGTGGCGCCCGAGGGCGGCGACACCTTCTACGCGCTCAGCCCGGTGCCGCATCTGGGTCATGCCGATCCGGTGGACTGGGCCGAGATGGCCGAGCCCTATCGCGAAAAGGTGCAGGGGATTCTCGAGGACCGGCTGTTGCCGGGGCTTGGCGATCATCTGTCGGCGTCCACGGTATTCACGCCCGAGACCTTCCGCGACCGCTATCTCAGCCCGCATGGCGCGGGGTTCTCGATCGAGCCGCGCATCCTGCAAAGCGCGTGGTTTCGCCCCCATAATGTCAGCGAAGAGGCGCATGGCCTATATCTGGTGGGGGCGGGCACGCATCCCGGCGCGGGCCTGCCTGGCGTGATGTCGAGCGCCGAGGTGCTGGGCCAGATCGTGCCCGATCCGCAGGAGGTGCGGCAAGGATGATCCAGCCCCGCGACATGGAACATTGCGTCGAGGCGATCCGGCACGGGTCGCTGTCGTTTCACGCGGCCTCGAAGCTGTTGCCGCGGCGGTTGCGCGATCCGGCGCTGGCGCTTTATGCGTTCTGCCGGCTGGCCGATGACGCGGTGGATCTGCAACCGGCCAAGGCCGATGCCGTGCTGGCACTGCATGACCGGCTGGACCGGGCCTATGCCGGGACGCCGCGCGATGCGCCCGAGGATCGGGCCTTTGCCGCCGTGATCGACGACTTCGGCATGCCGCGCGCGTTGCCCGAGGCGCTGCTGGAGGGGCTTGCCTGGGACGCGATGGAGCGGCGCTATGCCAGCCTGTCGGATCTGCGCGCCTATTCGGCGCGCGTGGCGGCTGCCGTGGGCGCGATGATGTGCGTTCTGATGCGGGTGCGCGACCCGAACGCGCTGGCCCGGGCCTGCGATCTGGGCGTGGCGATGCAACTGACCAATATTGCCCGCGATGTGGGCGAGGATGCGCGCGAGGGGCGGTTGTACCTGCCGACCGACTGGATGGACGAGGCCGGGATCACGCCCGACGCGTTCCTGAGCGATCCCGAGCCCAGCCCGCCGGTGCGCGCCATGGTGCGCCGCCTGCTGCGCGAGGCCGATGACAGATATGCGCGCTGCGATGCGGGCATCGCCGAATTGCCGCTGTCCTGCCGGCCCGGCATCTTTGCCGCGCGTCACATCTACGGCGGGATCAATCGGCGGGTGCGTGCCGGAGATCACGACACGATCACGCAGCGCGCCCGCACGACGGGCACCCAGAAGCTGGGCTGGGTGATACTGGCCTTTTTGCGGGGCGCGGGCACGGTCGTGATACCGCGCTCACCCATGCTGTACGCCCATCCGCTGCCCGAGACGGCATTTCTGGTCGAGGCAGCCGCGGATCCGAATGCGGGCGCCTCGGATTGGAGCGACACGCTTTACAACACCATGGCGCAACTGAAGACCAAGGATCAGGAAAAAAGCGTATCATTGCTTCGCAGCCCACTGCGAGCTAGATACGAGGCATGATCTGGATCTGCTTTGCCATCTTCCTTGCGGCCTGCTTTGCGGCCGGCTCGACCGGGGGGTTGTTCCCGCCGGGACAGTGGTATGCCGCGCTCAAGAAACCGTGGTTCACGCCGCCTGACTGGCTGTTCCCGGTGGCATGGACCACGCTTTACATCTGCATGGCGACGGCTGGTGCGCGGGTAGCTGTCAGCCCGGACAATGGAATCGCCATGGCGTTCTGGTCGTTGCAGATCGCGCTCAACGGGTTGTGGACCCCGGTGTTCTTCGGATTGCGGCGCATGAGGCTGGGTCTCGTGGTGCTGAGTGGCCTGTGGCTGTCGGTGGCGATGACGATGGTCGCGCTATGGCAGGTGGACTGGATCGCGGGGGTGTTGTTCGTGCCCTATCTCGCATGGGTGTCGGTGGCGGCGTGCCTGAATTATTCCGTGATGCGTCTCAACCCGGAAGAGGATGCCGCCGTCGCCAAGAGCGGTTGACCGGCGCGGTCAGTCGAACCGCCAACCCCTGCGGCGCGGCACGCGCACGGCCAGCATCGGTTTCAGCAGATGCGAGCGAAACCGCGTGAGGTCGAGCGCCTCGTGCACGCCGACCGTTTCTTCGCCGTCAAGGCGCGTGCGGACCGCCGAGCGGGAATAGAACGGCGCGTCGAGCATGCTTTGCACCTGCCGTGGCTGGTATCCGGGATCGGCGCGGGTATCGCGCGCCACGGCCCACAGGCTGCGACGCATGCGCGCCTTCGGCGGTGGCGTGATCGCGGTCGCGTCTCCGTGTCTGTCGAAGGTGATGCCCACCCCCAGCGTGCTGCCATCCAGCCGGGTCGCGTCGTAAAAACAGGTGCTTCCCTTCCGCGTCGGAAAACGGCCCCATGTCCAGTAGCTGAAATCCTGTTCCAGCGCGCGGGTGCCGAAATTGGCGTCGAAATAGCCGTGCCCGTCCCATTGCCAGCCCGCAGCCCCCAGATCCACGCGGATCTCGCAGGTGGGCGCGAAGGGGCGCCAGACATGGGCACCATCGGCGGTCAGCGGCATCTCGACGGAGGTCAGCGCGGTGGGGATCACCCGGATCTGTCCGCGCACACGCGACACCAGTGGCGGCGAGGACACCTCGTCGATGTCGATCACCAGCGCGCCCGCCTCCCACCGCATCGAGGACGGGCCGATGGTCAGCGTGGTCTCGGTCTGGCGCAGGGCCGCGCGGCCGCGGTCGGTCATGGTGAAGCGCCCGCCGGGGCCGTAGGTGGCGACATTCAGGCAGACGTGGTTTTCGGGCGATCTGCGCCCCGACCACGCATACCACGGCGAAAAGACCGATCCTATGAACGCGATGACGCTGACGGCGCGGGTGCCGTCGTCGCTGAGCCCGTCGATGTACCACCAGGCGTAGCCGTTGCGGGGCACGTCGAGGTTGAAGTTCGGTCGCGCATGATCGCCGCGACCACGTGCTGGCCGGAGAGGGCCGCCATCGGCACCCCCGCCCCGGGATGCGTGCCGCCCCCCGCAAGGTACAGCCCCGGCACGCCCGTGCGCGCCGTCGGGCGCCTGAAGGCCGCCGTCATGCCATGCGGGCTCTGCCCGTAGAGGGATCCGTCCGAGGCCGGAAAGAGACGCGCGAAGCCCGCCGGTGTCGTCAGCGCCGCGTCCAGCGGTATCGGATCGAAGGTCAGCCCGAAACGCGCCAGCGTCCGGAAGGTGCGTGTCTGGCATTGATGAAAATCCTCTTTTTCCGCCGGCCCTTGAAGGGGCGGGGCGTTGGCGATGATCTCGAACCGCTCCGGCGCGCCGGGCGGCCCGCCCTGACCGCGATCCTGCGCACAGACGTAAAGCGTCGGGTCGGGGGCCAGCGTGCCGCGGTCGAGTGCGTCGAATTCCGGTTTCGGGGTCTCGCTGAAGAACACGTTGTGATGCGCGAGATCGGGCCCGCGCGGTGTCGCGGCGAAGGCCCAGACTTCGGCCGACAGGCTGCGGGCGGTGGTTCTGGTCTGCGGTGCGACATGGGCGCAGTCGGGGCCGAGCGCGCCGGTGGCCAGCGCCTTTGGGTCCCCGTTGAAAAGCACAGTGTCAGCGGGGATGCGCGTCCCGTCGGACAGGATCACGGCGCGGGTGCCGGTGTCCCTGGTGGCCTCGATCCGGTCGACATGCGCATTGAACTGAAACTCGGCGCCGCGCGTCTCTGCCAGATCCTGCAGGGCGCAGGCCAGACGGTGCATGCCACCACGCACCACCCAGACGCCCGCCGCCTCGGCCTGCCAGATCAGCGCGAGCAGCCCCGGCACCTTGTAGGGCGAGCCACCGACATAGGTGGCGTAACGCCCGAAAAGCTGGGCAAGGCGGGGATCGTCAAACGTGCTCTGCAGCACATCCGCGAGCGTCGAGAGCGGCGCCATCGGGCGCAGCAGATGCGGGTTGCGCATCACGTGGGCCGCGAGCCCGGGCAGCGAGGGGGCGGGGGCTTGCATCACCGGCGCCTCGAACCCGTCGAAGAGCGTGCGCGCGCGGGCCGAAAAGCTGCGAAACTGCGCCACAGCCCGCGCGCCGGCAAAACGGTGAATGGCCTCGGCGCTGCCCGCCTCGGTGTCGTGCAGATCGAGGGTGCTGCCATCGGGCCAGAAATGCCGCGCGAGGATGCGCTGCGGGATCAGCGTGACGTGATCCTCCAGCCGCTCGCCCAGATCGGCGAACAGCGTGTCAAAAACGCCGCGCAACGTCAGCACCGTGGGGCCGGTATCGACCGGACCCGCCTCCGAGGGAAGGCAACGCATCTTGCCGCCGGGCGCGGCGTGTCGTTCCAGCACAAGGACGCGCAACCCGTGATGGGCCAGCCGCGCCGCAGCACTAAGTCCTGCGATGCCGCTACCGACAATCACGACGCGGTTGCCTTGGAAGGGTCCGTATGCTGTCATGGTGTTGATTGTTGACTCGGCGATGCAAACTGTCCAGAATAATTTACACATTTGATGTTTTCATAAGTGGACATACCGGATCAGGAGGCGTTGGAATGCGCATGACCGACAGGATCGAGGCGGCAATCTCGCACGCCATCGCAACCGCGCGCAGCGGTGCTGCGCCGCACCGTCTGGGCGAGGCGCTGAGATACGCGACCGGACCGGGCGGGGCACGGATTCGTCCGACGATCCTGTTGTCCGTGGCCGGAGCCTGCGGCGATGACCGGCCCGAGATCTCGGACGCCGCCGCGACCGCGCTGGAACTGATCCATTGCGCCAGCCTCGTGCATGACGACCTGCCCTGTTTCGACGATGCCGACACGCGGCGCGGCAAACCCTCGGTCCACAAGGCGTTTTCGGAGCCGTTGGCGGTGCTGACCGGTGACAGCCTGATCGTGCTGGCCTTCGAGGTGCTGGCGCGGGCGACCATGACCGATCCCGAACGGGGGTCTGCGCTGATCATGGCGCTTGCGCAGCGCACGGGCATGCCGGATGGCATCTGTGCGGGGCAGGGCTGGGAAAGCGAGGCGACGGTGGATCTGGCCGCCTATCACCGGTCCAAGACCGGGGCGCTGTTCATCGCGGCCACCGAAATGGGGGCGATTTCTGCCGGGCACGATCCCGAGAACTGGCGCGATCTTGGCGCGCTGATCGGCGAGGCGTTTCAGGTGGCCGACGATCTGCGCGACGCGGTGCTCGACGCCGAGACGCTCGGCAAACCCGTCGGGCAGGATGCCCTGCATGACCGGCCGAACGCGGTGGCGCAACTGGGCGTTGCGGGCGCGTCGGAGCGGCTGTCGGACATCCTAGGCGGCGCGATCGCGTCGATCCCGTCCTGTCCCGGCGAGGCGCAACTGGCCCGGATGGTGCGGGCGCAGGCCGAACAGATCGTGCCGACCGTGCCCGCCTCAAGCCAAAGCTGAGGCGGCCCCGCATGACGCCGCAACACCCGCCGCGGCGTCGCATGTTCGATCCCTTCACGTGGTTCAACCGGCTTGTGGCGCGCACCGACATGCAGCGCATCGCCGCGCGGCTTCCCGTCGGCGGACATCTGGCGCGGCGCGATGGCGCTGAAATTTTCGATGTTGTTCAAGGGTTTGTCCGATCCGGCGTGCTGTTGGCGCTGATCGAGTTGCGCATCCTGCACCGGTTGATGGACGGGCCTCTCAGCGCGGGCGAGCTTGCCCCCGATGCTGGCATGACGGCCGACCGGATGGAGATCCTGTTGCAGGCCGGCGCTGCCATGGGGTTGCTGCGGCGGCGCCGTGACGGCCGGTTCCGGATCGCGCGCAAGGGCGCCGCGATCCTGGGTGTGCCGGGGCTGGAGGCGATGATTCGGCATCACCACGTTTTCCATTCGGACATGGCCGACCCCGTGGCGCTGCTACGCGGCGAGGTCGAGACCGGGCTGGCGCGGTTCTGGCCGTATGTTCATGGCGCCGACGGCACCGTGTCCGAGGCGGATGCGGCGCGCTACTCGGATCTGATGGCGCAATCGCAGAGCCTCGTGGCCGAGGACACGCTGCGCATGGTCTCGTTGCGCGGGGTCCGGCATCTGATGGATGTCGGCGGCGGTTCGGGTGTCTTCGCCGCCGAGGTGGCCGCGCGGTATCCCGGCTTGGCCATCAGCGTTCTCGATCTGCCGGAGGTGATTCCCGCGGCCACCCGAAAGCTGGAGCGATCGGGGCTTGCGTCGCGGATCACCTGCCGGTCCGGATCGTTCCGCGAGGGGCCGTTGCCGGAGGGTGCAGACGCGATTTCGCTGATCCGTGTGCTTTACGATCATGACGATGACACGGTTGCCGATCTGCTGGTCAAGGCCCATGCGGCGCTGCCGTCGGGCGGGCGTCTGATCGTGTCGGAGCCGATGTCAGGGGGCGCGCGCCCCGACCCGGTCGGCGACGTCTATTTTGCCTTTTATACCATGGCCATGGGGACCGGGCGCGCGCGCTCGGCCGCCACGATCGGGGATATGTGCCGCGCGGCAGGGTTCGAGCGGGTGCACATCCCGCGCGCCCCGCGCAGCTATGTCACCAGCGCCCTGAGCTGCGTCAAGCCCGGGTGATCCCTGCCTCCGATTTTGGTGTAAACTAAACTTGACAGTAAAAGCTGTTTGGGTAAACTTACATCCAAGGGTTGCCGTTTTGACTGAGTCTTTTCGACCAGCGGCCAACCAGAGACGGAGGCGCCCAATGCAGACCCGCGCTGTCTATTTGAACGGTCCCGAGGATCTTCGACTGGACACCCTCGCGCTCAACGCGCCGGGTGACGGCGATCTTGTGGTCGACATTGCGTATTCGGGAATTTCCACGGGCACGGAAAAGCTGTTCTGGTCGGGGCGGATGCCGCCCTTTCCGGGCATGGGCTATCCTCTGGTGCCCGGCTACGAGGCCGCCGGCGAGGTGGTCGAGGCCGCCCCGGGTACCGGCTACAAGCCCGGCGACCAGGTGTTCGTGCCGGGCGCGGATTGCTTTGACGGGGCTTTCGGGCTTTTCGGCGGGGCTGCGGCGCGGCTGGTCACCGACGCGGCGCGCGTGACGCGGATCGATGCGGGTATGGGCCCCGAGGGCGCGCTTCTGGCGCTTGCTGCGACGGCGCGGCACGCGATGGCGGGCCTCGACCGGGCGGTGCCGGATCTGATCATCGGACATGGTGTTTTCGGCCGGCTTCTGGCGCGGCTGACGATTGCCGCGGGCGCGCCTGCGCCGACCGTCTGGGAGATCGAGCCGGGCCGTCGCGGTGGCGCGGAGGGCTACGAGGTCATCGACCCGTCGGGCGATCCGCGCCGCGATTACAGCGCCATCTACGACGCGTCGGGCAACGCGTCCATCCTCAACGATCTGATCGGCCGAATCCGCAAGGGCGGCGAGATCGTGCTGGCGGGGTTCTATCCCGACGCTCTGAGCTTTGCGTTTCCGCCGGCCTTCATGAAGGAAGCCCGGCTGCGTGTCGCCGCCGAATGGACGCGCGAAGATCTCGCGGCCACGGCGGCGCTGATCGAGAACGGCGCCCTGTCGCTTGGCGGGCTGATCTCGCACAGGGCCCCCGCCGAACAGGCCCCCGACGCCTATCGCACGGCGTTCGAGGATCCCGCCTGTCTGAAAATGATACTCAACTGGAAGGAAGCAGCGTGAAGGACGACGTGCCGAATCTCAAGGATTTCGACCAGCGGCTGCGCGACGAGGCGCACGAGGATCTGGCCGATGTAATTCATACGGGCGAACCGACACAGAAGACGCAGATCATCGCGATCTATGGCAAGGGCGGGATCGGAAAGAGCTTCACCCTCGCCAATCTCAGCCACATGATGGCCGAGCAGGGCAAGCGCGTGCTGCTGATCGGCTGCGATCCCAAATCCGACACCACCTCGCTGCTGTTCGGCGGCAAGGCGTGCCCCACGATCATCGAGACCTCGACCAAGAAGAACCTCGCCGGCGAACCGGTGAAGATCGGCGACGTGTGCTTCAAGCGCGGCGGCGTCTTCGCGATGGAGCTGGGCGGGCCGGAGGTGGGCCGCGGCTGTGGCGGGCGCGGCATCATCCACGGCTTCGAGCTGCTGGAGAAGCTGGGCTTTCACGACTGGGATTTCGACTACGTCCTGCTGGATTTCCTTGGCGACGTGGTCTGCGGCGGCTTCGGCCTGCCGATCGCCCGCGACATGGCGCAGAAGGTCATCCTCGTGGCCTCCAACGACATGCAGTCGCTGTACGTGGCCAACAATGTCTGCTCGGCGGTGGAATATTTCCGCAAGCTCGGCGGCAATGTCGGTGTCGCGGGTCTGGTGATCAACAAGGATGACCACTCGGGCGAGGCGCAGGCCTTTGCCAAGGCGGTGGACATTCCGGTGCTGGCCGCCATCCCGGCGGATGACGATCTGCGCAAGAAATCCGCCAATTACCAGATTGTCGGCACCGCCGAGAGCGAATGGGGCAGCCTGTTTGCCGGGCTGGCCGATCAGGTCTCGGTGGCGCCGCCGGTGCGCCCGTCGCCGCTGGATCAGGACGGTCTGCTGGGGCTGTTCGACAGCAAGGATACCGGTGGCGACTACGTGCTGGTGCCGGCCACGGACGAGGACATGCGCGGCAAGTTTTCCGCGCCGAAGGAGAGCCTGGAGGTGGTCTATGATGAGGCCTGAGCCCGTCCGGATGGACCGGCCGCAGCAGGGCCGGTCGTATGACACGCGGTTGTCCGATGTGCGCCGGATGCTGGCGCAGGCCCGCCCCGAGCAGATCCTTCGCCTGATCGATGACATTCGCAAGAACGATGGGTCCGACGACCCGCGGGGGACGGCATGAGCGACGAAGTCAGATATGACAATGCCGCCGAGACCGAAGTGATCAAGGCGGCGCCCGATGCCACGGCGCAGGACATGCCGACCGACGCAGGTCCCGAGCAGGGGATGGACCAGGGAATGGGCTGTCATTCCGGGTCGGAAATGGAAAAGGCCGCCCGCATGGCCGGGCAGAGCGAGATCCTCGATCAATATGCCAAGGACTATCCGCAAGGCCCGCACGACAAGCCCCAAAGCATGTGTCCCGCCTTCGGCTCGCTCCGGGTCGGGTTGCGCATGAAGCGCGTGGCCACGGTGCTTTCGGGGTCGGCCTGCTGCGTCTACGGCCTGACCTTCGTCAGCCACTTCTACGGCGCGCGTCGGTCGGTGGGCTACGTGCCCTTCAATTCGGAATCGCTGGTCACCGGCAAGCTGTTCGAGGATATCCGCGAAAGCGTGCACGAGCTGGCCGATCCCGACCGGTATGACGCGGTGGTCGTGACCAATCTGTGCGTGCCCACGGCCAGCGGCGTGCCGCTGCGGCTGTTGCCCCGCGAAATCAACGGCGTGCGGATCGTCGGGATCGATGTGCCCGGCTTTGGTATCCCCACCCATGCCGAGGCCAAGGACGTGCTGGCCGGGGCCATGCTCAACTATGCGCGCGAAGAGGTCGAGGCCGGCCCCGTGCCCGCCCCCGAGGGCGGCGTGTCGGACCGGCCGACCGTGACGCTTCTGGGCGAGATGTTTCCGGCCGATCCGATGATGATCGGCCGGATGCTGGACCCGATGGGGCTTGCCGTCGGGCCGGTCGTGCCCTGCCGCGAATGGCGCGAGCTGTACGCAGCCCTCGATTGCGGCGCGGTCGCGGCCATCCACCCGTTCTACACCGCCGCCATCCGCGAGTTCGAGGCGGCCGGCCGGCCCATCGTCGGCAGCGCGCCCGTGGGCCGTGACGGCACCGCCGCGTGGCTGGCCGGGATCGGCGACGCGTTCGGGCTGCCGGCCGACAAGGTGGCGGCCGCTCAGAATGCCGTGCTGCCGGACATCGACAGCGCGCTGAGTGGCGCCCCCATCACGGGTACGATCACGCTGTCGGGCTATGAGGGCAGCGAGCTTCTGGTGGCACGCCTGCTGATCGAGAGCGGCGCGGATGTGCCGTATGTCGGCACCGCCTGCCCGAAGACGCCCTGGTCCGAAGCCGATGCCGAATGGCTGCGCGCCCGCGGCGTGACGGTGAAATTCCGCGCCTCGCTGGAAGACGATTGCGCGGCGATGGAAGGGCTGAAGCCCGATCTGGCGATCGGCACCACGCCGGTGGTGCAGAAGGCGAAAGAGCTGGCTGTGCCGGCGCTTTATTTCACCAACCTGATCTCGGCGCGGCCGCTGATGGGCCCCGCCGGGGCGGGCAGCCTGGCCGAGGTGGTCAATGCCGCCATCGCCGGGCGCGAACGCATGGAAAACATGCGCGCCTTCTTCGAGGGTGTGGGCACCGGCGACACGGCCGGGGTCTGGGAAGGCGATCCGAACATCCGCGAGGATTTCCGGGCGCTGAACCAGAAGAAGATCGACAAGCAAAAGCGCGCCGCCAAGGCGCAGGAGATGATCTGATGGGGGCGCGTGTCACATACCGGGCCTCGGGGGCGCTGCCCCCGCCGCCCTTCGGGCGACTCCCCCGGGATATTTCCGGCCAGAAGAAACGCGGAGGCGTGTCATGCTGATCCAGGATCATGATCGGGCCGGGGGCTATTGGGGCGCGGTCTATGCCTTCTGCGCGGTCAAGGGATTGCAGGTGGTGATCGACGGCCCCGTGGGGTGCGAGAACCTGCCGGTGACCTCCGTGCTGCACTATACAGATGCGCTGCCGCCGCATGAGTTGCCCATCGTGGTCACGGGCCTCGGCGAGCACGAGATGGGGTCGGGCACCGAGGAGTCGATGAAGCGGGCCTGGGGCACGCTCGACCCGGCGCTGCCGGCGGTCGTGGTCACCGGATCCATCGCCGAGATGATCGGCGGCGGCGTCACCCCGCAGGGCACCAACATCCAGCGGTTCCTGCCGCGGACCATCGACGAGGACCAGTGGCAGGCCGCCGACCGGGCGATCACGTGGCTTTTCACCGAGTTCGGGATGACCAAGGGGCGCATGCCGCCCGAGAAGAAGCGCGCCGAGGATGCGAGGCCCCGCGTGAACATCCTCGGGCCGATGTACGGCACGTTCAACATGCCGTCGGACCTGCACGAGATCCGCCGTCTGGTCGAGGGGATCGGGGCCGAGGTCAACATGGTCATGCCGCTTGGCACACATCTGGCCGAGATGCGCGATCTGGTGAATGCCGATGTCAATATCTGCATGTATCGCGAGTTCAGCCGCGGTCTGGCCGAGGTTCTGGGCAAGCCCTATCTGCAGGCGCCCATCGGGGTGGAGAGCACGACGCTGTTTTTGCGCAAGCTGGGCGATCTTCTGGGGCTGGATCCCGAACCGTTCATCACCCGCGAGAAGCATTCCACGATCAAGCCGGTCTGGGATCTGTGGCGCTCGGTGACGCAGGATTTCTTCGCCACCGCGAATTTCGGGATCGTCGCCAACGAGACCTATGCGCGCGGCATCCGCAAGTACCTCGAAGGCGATCTGGGTCTGCCTTGCGCCTTTGCCGTGGCACGTTGCGCGGGCACCAAGACCAATAACGAAGAGGTGCGCGCGATGATCGCGCGCGAACGGCCGATCATCCTGATGGGGTCGATCAACGAAAAGATGTACCTCGCCGAATGTCGGAGCGGGCACGGGCCGCAACCGGCCTTCATCCCCGCGAGTTTTCCGGGCGCCGCCATCCGCCGCGCCACCGGTACGCCGATGATGGGCTATGCCGGGGCCACGTATCTCTTGCAGGAAGTATGCAACGGGCTGTTCGATGCGCTGTTTCACATCCTGCCGCTCGGCTCGGAAATGGATGCGGCCTCGGCCACGCCGACCCCGTTGCGCCGCGACTTTCCGTGGGACGCCGATGCGCAGCGCGAGCTTGACCGCATCGTCGCGGGCCATCCCGTGCTGACCCGCATTTCCGCCGCCAAGACCCTGCGCGACGCTGCCGAGGACGCAGCCCTGCGCCAGGGGGACGAGCGCGTGGTTCTGGAAACCGTTCAAGCCGTGTCGCCCGCCGTGGCGGCACCCAATCCACCCCAGGAGGAGGACCTCAAATGACCGACATGACTTCGAACCCGCCGCAGCGCAGCCGCGCGGGCCGTCCCCGCAGCATGGAATACCACCTGTATTTCTTCTGCATCTTCTTTGTCGCGATCCCGTTTGCCAGCGTGCGCTGGATCCGCGACGTGATCCGCTACCGGACACTCAACCTGCGCGGCCCGCTGGCGCGCGCCTGGCTCGAATCCGATCGTGTGACACCGATGATCTTTTCGGTCTGAGGCCAGGGGCCCGGGACCGAAACACGACCTGCCTGCCATTAAGGGCGGACAGAAACCTGAGGGACCATGACGGCCCTTGAGGAACCCGGCCGCGGGGTTCGCGGCGTCGGCATAACATTCCGGAGGAAAGTTCATGGCTGATAAAACCGACCTGTCGTTCACAGGTCTCACAGACGAGCAAGCCCAGGAGCTGCATTCCGTCTACATGAGTGGCCTTTGGCTGTTCACGGCGATTGCAGTGGTTGCCCATATCGCAACCTTCATCTGGTTCCCTTGGTTCTAAGGAAAGGACAACACAATGGCTAAATTCTACAAGATCTGGCTGATCTTCGACCCGCGTCGCGTTTTCGTGGCGCAGGGCGCGTTCCTGTTCCTTCTGGCCGCGATGATCCACCTGGTGCTTCTGAGCACCGATGGTTTCAACTGGTTCGAGATCGCGGCCGAAAAGTACGATCGCTGAAGCGCGGTCCATTCACTGACGCTGTGGGCGGGGGCGCTCTCGCCCGCGGCGACCAAGACACGTATTGATCCGGTAGACCGCGGGGCGCTGACCCCAGCAGGTCACCATACTCGGAGGCTGCGAAAATGGCTGTGCTCAGTTTCGAACGAAAGTACCGGGTCCGCGGAGGGACACTGATCGGCGGCGATCTGTTCGACTTCTGGGTCGGACCATTCTATGTCGGCTTTTTTGGTGTCACGACGGTGTTCTTTGCCGTTCTGGGGACCATCCTGATCTTCTGGGGGGCCGCAAATCAGGGCACCTTCAACCCTTGGCTCATCAACATCGCGCCGCCCGACCTGTCCTACGGGCTGGGGATGGCACCGCTCATGGAGGGCGGGCTGTGGCAGATCATCACGATCTGCGCGCTCGGCGCCTTTATCAGCTGGATGCTGCGCGAGGTCGAGATCTGCCGCAAGCTGGGCATTGGGTACCATGTGCCCTTCGCCTTCGGCGTCGCGATCTTCGCCTACGCCACGCTGGTCGTCTTTCGCCCGCTGCTGATGGGGGCCTGGGGGCACGGCTTTCCCTACGGCATCTTCAGCCATCTCGACTGGGTGAGCAACACCGGCTACGCCTACCTGCATTTCCACTACAACCCGGCGCATATGTTGGCCGTGACCTTCTTCTTTGCCACGACGCTGGCGCTGGCGCTGCATGGCGGGTTGGTGCTGTCGGCGGCAAACCCCGAGAAGGGCGAGGAGGCCAAGTCGCCCGATCACGAGGACACGTTCTTTCGTGACTTCATCGGCTATTCGGTGGGCACGCTGGGAATCCACCGCGTCGGTCTGCTGCTGGCGCTCAATGCCGGGTTCTGGTCGGCGGTCTGCATCATCATCAGCGGACCGGTCTGGACCAAGGGCTGGCCCGAATGGTGGAACTGGTGGCTCGAGGCGCCGATCTGGCCTTCTCAGGTAGGGATGTAGGAACATGGCCGAATATCAGAACATATTCACGCAAGTACAGGTGCAGGGCGCGCCCGAGATGGGGCTCGACGACACCGGCGGCCGCCTGATGGGCGAGCGTTCGGGCAAGGCGGGCTTCTCGACGCTGATCGGCTGGCTCGGCAACGCGCAGCTCGGTCCGATCAACCTGGGGATGCTGGGCGTGGTCAGCCTTATCACCGGCACGCTCTGGTTCGTGATCATCGGGTTCAACATGCTGGCGCAGGTCGGCTGGTCGATCCCGGAATTCCTGCGTCAGGGATTCTGGCTGGCGCTGGAGCCGCCGGGGCCCGAACACGGCCTGTCGATGCCGCCCCTGAATGACGGTGGCTGGTACATCATCTCGTCGTTCTTCCTGCTGGTCGCGGTGCTTGCATGGTGGGCGCGCAGCTATCAGCTGGCGGCGAGCCACAAGATGGGCAAGCATGTCTTCTGGGCCTTCGGCTCGGCGATCTGGCTGTTTCTGGTGCTGGGGCTGTTCCGGCCCGTCCTCATGGGATCCTGGTCCGAGGCCGTGCCTTATGGCATCTTCCCGCATCTCGACTGGACCACGGCGTTCTCGATCCGCTACGGCAATCTCTACTACAACCCGTTCCACTGTCTCTCGATCGTGTTTCTCTATGGCTCTGTCCTGCTCTTTGCGATGCACGGCGCCACGATCCTCGCCGTGACCCGCTTTGGCGGCGACCGCGAGCTGGAGCAGATCTATGACCGCGGCACGGCAAGCGAGCGGGCGGCACTGTTCTGGCGCTGGACGATGGGCTTCAACGCCACGATGGAGGGTATCCACCGGTGGGCCTGGTGGTTCGCGGTCCTGACGCCGATCACTGGCGGGATCGGGATCCTGCTGACCGGCACGGTCGTGGACAACTGGTTCATCTGGGCGCAGGAACACAATTTCGCACCCATGTATGACGGATCCTACGGCTACGAAGATTATGGCTCTTATGAAGCCTTCATCGGACAGGAGGACTGAGCCATGTTTCCCAAGTGGTTTGACAAATGGAACCGGGAGAACCCCAAGGAGATCTACGGCCCGGCCATCGCCATCGGCGTGGTCGGGGGGGCGGTCTTTCTGGCGGCGGCTCTGGTCGCAGGGGGGCAACCCTACGCCACCGACAGCCTGCAGACAGGGCCGCGCGGCACTGGCATGTCGGTGCCCGAGTTCACGGTGGATCTGGCCGCGCCGGATCCGGATATCGAAGTGTTCCTCGCCTCGACCTCGTCCCCGATCGTGCCCGGCGACGATGCCGAGACCGCAGACGAGGCGCGTGAGAACGTGCCGCCGGGTCTCGAGGATCTGACGGTCGAGAATTACGACCGTCTGCTGGCCGCGATGCGCGAATGGACGGGCATCCCGGATCTGTTCGAGGACCCGGCCAACTATCAAAGCTCTGTCGGCTATCTGATGATCGGCATGACCCAGACCATCAACGATGAATGGGCCGGCCACGTCAACGCCAACAAGGAGGTCGGGGTCACCTGCTACACGTGCCACCGCGGGCAACCGGTGCCGGAGAATGTCTGGTTCAGGATCAGTCCCGTCAATGACAGCGTCGAAGGCTGGGCGGCCAATCAGAACCGGGTGACGATGCAGTCGCAATACACCTCGCTTCCGTCCGACGCGCTGGAGAAATACCTGCTGGATGGCGAGGATATCGCCGTGCACGACCTCGAAAGCCGTGTGGCGGGCCGGCCGGGCGACGAGGACTACGCCTCGATCCAGGCGACCGAACGGACCTATTCGCTGATGAACTATGTCAGCAACTCGCTCGGCGTGAATTGCCTGTTCTGTCACAACAGCCGTGCGTTCTACTCGGCAAGCGGCCAGATCACGCCGCAATGGGCCACGGCCACGCTCGGGATCGAGATGGTGCTGGAGTTGAACAACACCTATCTGGCGCCGCTTGACGGAATCCTGCCCGAGCATCGGCTTGGTCCGGTCTATGCGGATGCGCCGAAAGCCGCCTGCGCGACCTGCCACAACGGATATCAACAGCCGTTGCAGGGCACCAACGTGATCAAGGACTGGCCCGAACTGGCCAGCACGGCAGAGCCGGATTACGGCAACTGACACAACAACGCCGGAGGCGGGCCCCCGCGCCGCGCCTCCGGTTCTATCGCGCCGTTAGCGCCCCGACATGGCCCTGCGGGCGACGCCTGAACCACCTTGAGGGGGGTGCTATGACCCAAGATATACAGCAAATACCGTTGCTTGACCGCGTGGCCGGGCCGTCAGATCTGCGCCAGATGCCGGATCGCGATCTGCGCCTCCTCGCCGACGAGGTGCGCGCCGAGGTAATCGACGCCGTCTCGCAGACCGGCGGGCATCTGGGATCCAGCCTTGGCGTGGTCGAGCTGAGCGTGGCCATTCACGCCGTCTTCAACACGCCCGTCGACAAGCTGATCTGGGACGTGGGGCACCAATGCTATCCGCACAAGATCCTGACAGGCCGGCGCGACCGCATCCGCACCCTGCGGCAGAAGGACGGGCTGTCGGGTTTCACCAAGCGGTCGGAATCCAAGCATGATCCGTTCGGGGCCGCGCACAGTTCCACCTCGATCAGCGCGGCGCTCGGCTTTACCGTCGGGCGCGACATGGGCCAGGCCACGGGCGATGCGATCGCCGTGATCGGGGATGGCGCGATCAGCGCCGGGATGGCCTATGAGGCGCTCAACAATGCCGGGGCCGAGGGGCGCCGCCTGTTCGTGATCCTCAATGACAACGAGATGAGCATCGCGCCCCCGGTGGGGGCCATGTCGTCCTATCTCAGCCGCATGTATGCCAGCGAGCCGCTGGCGCGGGTGGCGTCGCTTGCCGAAGGGTTCGAGGCCGCTATCCCCGCGCCGATCCGCCAAAGCGCCAAGCGCGCGCGGCAGCTGGTGACCGGGCTGACAGGGTCGGGCACGCTCTTCGAGGAGCTTGGCTTTCAGTATGTCGGCCCCATCGACGGGCATGACATGGGGCAGCTTCTGGGGGTGCTGCGCGCCGCGCGCGCCCGCGCCACCGGGCCGGTTCTGATCCATTGCTGCACCGTCAAGGGCAAGGGCTATGCCCCCGCAGAGGATGCCGCCGACAAGGGCCACGGTGTGGCGAAATTCGATCCCGTGACCGGAACGCAGGCCAGGTCGAAACCCGCCGCGCCATCCTACACGGCCGTGTTCGGCGACGCGCTGGTCGCAGAGGCCGCGCGCGACGAGCGGATCGTCGCGGTCACGGCGGCGATGCCCGACGGCACGGGTGTGGCGAAAATGGCCGAGAGGTTCCCGTCCCGCGTCTTTGATGTGGGCATTGCCGAACAGCACGGCGTGACCTTTGCCGCCGGGATGGCGGCCAGCGGGTTGCGGCCCTTCTGCGCGATCTATTCGACCTTCCTGCAACGTGCTTATGATCAGGTGGTGCATGACGTGGCGCTGCAGGGCCTGCCGGTGCGGTTCGCCATCGATCGCGCGGGGCTGGTCGGCGCGGACGGGGCCACCCATGCGGGGGCCTTCGATATCGGTTATCTTGGCAATCTGCCCGGGTTTACCGTGATGGCCGCCGCAGACGAGGCCGAACTTGTGCACATGGTCGCGACAGCGGCGGATCATGATGCGGGTCCGATCGCCTTTCGGTATCCCCGCGGGGCCGGCACGGGCGTCGAACTACCTGAACGCGGCACACCGCTCGAGATCGGCCGCGGCCGCGTGATCTCGGAGGGCAGCGATGTCGCGATTCTCAGCTTTGGCGCGCATCTCGCGGAATGCCGGGTCGCCGCCGCGATGCTGGCGGACGAGGGCATTACCGTCACGGTGGCCGATGCGCGCTTTGCCAAACCGCTCGACAGCGATCTTCTGATGCAGCTTGTCCGGCATCATCGGGCACTGATTACCGTGGAGCAGGGCGCACAGGGCGGGTTCGGATCCATCGTAATGCATGAGCTTGCACGGCGCGGGGCGTTCGATCGGGGGCTCGTGATGCGCAACATGTGCCTGCCGGATCGATTCATAGATCAGGCCAGCCCTGCGGAGATGTATGAAGACGCGCAGATGACGGCCGAAAACCTCGTGACGATGATCCGCAGCGCGGTCTCGCCCGGCGAGGCGCAGGTGGTCCCGCTGCGGCGCATCTGAAAAAGGCCGGCCCGTTTCCGGGGCCGGCCTTCGCCATTGTCAACTTGTCCGTGTCA
>JAWLFT010000013.1:25708-47490 GCA_041685435.1 Roseovarius sp.
GTGTCACGTTCTCAGGCAGTGCCGCCCACGATCTCGTCGGCGCGGGCAAAGATGTCTTCCCAACGCTTTTTCTCGTTCGGCGCGCGCAGGCTGACGTCCTTCAGGCTTTCGTAATTGCCCGAGGCATCCCCCACAAGGATCAGACCGACCATGCCAAGCGCCTTGTGCGGCTGGCAGTAGTAGCCATAGGCGCCCTCCTGCTCGACAACGACCTCGAAATCCTTGTTCATCCGGCTTTTCCAGCCCTCGGCCTCCTCGGGCAGCATGTCGTCATAGCTGACCGCATTGTGGCCGTTGTCGACAGAGACGAAGCGGATCGTGTCGCCGGGCTGTGCCTCGACGATGTCGGGATGGAACACCATGCTCTCGTTCTCGTCGGGGTGCCGGTTGAGCATTTGCACCTCATGCACCTCGCCGTTCGCATGTGCGGCTGCGGGCAGCAGAGCGGTCGCGGCGGTGGCGCCCATCAGGCTCATGGTCATGCGTCGTGTCAGTTTCATCTTTCTCTCCTCATGATGAAAGGCCGCCAAAGGCGACCTTTTCGGGTATCGGCATGGGTGTGATTGCCTAGCCGCAATTTCATTCACATGATGTGACGTAGCCTTTCCAACGGCAAATCAAGTCATTTTGACGCGCGTGCGAACGGATGCGCCAAATCCGTCTCAGGCCACCGCATGCGCAAGGGCGCATTGCTTCCAGAGCGTGTTGAGCGCCGTCACCAGATGGTCGATATCGGCATCACTGTGCAGAGGCCCCGGGGTGAAGCGCAGCCGCTCGGTGCCCTTGGGCACCGTGGGATAGTTGATTGGCTGCACGTAGATGCCCCAGTCGCTCATCAGGATATCGGCCAGAACGCGGCATTTCACCGGATCCTTTATCATGACCGGGATGATGTGGCTGGTATTTCCCAGATGCGGAATGCCGTGCATGTCAAGCTTGCGGCGCAGCGTGGCGACTTGCGCGCGCTGTGCGTCGCGCTCGGCTTGTGACGCCTTGAGGTGTTGCACGCTCGCCGTGGCGGCTGCGGCCACGGCCGGCGGCAGGGCGGTGGTGAAGATGAACCCGCTCGCGAACGAGCGGATGAAATCGCACAGGCTCGTCGAGCCGGTCACATAGCCGCCCATGCAGCCATACGCCTTGCCGAGTGTGCCCTCGATCAGCGTGATCCGGTGCGCGAGGCCCAGCTCTTCGGAAACGCCGCCGCCGCGCGCGCCGTAGAGCCCCACGGCATGCACCTCGTCGAGATAGGTCATCGCGCCGTGTTTCTCGGCGACCTCGATGATCTCGCGCATCGGGCAGATATCGCCATCCATTGAATACACGCTCTCGAAGGCGACGATCTTGGGGGCGTTGACGGGCAGGGCGGCAAGCTTGCGGTCAAGATCGGCGGCGTCGTTGTGCTTCCAGATCACTTTCTTGGCGCGCGAATGGCGGATGCCCTCGATCATGCTGGCATGGTTGGCTTCGTCCGACAGGATCACCGCATCCGGCAGCCGGCTGCCAAGCGTCGACAACGCGGCCCAGTTGGACACGTAGCCGGAGGTGAACAGAAGCGCGGCATCCTTGCCATGCAGATCCGCCAATTCGCGCTCCAGCATCAGGTGATGACAGTTGGTGCCGGAGATGTTGCGCGTGCCACCGGCGCCGGTGCCGCATTGATCGACCGCATCCTTCATCGCCTGGCGGACCACGGGATGCTGTCCCATGCCGAGATAGTCGTTGGAACACCAGACGGTCACCTCGCCGGGGGCCTCGTTGCAATGGCTTTGTGCCTTGGGAAAGTCGCCACAGCGGCGTTCAAGCTCGGCGAAGATGCGGTAGTTTCCCTCTTCGCGCAGCGCCTCCAGCTGTGCGTCGAACATGACGTCAAAATTCATGATGTCCCTCCGGTGGTGTCTTCTTAGGTGAGTGTTTGGGCGCGGGCAGCATCCAGCGCCAGAGTTTCGCGTCCGGCAATGGCAGGACCATCAGCCAGTGTTCCAGCAGCGCCAGCGCGGTGATCGCGCCAAGCAGGGCAAAGCCCGCGATCTCCGCCGGTGTGCCGGCGGAATAAAGCCGCTCCAGCCAGCAGGCCACGCCAAGGCTCAAGCCTGTGATCGAACAGGGAAAGAACCAGCCCACCGGTCCCACCCGGAAATAGCTGCCCATATGCGCGAGCGCCCCTGGAATGAATTCCACATTGATCCGCGGCACGCCGAAATAGAGGTTGAGCTTGGCGGTCACGCGCGCGAAATAGAGCACGGTGAAGGTCCAGAGCCCCACGGTATTGGCCGCGTCGTGACCCAGAAACCAGACGATCCCCAGCATGGTCGTCAGCAGAATCTCGTGATAGGCAACCGTCCCCCAGGCGCGGATGAACCGTTCCCACTCGGGCAGGGCCGGCGGGCAGGGGCGCAGGTTCGGCCCGGTGATCACACCGGTAAGAAAGCTCAGCTCGATCCAGCCCCAGATCGCGAGGGCCGCGAGAAATCCGCCATAGACCGCGCCGATCCCGCCTGCGTCAAGTGTCGCGCGATAGCCCCACAGGCCCGCCACCAGCACCGGCAGCGCAAGGATCACCGCCCGGCGGCCGGTACCGTCGGCGCGCCGCTCGCACAGCCGCACCACCAGAAGGATCGCCCCGGTGGCGAACCACCAGAGGAAAAGGGCCATCAAGGCTGCGATCCAGGGGCTGTGCACGGCTACTCCTTCATCTTTCCGGAAGTACTCCGGGGGGTGCGGGGGCAGAGCCCCCGCGGGATCAATAGGCCGGCTCCAGCCGGGTCGAGGCCGGAACCTCGTGTTTTTTTGCCGGGATCGTGTAGAGCCCGACAAAGGCCGCCGCGGCGCGGGTCTGCGCCCCGGTCCGGCGCAGCCATGCGCCGATCCCGGTCTCGGACTTGGCCTGTGCCAGATCGGCATTGGCCTTTTGCAGCTTCACCAGCCCGGCCTGCCAGCGCGGGTTGTCGATATCCAGCGTGATCGGGAAGATCTGCTTGGTCATCTCCGAGGTCTTGGTAAAGACCTCGCGCCCGTACCAGTCGGGATCGACGCCGAGCGCCTTGTGAAACGCCGGGCGCTGGTGATCGCGCACATACATCGTGGCGTAGACGGCCGTCAGGAAGAACTTGATCCACAGCACGTTCTTGCCCGAGGTCAGCTTCGGGTCGGTCTTCATCAGCAGGGCGAACGCCTCGCCATGGCTGAACTCGTCGTTGCACCATTCATGGAACCACTTGAAGATCGGGTGGAACCGGTATTCGGGGTTTTCCTCGAGATGGCGGAAGATCGTGATATACCGCGCATAGCCGATCTTTTCGGACAGATAAGTGGCGTAGTAGATGAACTTGGGCCGGAAATAGGTGTATTTCTTCTTCTGCGTCAGGAAGCCGAGATTGACCGCCACGCCGGCCTCGCGTAGCGCATCGTTGATGAACCCGGCGTGCCGGGCCTCGTCGCGCGCCATCAACTGAAAGAGCTGCGTGATGTCCTTGTTGGTGCCGCGGCGCTTCATTTCCTTGTAGAGCACACAGCCCGAAAACTCGGCGGTGCAGCTGGAAATCAGGAAATCGATGAGTTCCTTGCGCAGCGCCGGGTCCATCCCGTCCCAATCGACGTGATCCCAGTCCTCGGTCTTCTTGAAGTGACCCTTGTTGGGGTCGGCCTCCATCCGCGCGATCAGCTTGTCCCAGTCCTCGCGCACCGGGCTGACATCGATCGCGTCGAGCTCGTCGAAATCGGTGGTGTAGAAACGCGGGGTCAGCAGCGTGTTCTGCATCGCCACATCGGTGGCGGCCTTGCTGTCGAACTTCGCCTGTTCTTCCTGAATGGCAAAGCTTTCCTCGGCCGTGGTGGCATCGGCGGTGTGTTTCGACTGGACATTCATAGCTTGACCTCCTCGGAAAAGGAAAATTCGCAAAGTTCCATCACTTCGAAGTCTCCGGTCAGGCGCGTCCAGAGGCGTTCGAGCTCGCTGGCGCGGATGATCGTGGCGTCGCGGTCCTCGCTGACCACCTCGCCGAAGGGCGCCATGATCTCGGGGCCTTGAACCTTGACCTCGTCGCCCGGATAGACCGTGGCGCCGTTATTGAAGCGCACATGCGCGTGCAGGGATTCGAACTTGTGACTGATTTCCACAGTGCAGGGCGCGTGTTCGGTTTCGCGTGTCAGCCATCCCATGTGTGGCTCCTCTCCTATTGTGCCAGAAGCCGCGCGAAGGCCCTGGCGTTATCGGCACCGAACCCCATCAGATCGGCGCTCCATCCCGTGCTGGGGTCCTGAATGGACACCCGACCGTTTTCCTTGCGGATCAGCGTGACCGGGCCATCCAGTGCGACACGATGCTTGGTCCGCTCGCGCAGGATAACCCGCCAGACGCCCGAAATGAAGCCGCCCTCGTCCGGGGTCAGATCGGCGATCAGCGTGCCGTCGAGTTCGCGGATCGTGGCGGTGCCGGCCATGTCGCCGGACAGAAGGACGTCGCGGCTGGTGACTGTCACGGCCTCGGGGGGCGTCGCGATCAGCGGCCGGTCGGTGAGGCGCGCATAGCTCACGATGGCCAGAACCGACAGAATCAGCACCAGCACCATCCGCATCATGATGCGCGGGACCAGTTCCTTGTCACGGGGGTGTCTCATCGGCGGGTGCTTGGCGGGATGTGTGTCGATCTGGGTCATTGTGATGCCTCGGGGATCATTCTGCGGCGATTGGGGCGCGGTCTGCGATCCGCGACACTTGCGGGGTCTCGACGCGTGCCTCGGCGGCCTCGGCCAGCAGGCGCGCGACGGTCTCGGCCTCGGGGATGCAGCGCAGCGCGGGCTGCGTGCGGCGCATCACCCAGGGCCGCACATGCGGCCAGCAGACCAGATAGCTGAGCCGCGTCTCCGCCTCCAGAAGGTCCAGCGCGATCGTCCCGGTGCCATCCTTGCGCAGGTTCAGGTCGGCATTGCGCACTTGCGTGAAGGGCAGGTTCAGCGTGACGGTCAGCGCCGCCCCGATGCGCATGGCGACGCGGCGGTTGGTGATCGTGTAGACCGTGGCCCAGGCCTGCGCGACACCCACGATCAGCAGGATCGCGCAGACCACGGCGCCGAGAATGATGAACGGGAACGACGCGCGGAACGCGCTTGCCAGCGTGACCTGATCGGCCAGCGTCGCGAAACGCCAGACAAAAAGCGCCACGAAATACCCTGCGACCCAGTACAGGCTCAGGGCGTCCCGGGTCAGCGCCCACCAGTGCGGGCGTCCCTGCCAGAGGATATGTTCCCCCTCGGGCGGGCGTTCGGGCAGGCCCTCGACAGGCTCTGTTGCGAAATCGTCGTGATCGTGGCTCATCTCGGCCCCTCCTCTTGCTCGGGCGGCTCAGCCCAGTTGCGGCTCCTGACGGGCCTCGGATGCGTAGAGTGTCCCTCCGGCATAGTAGCCGGAGATCTTGTCCTCTTCCAGCATGGTCACCTGGTTGGGCGAGGCATGTTTCGGGACATTCGCGAAATGCTTGCCGAAGATCGAGCGGATCTTGACACAGTCCTTCTTGATCCGCGCCATCGTCATCGGCACCAGCCGCTTGCCGCCGCCATGCTCGGCATCGAGTTCGAATTCCAGATAGCGCACCATCTGCTCGGGCTCGTCCAGCCACATGTCGGTGATGGTGCCCACCACCTCGAGGTCACCGGCCCGGACCGGCAGCCCGCGCGGGTCGCGTCCCGCAGAGACGCTGAACTGGTCGGTTGCGGCCATCGGGACGATCTTGGGGTGACCCTTGCCATCCAGTTCCGGCATGTCGCGGCGCGCGGCCCAAGAGGCCGGGCCGACCCCGTCGATCATCGGATCGCCTGTCGGCTCCATCGGAAAGCCCTCGCCGACGGCGGATCTTTCCAGCGCGATGCTGCTGCGCTCCGGGCTCTGGCCGGAGGGTACGGTGACATCGCCACGGCCATGCGGCAGTTTGAAGGTCTTGTCACTTGGCAGCGGGAACAGCCCCTGGTTCGCCGACGGATTGCCGTCGTCATCCTCGAGCGGGTACCCCTCGCGCATGTTCTCGCGCTGGATGTAGACGATCAGCGCGGCGAAGAAGATGTAGAAGAGCCACAGGGCCACGCTGGCCAGATCGACTTCTCCAAAGAATGTTGCGGTCATGATCATATCCTTTCGAGGAAACGGCCGGTCATGTGGGGAAATCGGCCAGGCCGATACGGGCCGATCCCTTTTGGGTGTTGCGGGCGCCCGTCCGCGCGATCCGGACCAGCGGCCCGAGCGCGGCAAGCGTGACGAATAACAGGCCGATCTCGACGTGGTAGACGAAGGAATAGCCGGTCGCGGGCGAGTTCAGCGCCTCGCCAAGATTTCCGGATGTGGCCATGGCGTTGATCCAGTCGCGCAACGCGCCGCCCATGGCGATCGACAGCCCGGCGCCGGTGGCCTGTGCGGCCCCCCAGGCGCCAAGTGCCAGCCCGTGTCCGGCGGTTCCGGTCACCGGCATCGTCATGGCGGCGGTCAGTGTCGCCACGGCAAAGAGACCGTTGCCGAACCCGATCAGCCCCGCGCCGCTGAAGAACATCACGTTCGACTCGAGCGGGGCGGCGAAGATCACCACCGAAAAGGCCGCGATCCCGACGAGGATGCCGACGGCGCCCATCCGGTAGGTATTGGCCCCCTGTGCAAGCATCCGACCGGCCAGGACGAACCCCAGAAGCGCGCCCGAGGCCCAGACCGCCGTCAGCAGCGTGGTCGCCGACACCGAAAGCCCGAGGATCTCGCCGCCATATGGCTCCAGCAGCACATCCTGCATGTTGAAGGCCATGGTGCCGAGGAAGACGACCGCGAGCAGCCGCCCCGCCTGACCACCGGCCAGAAGATCAGTCCAGGCTTCGCGAAAGCGCGGGCGCGGGGCGGCGCGCTCTGCGCGGCTCATGGGTTTGACGTTTTCCTGCCGCCAGAGGGCCACGAGGTTCAGCAGGATGCCGACCACCGCCGCGCCCTGCACGACCCGGATCAGCGTGAAGGGCGCAAAATCGCGCAGCAGCCAGCCAATGACCAGCGACGACACGCCCATGCCCAGAAGGAACATCACGTAGAGAAGCGCCACGACGCGCGGCCGTGTCGCGTCGTCGGCGCGGTCGCTGGCCAGGGCCAGCCCGGCCGTCTGCGTCATGTGCAGGCCCAGACCGGTCATGAGAAATGCCAGTGCCGCCAGCACCTCGCCCGCCCATGTCGGCCCGACAACCTGCTGCCCGGACAGCACCAACAGCGCGAAAGGCATCACCGCAAGGCCGCCCATCTGCCAGAGCGATCCGAACCAGAGATAGGGGATGCGCTTCCAGCCGATGGCGCTGCGATGCGTGTCCGACCGAAACCCGAGAAGCGTGCGGAAAGGCGCGATCAGGACGGGCAGGGCGATCATCACCGCGACGATGGTCGCGGGCACCGACAGCTCGACGATCATCACCCGGTTGAGCGTGCCAAGCAGCATCACCGTCGCCATACCCACCGAGACCTGAAACAGCGACAACCGCAGGAGCTGGCCCATCGGCAAGCCCTCGCTGGCCGCATCCGAAAACGGCAGGATGCGGGTGGTCAGGTGCATCAGCGGAGAGGGACGGCGCCAGATCATTTGGCAAGCTCCAGAGCCTGTGAGATGTAGAAACCCGACGTGACACGATCGAGCGTTACGAGCCGCCCTTGTGCGGGGGATGCGTGCAGTGCCTCCGCCAGATCGGCCGGGGCGTGCGGCACCATGGTCGGGGACCGGTCGGCGCGCGGAAAGAGCTTTCCCACCTGCCACATCGTCATCAGAAGCGGTGTACGCGGGGCGACGGTGAAGACGACCTTGCCGCGTGTCCGCGCCGCAAGCGCCGTCAGTGCGCGGGTGAGGTCCGCTTGCGCGTAATAGATCAGGCTGTCCATCGCCACGACGTGATCGACGGTGCCAAGCCTTGTGTCCAGCATGTCGCCCGACTGAAACCGGACCCGGTTCTGCAGGCCTCGTGGCAGGCGCGCCTGCGCGATCTCGACAAGCGCGGGCGAGATGTCCACCGCGACCACATCCGCGCCGCGGGCGGCCAGTTCGGCGGTCATCTGCCCGGCACCGCACCCGGCATCCAGCACCCGAACACCGGTCAGATCGTCGGGCAGGCGCGACAGGATCTGCGCGCGCATCCGGTCGCGACCGGCCCGCACCGTCTCGCGGATCCGGCTGACCGGCGCATCGCTGGTCAGGCGTTCCCAGGCGCGGGTGGCCGTCTTGTCGAAATAGGTCTCGACGCGGGCAAGGGTGCGGTCATAGCCCATCAGTCGAACCCGAGCATCTCGAAGATGTCACGATCCTCCATCGGGGCCGGAGCCAGCGGGTCCGTTCCCCGATAGAGCCGTTCCGCCAGCCGGATATATTCGGCGCGGCAGGCCACGATGTCCTCCTCGTCATCCATCTCGAACAGCGTCTTCTTCTTCAGGCGCGAGCGACGGATGGCATCCACGTCCGGCATGTGCGAGATCCGGCTGAACCCCACGCGCTCGCAATAGCGGTCCACCTCGTCGGTGTCCTTGGACCGGTTCGCGACACACCCCGCAAGCCGCACCTTGTAGTTGGCGGCCTTGGCCTGAACGGCGGCGATGATGCGGTTCATCGCGTAGATCGAGTCGAAATCGTTCGCCGTCACGATCAGTGCCCGGTCGGCATGTTGCAGCGGCGCCGCAAAGCCACCGCAGACCACGTCGCCCAGCACGTCGAAGATCACCACATCGGTGTCTTCCAGCATGTGGTGCTGCTTCAGCAGCTTGACGGTCTGGCCCACGACATAGCCGCCGCAGCCGGTGCCGGCCGGCGGTCCACCCGCCTCGACGCATTGCACGCCGCCATAGCCAACGGTCACGAAATCCTCGGGGCGCAGTTCCTCGGCGTGGAAATCGACCCCCTTCAGGATGTCGATCACCGTGGGCTGAAGCTGCCCGGTCAGGGTGAAGGTGCTGTCATGCTTGGGGTCGCAGCCGATCTGAAGCACCCGCTTGCCCATCTTCGAGAAGGCGGCCGACAGGTTCGAACTGGTGGTCGATTTGCCGATCCCGCCCTTGCCATAGACCGAGAAGACCTTGGCGCCTTCGATCTTCATCGAATCGTCCTGATGCACCTGCACCGAGCCTTCGCCGTCCTGCCCCTTGAGCACGGGCGGGGTCTCGACCTTGCGGCGGGCCTCGAGACCGGCGGCCTCGCGCATGTTGGCCCGCGCGGCGGGGGGTTGTTGTCTGTTATCCAGTGGGCTCATGAGTGTCTCCTCCCGATTGGGGTGGTGCGCCCGTCGTCCGGGCGTGGTTGCGCTGTGCTGGAACGGGTCATTCTGCCGCGATCCCTTCGAGCCGATCCTCGATGGCGTCGGCCGCATCGCGCAGAGCCGACAGGGTCGCGTCATCGGTGGACCAGTAGGCGCGGTCATGCGCCTCCAGCAGGCGGTTCGCCATCCGCGACGACGCCGCGGGGTTGAGGTCGGTCATCCGCTTGCGCATCGCCTCGTCCAGCACGAAGGTCTCCGACAGGCGCTGATAGACCCACGGCTCCACCTGTCCGGTGGTCGCCGACCAGCCCATCGTGTTGGTGACGGTGCTTTCGATCTGGCGCACGCCCTCGGCACCGTGGCTCAGCAGCGCCTCGTGGAATTTCGGGTTGAGCGCGCGCGACCGCGTCTCGAGCGAGACCTGATCGGCCAGCGTGCGCACCTTGCCTGCGCCGCGGGTGGTGTCGCTTATGTAGACGGCGGCTTCCTGACCGCCGCGGGCGCGTTTGACAGCCCGCGCGATCCCGCCAAGCGTGTCGAAATAGTGATCGACCGAGGTGATCCCCAGCTCAACCGATTCGAGGTTCTGATAGGCCACGTCCACGTCGCTCAGCGCCGCTTGCAGAAGCGGGGCGTTGTGCTGCGCCTTGCCATTCACACCGTAAGCAAAGCTCTTGCGCGTCTCGTAGGCGTCGGCCAGTTCGTCCTCTTCGCCAAAGGCCGAGCTGTCGACAAGCTGGTTCACGTTCGATCCGTAGGTGCCCTCGGCATTCGAGAACACCCGCAGGGCGGCGGTTTCCATGTCGCAGCCGATCTTCTCGGCATAGCTCAGCGCGTGCGCCCGGATGAAGTTCTGTTCCAGCGGCTCGTCGGCTGTGGCGGCTTTCAGCGCGGCCTCGGCCAGCAGCTTGGTCTGCAGTGGCAGCAGGTCGCGGAAGATTCCCGACAGCGTCATGATCACGTCGATGCGCGGACGGCCCAGGGTTTCCAGCGGGATCAGGTCCGCGCCACAGAGCCGGCCGAACCCGTCGAACCGTGGCACCGCCCCGATCAGCGCCAGCGCCTGCGCGATCGGGCTGCCGTCGGACTTGATGTTGTCGGACCCCCACAGCACCAGCGCCACGCTGCGCGGCAGGCTCTTGTGCGTATCCAGAAGAACCTGCGCCTGTTTTGCGCCCTCTCGGCAGGCAAATTCCGACGGCATGCGGAACGGATCGAAGGCGTGGATGTTGCGCCCCGTCGGCAGGATATTGGCCGACCGGATCAGATCCCCGCCCGGTACCGGGGCCGTGAACCGCCCCGCAAGCGCGTTCAGCAGCCCCGGGATCTCGTGATCGCCCTGCAAGAGGTGATCGACGCGCGCCCGCGTCTCGGCATCGGCGTCGGTCATCAGGTTCAGGTAATCGGCGCGCGCGGTGTCGCTCATCGGACGGCCCAGCACGTGCAGGCCTTCCGGGATCAACGCATCCTCGGTCTCCAGCAGCCGCAGCCACAGCGCGTGCGGATCTTCGCCGTTCATGTCCACCGCGTCCGCCTGTTCGGCGATCAGCGCCTCCAGCTCGTCGCGCTCGGGGGCGGCGGGATCCATGCCGCGCCAGCGGGTCAGGCTGTCCTTGAGTTCCGCCAGCCCCTTGTAAAGCCCCGAGGCCGCAAGCGGCGGCGTCAGATGGGTGATCGTCACGGCCCCCGACCGGCGCTTGGCCAACGTCGCCTCGGACGGGTTGTTGGAGGCATAGAGATAGACATTCGGCATGTCGCCGATCAGCCGGTCGGGCCAGTCCGCCGCACCGGGGGCGGATTGCTTGCCGGGCATGAATTCCAGTGCGCCATGCATGCCGAAATGCAGCACGGCGTCGGCGCGAAAGCTGTTGCGCAGCCACAGATAGAACTGGGTGAAGGCATGTGTCGGGGCAAAACCGCGCTCGAACAGAAGACGCATCGGGTCGCCCTCGTAGCCGAAGGTCGGCTGCAGCCCGACGAAGATGTTGCCGAACTGCGCGCCCAGCACGAACACGCCGCGCCCGTCCGATTGCACCTTGCCGGGGGCGGGCCCCCACTGCGCCTCGATCTCGTCGAGCCATGGCGTGTTGGCCACCATCTCGTCGGCGCCGACATGCGCGGCGATATTCGCCTCCTGCCCGTATTGCTGGGCGGTGCCTTCCAGCACGGTTGCGCGCAGCGCCTCGACGCTGTCCGGCGGGGTCAGCGCGTAACCGCGCTCGGCCATCGCGTGCAGCGTGTTGTAAAGCGAACGGAACACGTCGAGATAGGCCGCCGTGCCGGCCGCGCCGGCATTTGGCGGAAAGCCGAACAGAACGATGGCGAGCTTGCGGTCGGCAACCTGGCTGCGGCGCAGCGACACGAGCCGATCCACGCGCTCGGCCAGCTTGTCCACCCGTTCGGGGCAGGGCGCCATGGCCTTGACGTCGCTTTGCGCAGCACAGCCATAGGAGCACCCCGTGCAGCCCGACGCGCCGTGGCGCCCGGCAAAGATCGTCGGGTTGGTCGCGCCGTCGAGTTCCGGAAGCGCGATCAGCATCGTGGTCTCGATGGGGCCAAGACCCTGCGGGGACGCGGCCCATTGCGCCAGCGTCTGGAACTCCAGCGGATGCGCGGCGATGTACGGGACATCAAGCCCCTTCAGCACATCGACCGCCGCGTCGCTGTCATTATAGGCGGGACCGCCGACAAGGCTGAACCCGGTCAGCGACACAAGCGTGTCGATCTTTGCCCCGAGTTTGTCGCGGAAGAACGTCTCGATCGCCGGACGCCCGTCGAGCCCCGAGGAAAAGCCCGCGAACACCCGCAAGCCGCGGGCCTCGAACGCCCGGATCACCGCGTCGTAATGCGCAGTGTCGCCCGACAGCACGTAGCTGCGCATCAGGAGCACGCCGACCGTGCCGCGCGATCCGTCCGGTCCGGGAAGATCGGCGGGCTCTTCGGTGATCCGGCCCTCCAGATCCGGGTGGTAAAGCCCGGTATCGGGATATTCCAGCGGCGCGGGCACATGCCCGCCGCGCCATTCGGCGATGTGGCAGTAGCGCGAGATCAGGAAGCGGATCATCGCCTCGATGTTGTCATCCGAGCCGCCCAGCCAGTACTGCATCATCAGAAACCACGCCCGCAGATCCTGCGCCTTGCCCGGCAGCAGCTTGAGCATGCGCGGCATCCGCTTGAGCATGCGCATCTTGCGGGCGCCGTCCTGCGACGAGGGTTTGGACGAGCCGCGCAGCTTTTGCAGCAGCTTGCTGGTGGCCGAGGCGGGCGCCCCCATGTCGAGCGTGCCCATTCGCGTCAGCTTCACGATTTGCGCATCCGCGACCATGCCGACCATCGCGTCGCAATCGTCGCGCCGGGCCTTCATGTGGGGCACGATCGCGTTCAGATGCTCCTCGAGAAACAGCAGCGTCGAGACGATGATGTCGGCCCGTGCGACGGCTGCGCGCGCGGCCTCCAGCGCGTCGGGGCTTTCGCCCCATTCGGCGGCGGCGTGCACGGTCACCTCGAGCCCGGGAAATTCCTCTGCCATGCGGGTGGCCGCCTTGGCGCACGGTCCCGCAGAATGCGCGTCGAGGGTGATGATGGCGACGCTGTAGCGTGGGGATATGGTCAGATTATCTAGCATAATGCGCCTTTGCCTCGTAAAGCGTGTCCACTCCGATCTCGGCGACGCCGCGTTCGGCGGCGAAGCTTTCGGTGTTGCGCCGTGCCTTGCCGCGCACGAAGAACGGGATCTTCTTCAACTCGCGTTCCGCATCGGCCAGCCAGATCGCCTGACCGGGTTGCGCGTCCGCCGCCGGCTGATCGTTGGCAACCGGCGGTGCGTCCGCCGCGCGGGGGACGTGGGTGCCGCCGTGATGGCTGGCGCCCGCGTCGTCGTAGAACTCGAAATCCTCGCGGAACATGTTGAGCAGATGCTCTTCCAGCCCCATGACCAGCGGATGCACCCATGTGTCGAAGATCACGTTGGCGCCCTCGAGCCCCATTTGCGGGCTGTAGCGGGCAGGGTAGTCCTGCACATGCACCGGCGCCGAGATCACCGCGCAGGGGATCCCCAGGCGTTTGCCGATATGCCGCTCCATCTGGGTGCCGAGGATCATCTCGGGCGCGAGCGCCTCGATCGTCTGTTCCACGTCGAGATAGTCGTCGGTGATCAGCGCCTCGACGCCGTACTCCTTGGCCAGCGCCCGGATCGGGCGCGCCATCTCGCGGTTGTAGCAGCCAAGCCCCGCCACCTCGAAACCCATCTCGTCGCGCGCGATGCGGGCGGCGGCGGCAACATGCGTGCCGTCGCCGAAGATGAACACCCGCTTGCCGGTCAGATAGGTCGAATCGACGCTGGACGAATACCAGGGCAGCCGCAGCCTCGCCTCGTCGATTTTCGCGGGAAGGCCTGTCAGGGCGCTGACTTCGGCAACGAAATCGCGGGTGGCCCCGACGCCGATCGGCACGACCCTGGTGAAGGGCAGGCCGAGATCCCGCTCCATCCAGCGGCAGGCGGACTCGCCCGTTTCGGGATACATCAGTACGTTGAAATGCGCCGCTGCGAGCCGCTTCAGATCGTTCGGCGACGACCCCATCGGTGCGCAGACATTGACCGAGATGCCCATCTCTTCCAGAAGCGCCGTGACCTCGACAATATCGTCGCGGTGGCGAAATCCGAGGCCCGTGGGGCCGATCAGGTTGGCGGTGACCTGCGGCGTTTTCTCCATAGGCTTGGCCAGCGCGCGGCACAGCTGGAAGAACGTCTCGTCGCAGCCAAAGTTTTCCTTGCGCTGATAGCTGGGCAGTTCCAGCGCAATCACCGGAACTGGCATGCCCATCATCTCGGCCATGCCGCCGGGATCGTCCTGGATCAACTCGGCGGTGCAGGACGCGCCGACGATCATCGCCTCTGGCTTGAACCGCTCATAGGCGTTCTCGCAGGCGGTCTTGAAGAGTTGCGCCGTGTCGCTGCCAAGATCGCGCGCCTGAAAGGTGGTGTAGGTGACCGGCGGGCGGTGATTGCGCCGCTCAATCATGGTGAACAGCAGATCGGCATAGGTGTCGCCCTGCGGCGCGTGCAGCACGTAATGCAGTCCGGTCATCCCGGTGGCCACCCGCAGCGCACCGACATGTGGCGGGCCTTCATATGTCCAGACGCTCAGCTTCATGACGCCGCCTCCAGCTTCAAGGCCTCGCGTCTGCGGATCGGGCGTGAGAACAGCGCGGCCAGATCGCCGGCCTGTTCGTAGAAATGGACCGGCGTAAAGACCAGCTCGATCGCCCATTTGGTCGTCAGACCCTCGGCCTCGAGCGGGTTGGCAAGACCAAGCCCGCAGACCGTGAGATCGGGCAGGGCCGCGCGGCACCGCTCCAGTTGCAGATCGACGTCCTGGCCTTCGGACAGCTGCGTGCCGTCGGCCAGCAGATCCATGTCGGGGCCCACCACATCCTTGTGGATGAATGGCGCGCCGACCTCCAAGGCCGTCATGCCGCATTCACGGGTCAGGAACCGCGCCAGCGGAATCTCGAGCTGGCTGTCGGGGAAGAAGAAAACCGATTTGCCGTTCAGGGTCTCGGTCGCCTTGGTCACGGCCTTGCGGGCGCGGGCGCGGGGCGCGTCGGTGACGGCGTCGAATCGCGCCTGATCGACGCCAAACTCCCGCGCCACGGCATGAAGCCACGCGGTGGTGCCCTCTTCGCCGAAGGGGAATGGCGCGGGCAGATGACGCGCCCCGCGTCTTCCCAGGGCGGCATGGGTGGCGCCAAGGAAAGGCTGTGTCAGCGCAAACACGGTGTGCGGCCCGACGGCGACCTCGGTGTCGGCGGTGCGCGCCGGCAGCACGGTGATATCCTCGATGCCCATCTGGCGCAGCAGGTCCAGCGCCTGATCCTCGACCACATCGGGCAGCGCCCCCACCAGCATCAGCTGGCGCTTGTCGGTTTCCGGCAGCACAGGCACCATCGAGGCAAGGCACGCATCCTCGCCCTCGGTGAAGGTGGTCTCGATGCCCGAGCCCGAATAATTCAGGACGCGCACTTTGGGCGCATGCTTGGCAGTCAGCCTTTCCGAGGCGCGCGCGAGATCGAGCTTGATCACCTCGGACGGGCAGCTGCCCACGAGGAAAAGCTGGCGGATGTCGCTGCGCCGCGCGATCAGGCGATCGACTTCGCGCTCAAGCTCGACCTGCGCATCGGCCAGCCCGGCCAGATCGGTCTCCTCGAGGATCGCGGTGCCGAAACGCGGCTCGGCGAAGATCATCACGCCGGCAGCGCTTTGCAGCAGATGCGCGCAGGTGCGCGAGCCAACGACAAGGAAGAACGCATCCTGCATCTTGCGGTGCAGCCATATGATTCCCGTCAGCCCGCAGAACACCTCGTGCTGGCCACGCTGCTTCAGGACAGGGGCGTTGCGGCAACCGGTGACGGGGGGTGGTGGCGTATGCTGGGTCAACTGGCGGCCTCCGACTGCAGGCGCGCGGCCCGCAGCTTTAACAGGAATTGCCCGGCATTGATGACGTAGGCGGCATAGGCCGCGAGGGCGAGCACCATGAGCGCGTCGGGTGTCATGCTGCCCTGGAACAGCGCCCAGACATAGGCCGTGTGCAGGGCGATCACGGCAAAGCTGAACACGTCCTCCCAGAAGAAGGCCGGGGCGAAAAGGTACTGACCGAACACGATCTTTTCCCAGATCGCGCCGGTGACCATGATGAGATACAGAAAGCCCGTCTTGATCAGGATCGAAACCGTCGCGATCTCATAGCCCGCGCCGGTCAGCAGGAAGCGCAGGACCAGCCCGAGCGACACGAGAAAGACCAGGAACTGGACGGGTGCGAGAATACCCTGCACGACGGTCCAAACGCTTGCGTCACGACGGGCGCGCTGCGCTGCCGTGTAAAGCCCCGTTCTTGTATCCTGTGCGACCGGTTGCGGTTTCATCGTTTCCCTCAAAAGGACAGCCCCGTTGGGATCCATGCTAAGAGACGACAGCGGAAAGTGTCAATTAAAACTTACACCCCCAAATCGGGCAAACGTCAATTTGTCTTGATTCGCCTGCCCGGCGTTTTCTGGTCATGAGGCGGCGCTTGGCGGAAAAATCGCAGCCATCAGTGGAATTTATTTTCGAGAGAGATCACGGTTCTGCGGTCTTTCCAAAGCCGGAGCTGTCAACAAGGTTTGACAATTGACACGCGCTTTAGCAATCTGGACCTTGTTGAGTATCGCGGGAATTGCGTCAGACAAGACCGCATAAATCCAGACGGGAGGGCACGATGAAACAGGACACTCGGGAGGCGCAGGCAGGAAACGCAGCGTATCATGAGGATGATGGCATACGCTTTCTGGTGGAATCGGCGTTGCGGAGCGTCGCATCGAACAAGAACCATGCACGGCCGGCATCGCGATCCGAATGGGTCCAGCATCTGTGCTATGCCCTGATCGCCGATTCCGAAACCGGATATCGGTCCGTGATCTCGGATTTGGTCCTGAACGGGTTCGAACCCGAGGACATATATCATTCCGTTGTTCCCGATGCCGCGCGGCATCTCGGGGAAATGTGGCTTTACGACGAGGCGACCTTTGTCGAGGTCACGACAGGCGCATCGCGTCTGCAGGGGCTGGTGCGCGAAAGGAAAGGCGACGACAAGGGATTCTGGATGGATAGCAGCATTCCGCTCGGCCAATCCATCCTGTTGGTGATTCCGCAATTCGAGGACCATTCCCTCGGGGCCTTCGTCGCCGCGGATCAGTTTCGCCGCCACGGCATATGGGCGCATCTCGCGATCGGCATGGACACGGCGGAAGTGGCCAATCTGGTGGCAGGCGGGCGATTCGCCATGGTCGGATTCACGTTGTCCACCGATAACAGCCTTGATAAAATGACGGTCATGATGTCGGAAATCCGCGCGGCTGTGTCGCATTGCCCCCCGCTTGTCATCGGGGGCAATGTTGTCCAGCAGGTTTCGGCGGTTGCGGACCAGACGGGTGCGACTTATGCTGTCAAATCCGTACGCGAGGCGATTGAAAGGTGCAATCTTGCATCGGTCGCCGAACCGGTTTCTTCCGAACTCACGTTCTGAAGGAGCCGGCACATCGATTTGAGGTGGTAACGTGACAAGATATTTACGGGCATCCGAGCGCTTCTTTGCCGGTGTCCTGCCAGAGCCAGAGCACGTTGAGCACCTCATTGAACAAGCCTCCGACATGGCCGTCGCGGTCGATTCCGAAGGGATTGTCATCGGCATTTCCGTCAACCCCGACTGCCCCTCGCTGGGGCGGCTCGATCACTGGGTCGGGCGGGTCTTTTCGGATTTCCTGACAGACGAATGCAAACCCAAGTTTGCAGATCGGGTCGCAGCGTTGCGCGCGGCATCCGAGCCGACCGTGCGACCGATTGAACTGAACCACGTTGACAATGCCAAGTGGGAGTTTCCGCTCCGCTACACGCTGCATCTTGCCAAGGAAAGCGACGCTGTTCTGCTGATCGGGCGCGACTTGCAGCCCTTTGCCGAAATCCAGCAGCGCCTCCTGCGCGAGCAATCCGCGCGCGAGCGGGACCTGCAGAAGGTGCGCAGCGCCGAGACGCATTTTCGCATCGTTCTCGAAGCGTCGGAAACGCCGATCGTGCTTCTGGACCCCGGGTCCGGGCGCATCACCGAGATCAACACCGCCGCCGCAGATCTCCTGGGCGGCACGACCGATCTGCTTTACAGCAGTGCGTTCGCGCAGGCCTTCGACGGACGGCGCCAGTCGGAATTCATGGACGCGATCTCGGCTGCGGCCAGCGCGGACGAGCGCAGGGGGATCGAGGTCGTCTCCCGTCGCAACGGCCGCATCGTCAGGCTCTGTCCGGAATTCTTCCGCGCGTCGGGCGATCTCGTCCTGTTGTGCCGATTGCAGCACATGGAGGACAAGGACGCGGCCGGTCCCGAATTCACCCAGACGCTTGCGTCGCTTTACAGGGCCACTACCGATGCCATCCTGCTGACCGACTCCAAAGGCAACATCCGTGAGGCGAACGAGGCCTTCCTCGTCATGACCGACACGGCCCAGCTTCGCGATGTGAAGGATCGGTCGCTCGCCGATTTTCTGGTGCGCGGGGGGGTGGATCTCAAGCTCATGCTTGAAAACACCGTGAAACATGGACGCATGCGCAGCTATTCCGCACAGATCAAGAGCATTGTCGGAAACCGCGCGACCGTGGATATCTCGACCGCGCAGTTGCGCCAGCGGGTTGGCGATGTCGGCGTGGGGTTCGTGATCCGCGACGTAACCCAGTCAGAAGGCACTGCCCCCGGAGAGCCGAGTGCGATGGTCAGCGATGATGCCATGAAACACGTGATGGATCTTGTCGGGACAGCGTCGCTCAAGGAACTGGTTTCGGCGACCTCGGACGTGATCGAGAAGATGTGCATCGAAACCGCGGTGCAACTGACCGGCAACAACCGCGTGGCCGCCGCCGAGATGCTCGGGCTGTCGCGGCAGAGCCTTTATGTCAAGTTGCGCAAGCACGGTCTGCTGAAATCGGGCGGCGAAAACGAGTGATCCGGAGCGAGCCCGCGCGACAACAAATCGCTTTCCTTGAATCGGATTGTATAGTTTAATTGACACCATGAGTGTCACGTACAAATTGCAAGCTGCCAATCGTCTGCCGCGTCCGCGCGCCATGCTGACGCTGATCAAGCCGATCACGTGGTTTCCCCCCATCTGGGCGTATCTTTGCGGCGTGGTCGCCTCCGGCGTGCCCGTGAGCGAGGCGCCGTGGCTGGTTCTGATCGGCGTGGTTCTGGCAGGGCCGGTCGTGTGTGGCATGAGCCAGGCTGCGAACGATTGGTGCGACCGCCATGTCGATGCCATCAATGAACCCGACCGCCCGATCCCCTCGGGCGCCATCCCGGGCCGATGGGGCCTCTGGATCGCGCTGATGATGAGTGGTCTGGCGCTGGCGCTCGGGCTGACGCTGGGGCCTTGGGGATTTGGCGCGACGGTGTTCGGCGTGCTGGCCGCATGGGCCTATTCGGCCGAACCTGTCCGTCTGAAGAAATCGGGCATCTGGGGGCCGGGGCTGGTGGCGCTCTGTTACGAGGGGTTGCCATGGTTCACCGGCGCCGCCGTGCTTGCGGCTGGCGCGCCGTCATGGCCGGTGATCACGCTGGCGCTTCTCTATGCCATGGGGGCGCACGGAATCATGACGCTCAATGATTTCAAAGCGCTGGAAGGCGACCGGCAGACCGGTGTCAACTCTCTGCCGGTCACGCTTGGGCCGGAGCGCGCCGCGCGTGTGGCGTGCTGGGTCATGACGCTGCCGCAGGTGGTGGTCGTGGCGTTGCTGTTTTCGTGGGAGCGTCCATGGCATGCGTTGGCCGTCGCGGCGCTGATCGCGGCTCAGCTCTGGGCGATGCGTGTGCTGCTGTCGGACCCGAAAGGGCGCGCGCCGTGGTACAACGCCACGGGGGTCACGCTCTATATCAGTGGCATGATGGTGTCGGCCGTCGCCATACGCACGCTCGGAGGGTTCTGAATGACGCTCGGCTGGCTTTCGATCGCACGGCTGGGAATTGTGCAGATGGCGCTCGGGTCGATCGTGGTGCTGACCACCTCGACCCTCAACCGGCTGATGGTGGTCGAACTGGCGCTGCCGGCGGTCCTGCCGGGGCTGCTGGTGGCGCTGCATTACGGCATCCAGATCACGCGGCCCAACTGGGGGTTCCTGTCGGATGCGGGCGGGCACCGCACGCGCTGGATCATCGGGGGCATGGTGGTGCTCGCGCTTGGCGCGCTCGGGGCCACTCTCGGGGTGATCCTGTTCGAGACCAGCTTTGCCGCCGGTCTGACGCTGTCGATCCTTGCCTATGCGCTGATCGGGTTGGGGGTCGGGGCCTCGGGCACCTCGTTGCTGGCACTTCTGGCCACCGCGACAGAGCCGCGCCGCCGCGCCGCCGCCGCCACGATCACCTGGCTGATGATGATCTTTGGCATCGCTGTGACGGCCGGAACCGTGGGCGCGTTCCTTGATCCCTACACGCCGATGCTTCTGCTCCGGATTGTCGCGGTCGTCACCGGCGTGGCGGTGCTTGCCACGATCCTCGCCGTTCGGGGGATCGAGGCGCGGATGCAGGCCACCCGCCGTCCGCCCAGCACAACCAGATTCATCGATGGCATGCGCGAGATCTGGGCCGAACCTGCGGCACGCAATTTTTCTATCTTCGTCTTCCTGTCGATGACAGCCTATTTCATGCAGGAGCTTATCCTCGAGCCCTTTGCCGGGCTGGTCTTCGGCCTCACGCCCGGTCAGACCACGACGCTGAGTGGCGCGCAGAACGGTGGCGTGTTTCTTGGCATGCTGACTGTTGGGATCGCCGCCACCGGGCTCGGTCTGGGCAGTCTGCGGACATGGGTCGTGGCCGGCTGCCTCGGCTCTGCCGCCAGCCTCGGGGTGATCACGATGCTGGGCGGGGTGGGCTTTGCTGCGGCCTTGGTGCCGGCGGTGGTCGGCCTCGGGTTCTTCAACGGCATGTTCGCCGTGGCCGCCATCGGCTCGATGATGGCGTTGGCGGGGCAGGGGCGTGGCGCGCGCGAGGGCACCCGGATGGGCGTCTGGGGCGCGGCGCAGGCCATCGCGGCGGGCTTTGGAGGGCTGCTTGGTGCAGGCGCTGTCGATGTCATGCGGCTTGCGCTTTCAAGCGATGCGCAGGCCTTCGGCGCGGTGTTTCTGGCCGAGGCCACACTTTTCATCCTCGCGGCGCTGTTGGCGCTGCGGGTCATCCAACACCGAGGTCGCCGGTCGGCGGCCATAGTTCCGGGAGAATGAGCCATGTATGATGCTGTTGTCGTGGGCGGCGGCCCGTCCGGGGCCATCGCTGCAGAGGATCTCGCGCGATCCGGCCATACCATTGCGTTGCTGGACCGCTCGGGGCGGATCAAACCCTGCGGCGGGGCGATCCCGCCGCGGCTCATCGAGGATTTCGACATTCCCGACGATCAGATCGTTGCCAGGATTTCGACCGCGCGGATGATCTCGCCGACGGGGCGCAAGGTGGACATCCCTATCGAGAACGGCTTTGTCGGCATGGTCGATCGCGAGCATTTCGACGCGTTTCTACGCCGCCGTGCGGCGGATGCAGGGGCCACGCGGGTGACCGGCACCTTCCAGCGGATCGACCGGGACGCGCGCGGCACCCATGTGATCTACCGCGACCGCGACAGCGGCACCGATCATAGCCTGACCACCAAGCTGGTCATCGGGGCGGATGGCGCGCGCTCGAACGTCGCCCGCGCCGAGGTGCCGGGTGGCGACAAGATCCCGTATGTGATCGCCTATCACGAGATCATCGAGGCGCCGGACAAGGTGGGGAACTATGATCCCGCCCGCTGCGATGTGATCTATGACGGGCGCATCTCGCCCGATTTCTACGGCTGGGTGTTTCCGCATGGCAAATCCGCCAGCGTCGGCATGGGGTCCATGGTGCGCGATGTAAACCTGAAACAGGCGACCGCCGACCTGCGCGCCGCCAGCGGGCTGAGCGACTGTGCGACCATCCGCCGCGAGGGCGCGCCCAT
>JAWLFT010000082.1:0-13754 GCA_041685435.1 Roseovarius sp.
TAGAAGAACCGCCGGCGTTTCCCAAAAATCCCGGCCTTGCACGCGTGCGGGGTCGTGGAACAAACTCGGCGAGGTTCGTGGCCCCGCCCCGGTAGTCCCTGACCGCTCAAACGTCTTGTTGACGGGATGGAAGAGGTCTTGGATATCGCAAGCGGGCAAGCGGGCTCATTCAAGGACGAGTCAAACCGGGGACTCTCCCCCGGAATGTCCACAGACCGCGCGGCACGACCGGGGCAGGATGCCAAGATCCTGCCCCGAAGCATGTCACGAATGTTCAAGCTCGTTGGCCTTCAGGCGCGCATTGACCGTTTCGACGATGCCGCCGAGTTCGGACACCGACACGCCGACCTGTTCGGCAATCAGCGTCACGAGCATGTCCACCCGCTCCACGTTCTGCGCCCCGCTGTCTATGGCGCGCGCCGCAGAGGACGGTTTCAGAAGGCCATTGGCGGCTCCGGCGTATTTTTCGAACGGAACGCGGTCTTCGGGATCGGCCCCCAATCGGCTCACGATATCGTTGACCAGCTCGTAGATGTGCTGCGAAAGATCTATGTCCCCGTGCACCGCCTCCTTGATCGGACGGGACCCGTCGGGCAGAACACAGCGATAGTTTCCGGTCAGCAGCATGCTCCACTTGGCGAAGGGCACAAAGAGCGAGTCGAACACCCGCAGCTTCACCGGAACATCCAGACCATCCACGCGAACAGCATCGATCGCCGCCTCGAGATCCCGCAGGATCCTGTTGTGTTCAGCCTTTTCGAACGGGGCTGCCTTGAAGTTCGTCGGCAAGCCGACATGCAGCGTGTTCGCCCCTTCCTCGGGCGGGCGGTAGGCCTGCGGGTCCGGGCTGCACAAGGTGACCGCCCCCGGCGTGAACCCGTTCCAGGCCTCGGGACAGGTAAAGCTGGGGGCCAGCTTGTCGGCGTCCAGACCCTCGATGCGGCGCAGATAGGGCAGGGGCGGCATGTTCATGATCGACAGACAGGGCTTTCCGCTTGCCGCGATCCGGCCCAGCAGATCGACGATGGTCGCGTTGCAATACTGCGGTTCCGACATGGCGAGGGCGATCATGTCGTACTCGTTCGGGTTCACCTGCTCGGGCGTTTTTGCATCCAGCTTGCCGGGCAAATCATCAGAGCGGAAGGACCGGTGCTCGGTCTCTTCACGCAATTTGATGCGAACATCCGTCCCTTTCGTGTTGATCAGATCCGCGGTCGCCTGCCTGCAAACCAGTGTCACATCCTGGCCCGCCATCAGAAGCTTGGTTCCAAGAAGCGAGCCGTAGGAGGCGCCAAGTATAACGATCTTATATGCCATGAGGGTCCTTTTATCCGTCAGCCGTGGTTTCATCGATCATGTGTCAAACTCCGCGACAGAATACTAGACGAACAAAAGTAGCGCTACATAAATGGCGTTATAGTGTATAGTGTTAAATTCACAGATCGATTTTTTGTAATGTTGTAAGGAAAGCTTTTTGGCAAAGACCCTGATCGGCCCAAAACTGCGTGAACTCAGACGGGAACGCAACCAGACCCAGGCGGAAATGGCACGCACCCTCGGCGTCAGCCCGTCCTATGTCAATTTGCTTGAGAACAATCAGAGAAGTCTTTCCGTGCAGTTGCTTATGTCCTTGTCGGATGCGTATGCAGTGGATTGGCGCGACCTGACGAAGGATGAAACCGCACGTCGGATGGCTGATTTGCGCCAGGCGGTGCGCGATCCGGTGCTTGCCTCCCACCGTCCCGACATTCAGGAATTGCGTGGCGCGGTGGATCATGCGCCGCGTCTGGTCGATCTTTTTCTCGAACTGCACGGGGCGTACCGCAACGCGCTGGAAAAGATCCTGAATCTTGCCGGAGACAATGGCACCGACGAATTGCTGCGCAGCTCTCCGGAGACGGTGATCCACAATTTCTTTCGCGACCACGAAAATCATTTCCCCGAACTGGAAACGGTCGCAGAGGACGCCCGGGATGGGGCCTTGGCATCGCCGGAAGACCGGTATTTCGATCTGCGTCAACGGCTCGAGACACGGCATGGGATCACCGTACGCATCCGGCGGCTCGGCGATCTGAACGACGCATTGCGCTACTACGACGAGGCGAACGGTGTCTTGCACCTGTCGCAGGCGCTCGACACCTCGAACCGCGCCTTTCAGCTGGCGCATGTGCTCTGTCTGGTGGCCTATCCCGAGATCGTCTCGGAGATCGTGATACGCAGCGGGCTGGATTCGCAGCACGCCCTTTCGCGGTTGCGCGTGGAGCTGGCCAATTACTTCGCGGCGGCATTCCTCATGCCGTACGCTCCCTTTCTGCAGGAGGCCGAGGCGGCGGGTTATGATATCGACCGGATCGCGACGGAATTCAGCACTTCGTTCGAACAGGTCTGCCAGCGCCTGACGACCTTGCAGCGCGAAGGCGCGCGGGGGGTGCCGTTCTTCTTTCTGCGGATCGACAAGGCGGGGAACGTGACCAAGCGGTTCAACTCGACCTCGTTCCATCTTGCGGAATATGGCGGCTCGTGCCCGGTCTGGAACATCCACACGGCGTTTTATCAGCCGGGGGTGATGATGCCGCAATTCGTCGAGATGCCCGATGGCGCGCGGTATTTCACCATCAGCCGCACGGTGCATCGCCCGGTCTTCAGCGAGGAGACGCAGGACCGCCGGTTGACGCTGGCCCTTGGCTGCGAGGCGAAATATGCGCATCGTTTGCGCTATGCCTCCAGTTACAATTTCGACGATCCCAAACTCTATGCGCCGATTGGCCTGAATTGCAATCTCTGCTCCCGGCAGGCCTGTTCGCAACGCGCGCATCAGCCCTTGCTGATGGACCTGCCGATCGACGAGAACCGGCGCGGAAGCACACGGTATGAAAGCTGAAGGGGGCCGATCGGCCCCCTTCATGGTCTCTATCCGCCAACGTGGCGGTCAGCCTTGTTCGGCGGCACGTTTGCGCCGATCCAGCATGTATTTGAAGGCCGGCAACAGGATCATGATGATTGCAACGATCATGATCGGTGCCGCGATTGGCCGGTTGAAGAAGATCATCGGATCTCCAGACGACATCAGAAGGGACTGGCGCAGCGTCGGCTCTGCGATCGGGCCCAGAACGATGGCCAGAACCGCGGGGGCCACAGGATAGTCGAACTTGCGCAGGAAGAACGCCCCGAAGCCGAATACCAGCAGAAGCCAGATGTCGAACATTTCCTGCATCGCGGCATAGCCCCCCACGATGGACAGCACGAATATCAGGGGTGCCAGCACCGTGAACGGCATGCGCAGCATCCAGATGAAGAGCGGGATGAAAGCAATGTTCACGACCAGCGCGAAGACGTTCGAGACATAGAACGAGCCGATCAGACCCCAGACAAATTCCGACTGATCGATAAAGAGCTGCGGACCGGGGGTCAGACCCCAGATCACCATCCCCCCCAGAAGCACCGCGGTGGTGGGCGATCCCGGAATGCCAAGTGTCAGCATCGGCAGCATCGAGCCTGTGGAGGCCGAGTTGTTGCCGGCTTCCGGCGCGGCGACGCCGCCGACATGGCCCTTGCCGAACTCTTCCGGCGTTTTCGACATCATCTTGGTGATGCCGTAACTCATCAGCGATGCCGGGGTCGCGCCCGCCGCAGGCAGCAATCCCACGAAGAACCCGAGGAAAGACCCGATCGCCGTACCCTTCCAGCCTTTCTTGCAGGTTGTCCCTGCATCCTCGATGATGCCCTTGACAGAATAGTCCGCCTTGCTCTGGGTCATCCCGCCGCGCATGCTGTCGATCGTCCAGAGCATCTCGCCGATGCCATAGACCCCGATCGCCAGCACAAGAAAGCTGATACCGCCGAGAAAGCCGTTCATGTCGAACAGGACCAGCCGGGCCGCGCCTGAAATCTGATCGAACCCGACCGATGCAAGAACAAGCCCGAAGCAGATCGAAAAGACCGTCTTGGCGATGTCATCACCGCCCAGGCCAACGAAGGTCGCGAAGGCCAGCAACATCAGCGCAAAGATCTCGGGTGGGCCGAAGCTGAGCGCGACCTTCGCCAAGGCCGGTGCAAAGCCGGTAAAGAGGATGACCGCCACCGTCCCCCCGGTGAACGAGCCGATGGCCGCCGCCACGAGGGCAAGGCGTGCCTTGCCCTGAAGCGCCAGAGGACGCCCGTCAAACGTCGTGGCCACTGCCGTCGAGGCGCCCGGAATGCCCAGGGTGATCGACGAAATGGCACCGCCGTACATCGCGCCATAGTAGATCGCCGCGAGAAAGATGATCGCTGATCCCGGTGGCACAAGGAAGGTGACCGGCAGCAGAATGGCCACGCCATTCACCGATCCCAGGCCGGGCATGGCGCCGATGAACAGCCCCACCGAAACGCCGATGATAATAAGCATCAGGTTGAGCGGTTGGACCGCGGTGACGATGCCGTCGCCGAGTAGAGATAGAATTTCCATGGATTGGTTCGTCCTTCGTCAGCTAAGCGTGAGCCGGCTCAGTAGATGATGTTGTACAGGATGTCGTAGACCGGATCGGTAAAGCTCATCCCGGTCGGCATCGTGATCTGCATGAGCCCCTCGAAGAAGAAGAAAAGCATGAGCGGAAACACAAGCACCATGGGCGCTGTCACCAGCCAGCTATGCCGTCCGAGCACCTTGAGGTAGTAGAGCATGAAGAGCGCCACCGCCCCGTACATCGACACGATGTCGATCAGCGCGACGAAACCGATGATGCCGCCACCGACGAGAAACAGTGTCTTGCGCCCGAAGGTATCGAGAACCGGTTCATCCGACCGGGACGCGGGCGACAGGCCCCGGACCCAGTTCAGCGCTATGAACGCCGTGGAAATCAGCATTCCGAATGCCAGCCAGAATGGCCAGAATCCGCTTTGAGGACCGCTTCCGCGTGTATAGCCTACCCCGTTCCCGAACGCCTCGTACATCAGGTATATGGATAGGAGGGCCAGCAGGCCCGCCGTAATTATTTCGCCGAGCCGCATGGCCAGCCCTCCCTTTTTTCAGACCAGACCGTGGATCACTCCATGTCTTCAAGCAGTTCGGTATGACGCTCGATTTGCGTCTCCCAATAGTCGCGCTGCTCTTCGGGGTTCATCCAAAGCGGATTCATGGCCTCTCGCTCCATGTATTCCTGCCAATCCTCGGTGTTGAAGATCTCTTCAAAGAGCTCCTGATAATACGCGGCCGCTTCGTCGGACATACCCGGCGCGCCTACGACGGCCCGCTGGTTATAGTAGCTGAAGTCCTCGCCCTTTTCCTTGAGGGTCGGCACATCCGGATATTCTTCCATCTGCTCGTCCGAGAAGACGAGCAACGGCTTCACATCGCCGGATTGGTAGAAACCGCGCGCCTCGGCGGGATTGTTCACGTTGGCCTGGATCTGTTCGCCGGCAAGGGCCGACGCGACTTCACCGCCGCCAGAGAAGGGGACGTACTTGAAATCGAGGTCATACGCCTTCTCCAGATAGGCGAACACGATGCTGTCCTCCTGACCCGTGCCAGTGCCGCCGACGATATATTCACCATCGGCTTCCTTGACGGTCTCGACCCACTCCTCGAAGTCATCGATCCCGCTTTTCGTGTTGACCCAGAGCGCGAACGGATCGACGGCCATCATGGCGATCGGGGTGAACGTCGAGATGTCGATCCCAAGCTCGGGCTGACGGATCGGCGTCGCGAAGAACGAGTTCAGCGTCACAAGAATGGTGTGATCGGGATCATTCGTGTTGTCGAGATGGATCAGCGCCTCGGCACCGGAACCGCCACCCCTGTTATTGGGGATCAGCGGGCGGTTCATGAGATCCTTCTGCTGGGCCACCTGCTGGATGAAGCGCGCGATCTGATCGGCGCCGCCGCCCGTACCCGCCATGATGACGAAATCGACCGGCTTGCGTGGTTGCCATTCCGCCATCGCGGCAGGGGCAGTGATCCCCAAAGCAGCGATACCAAGCGTGACAGTTTTTACAATATTCATGTTGTCCTCCCATTAACGACCGCTATCCGGTCAGATTCAGTAAGGTTCTGTTGTGCCTCGGGCCCTCCTCGGCCTGTCAGTATGCACAACCGAACCGATGCTTAGCTTGCTGTTTTCCTCCCTGCCATGTCCAGAAATTCCGTGATCCCTGCTGGTGTCTCAATGAACCATCACGACCGGCATCCTGGCTTCGGCCACGATGGTCGCTGAATTGCCGCCAAGCAGGGATTCCCGCTCGTAGCTTTCGTGATAGGCCCCCATGATCAGCATGTTCGCGCCAATCTCGCCGCATTTTGCCAGAAGAGCGCGCCCGACATTTCCCCTGCGCTCGAATGCGTTGATCTGCGAAGTGATGCCGCGCTGTGCCAGGTAATGGCAGAATTCTTCGGGCGTGGCGGTATGTTCGATACGGCCGGCCGTCAGAACAGTCACGTGATGCGCCCCCTCGATCAGCGGCATGGATAGCGCCACCGCGCGGGACGCCTCCAGAGAGCCGTTCCAGCCAATCGCCACATGGCTGCCGATGTCGGGCGCGACCTGATCGGTGTTCGGACAGACCAGAACCGGGCGACCCGACGTGAAAAGCGCCGACTTCAAGGTGTTGTAGCCGAGGTTGTCTTCCTCGTTCGGCTTGGCCACACAGATGAGGTCGGCGATCCGGCCGTAATGGCGTACCGCCTCGACCTGCTTGCCCTCGTATTCGCGCCACGCCGCTGTCGCCTTTCCGGCCGCGCGCGGCTCGACGCTGATGCTGTGGCGGGCGGCATCCGCGACGAACTTGTCGCGCAGATAGGCCTGTTCATAATCATCCCGTTTTGCCGTCGCCTCTACCAGCTGCTTGCGCAGGAAGGTGGGGATCACCACACCATAAGGCATCATGTCCTCGGGCTTGGGATGGCAGTGCACAACGCGCACATGCGCGTTGAAGCGTTTTGCAAGCGCCGCGGCATGAGCAAAGAGCACAGGCCCCTGCCCATCCCCGCGGACCGGCATCATGATCGTATGAAGCGCGCTCTGTCTCATGATCAGAACAACCCGTCGATCACGCCGTCGGCGTTGATGCAGATGGATTCGGCCGAGGGCACCTTGGGCAGGCCCGGCATTGTCATGATCTCGCCACAGATCACCACCACGAACCCGGCCCCGGCGCTCAGGCGCACCTCTCGCACCGGCAGGCTGTGGCCGTCAGGTGCGCCGCGCCGGCTGGGATCGGTCGTGAAACTGTATTGCGTCTTGGCCATGCAGACCGGCAGATGCCCGTATCCCTGATCTTCCCACTCCCTGAGTTGGGCGCGGATCTTGGAATCGGCCACGACCTCGTCGGCGCGGTAGATGCGCTTGGCGATGGTCTCGATCTTCTCGAAGAGCGGCATCTCGTCGGGATAGAGCGGCTTGTAGTCCGCAGCCCCGCTTTCGGCGATCTCCACCACCTTGTGCGCCAGCTCCTCCGTGCCTTTCGAGCCTTGCGCCCAGTGCTTGCACAGGATCGCGTCAGAGCCCTGGCCTGCGACATAGTCCTTGACGGCCTGTACCTCGGCATCGGTGTCGGTCACGAAGTGATTGATCGCCACGACGGTCGGCACGCCGAACAGCTTGAGGTTCTCGATATGACGGCCAAGGTTGGGGCAGCCCGCCTTGACGGCCTCGACACTCTCGGTCCCGAGATCGGCCTTGGCCACGCCGCCGTTCATCTTCATGGCGCGCACCGTGGCGACGATCACCACCGCCTTGGGCTTCAGACCCGCCTTGCGGCACTTGATGTTCATGAACTTCTCGGCACCCAGATCAGCCCCGAAGCCGGCCTCTGTCACCACGTAATCCGCCAGTTTGAGCGCGGTCGTGGTCGCCACGACAGAGTTGCAGCCATGCGCGATATTGGCGAACGGACCACCATGCACGAAGGCGGGGTTGTTCTCCAGTGTCTGCACGAGGTTGGGCTGCATCGCCTGCTGCAAGAGCACGGTCATCGCGCCGTCGGCCTTGATGTCGCGGCAGTAGACCGGGGTCTTGTCGCGGCGGTAGGCGACGATGATATCGCCAAGCTTCTTTTCCAGATCCGCCAGATCGGTCGCAAGGCACAGGATCGCCATGACTTCGGACGCGACGGTGATGTCGAACCCGGTCTCGCGCGGGAAGCCGTTGGCGACCCCGCCGAGATTGGCCACGATCTGCCGCAGGGCACGGTCGTTCATGTCCAGGACGCGACGGTAGACGACGCGGCGGATGTCGATCTGTTGCTCGTTGCCCCAGTAGACGTGGTTGTCGAGCATCGCCGCCAGAAGGTTGTGCGCGCTGGTGATGGCGTGGAAATCGCCGGTGAAGTGCAGGTTCATGTCCTCCATGGGCACGACCTGCGCATAGCCACCGCCGGCGGCCCCGCCCTTCATGCCGAAACACGGCCCGAGCGAGGCCTCGCGGATGCAGACCGCCGCTTTCTTGCCGATGGCGTTCAGGCCATCCCCGAGGCCGACCGTCGTCGTGGTCTTGCCTTCGCCGGCCGGTGTCGGGTTGATCGCCGTCACGAGGATCAGGTTGCCGTCCTTGCGTCCTTCGAGGGACTTGATGAAATCTTCCGATACCTTGGCCTTGTCATGGCCGAAGGGCAGCAGGTGATCGCTCGGGATATCAAGCTTGGCGCCGATCTCCTGAATGGGTTTCTTGGTCGCCGCGCGCGCAATTTCGATGTCAGACATAGTGCATTTCCAATGTGTAAAGTTGCATTCAGGTTCCGAGGGTGGCCCCCGGTGCGAGCTCCACGGAGGCCGCCCACTCGGCGGCGGGCATCTTGGCCCCGCCCGCCGGGCGCACCCGCTTGATCAGGATCCGGCCGCCCACGCATTGTACGGCGATGCCGGCGTTGGACACCGCGCGCACTCGGCCGGAAACACCGTCACCGGGCACGAGGGCGCAGTCGAAGACATCGACCTGCGAACCGTTCAGGGTGGTCCACGCCCCGGGTGCGGGGTTAGTGCCGCGAATGAGGTCATAGACCTGTCTCACCGGACGATGCCATTCGATGCGAGAATGGTTGCGATTGCACCGGCGCTCATAGGTGGCCTTGCTCTCGTCGGGAACGATGCGCGGCGGGTTGCCATCGCGATAAAGATCACAGACTGTCAGCACGCTGTCGACGGCATTCGGGTAGATTTTCTTGAAATAGAGGTCGATCACCGTGTCGTCGGGGCCGATCTCGCACTCCCACTGCATCAGGCTGTCGCCCTCATCCAGCCCGTCGGACGGGTAGAACCATGAAAAGCCTGACTTGGTCGCCCCCATGATGATCGGCCAGTTGACCGCCGAGGGACCACGGTGCAACGGCAGCAATGACGGGTGAAAGCAGATCGAGCCTTGCGTCGGCGTATCGCGCGCGGCCTCCGGCACAAAGACATTCACGAACGCCATGACCATCAGATCGGCGTCATGTCCCGCCAGCACATCGAGCGAGGCGGCATCGTCGAAATTGGCGGGCTGGTGCACGGGCAGGCCGCGCTCCAGGGCGAATTCCTTGATCGGATCGACCGGCTTGCCGTCCCGATCCGGCTCGCAATAGACCGCGACAACCTCGTCTGTCCCCTCGTCGAGCAGCTTGGCGAGCGCATCCTTGCCAAAGGCCTGCTGTCCCATCACTATAAGTCGCATTCTGTCCTCCCTGATGCGGCGGTCCGGCCTTGGCCGACCCGTGCCGTCATCCCCCTTATTATTCGGCAGCCTGCTTTGCACTCCCGACTGCGCCGGACTCTGTGATCCGGGCCAGCTCCTCGCCATCGTAGCCCAGAACGTCGCGCAGGATTTCCTGCGTATGCTCGCCCAACAGCGGCGAGCGCGTCACCTCGACCGCGCTGTCGGACATCTTGATCGGGCAGCCGACGGTCGAGTACCTGCCACGCACCGGATGCTCGACATCGACGATCGTACCGGTCCTGCGCAGGCCCTCATCCTCCAGGATCTCCTTGGTGGACAGGATCGGCCCGACCGGAATGTTGAGCGGGTTGCAGATATCCATCACTTCAAACTTGGTCTTGGTCTTGGTCCATTCCTCAATCCGTCCGAAGATCTCGTCGAGCTTGTCAAGCCGCTCGGCCGGGTTGGAAAAGCCCGGGGCATCCTTCCATTCCGGCGCGCCGATCACATCACAGACATGGTCCCAGACAGCCGCCTGCGTGATGAAATAGGTGTAGGCGTTGTTGTCGTCCTCCCAGCCCTTGCATTTCAGGATGCGACCCGGCTGACCGCCGCCCGAGTCGTTGCCCGCACGCGGCGTCGCCTCGCCAAACGGAATGCCCGCGCCGTATTGCGAATATTCGGTGAGCGGTCCGGCCTGCAGACGCTGCTGATCCCGCAGCTTGACACGGCAAAGGTTGATCACCCCGTCCTGCATCGGGGCCAGCACCTTTTGCCCGCGGCCAGAGTGCTCGCGTTGATAGAGCGCCGCGACAATGCCCAAGGCCAGATGCAGGCCCGTGCCGCTATCGCCGATCTGCGCGCCGGTCACCATCGGCGGACCATCGAGAAAGCCGGTGGTCGAGGCGGCACCGCCCGCGCACTGGGCGACATTCTCGTAGACCTTGCAATCCTCGTATTTGCCGGGGCCGAAGCCCTTGACCGAGGCCATGATCATGCGCGGATTGATCTCCTGGATCCGGGGCCACGGAAAGCCCATCCGATCCAGAGCACCGGGCGCGAAATTCTCGACCAGCACGTCGCAGGTCTCGATCATGCGCGTCAGCACCTCCTTGCCCGCATCGGTCTTGGGGTTCAGCTCGATCGAGCGCTTGTTGTGGTTGAGCATGGTGAAGTAGAGACTGTCGGCCTCGGCCACGTCGACCAGCTGTTTGCGCGTCGCGTCACCCACGCCGGGGCGCTCTACCTTGATCACGTCAGCCCCGAACCAGGCCAGCAGCTGTGTGCAGGTCGGGCCGGATTGAACATGGGTGAAGTCAAGGATCTTGACGCCTTCAAGAGCTTTCATTGGGTTCTCCATCTTTGAGCCGTGCAGGCGGGTTTCCACGCCCCGGTTTCATTGGTCGCTTCAGTCATTGCGCGCTTGGGGGTAAAGCCTTTGAGCCACCACCGATGTCGGGTTCAGGTTGCCGATATTGCCGCTTTCCCTGCCCGCCGCCGGGTCGATGATCGCATTGATCAGCGTCGGCTTGCCGCTCTCGAAGGCGGCGTAAACCGCTTCCCGAAGCTCATCCGGCGAGCGGGCCACCACGCCCACACCGCCAAAGGCCTCGATCATCATTTCATAGCGCGAGCCCTTCACGAAAACGGTGGTCGACGGGTCGTCGCCGCCGCCCCAGTTCTCGCCATCGCCCTTGTAGATGCCGTCATTGTTGAACACGACGGTGCAGATCGGCAGGTTGTAGCGGCAGACCGTTTCGATCTCCATGCCGCAGAAGCCAAAGGCACTGTCGCCCTCGACCGCCAGCACCTGTTTGCCGGTCTCGATGGCCGCCGCGATGGCCGATCCCATTCCGATCCCCATCACGCCCCATGTGCCCACGTCGATCCGGTGGCGCGGCTTGTGGATGTTGACGATGGACCGGCACATATCAAGCGTGTTGGCCCCCTCGTTCACGAGGATCGTGTCGGGATGATCGTTGATCGCCGCCTTGATGACGCCGAGCGCACCGTTGTAATCCATGGGATTGTTATTGTTGCGCAGCCGGGCCGCCATCTTTTCCATGTTCGCCGTGGCCTTGGTGTTGACCTGATCGAGCCAGTCCCTGGGCGGCGCGATCCCGGCCCCGTCCATCGCCGCAATCAGAGCCTCGCAACACGATCCTATATCGCCCACGATGGGGGCTGCGATCTCGACGTTGGAATCCATTTCCTCGGCCTCGATATCCAGCTGGACAAAGCGCTTGCCCCCCGGTTCGCCCCATTGCTTGCCCTTGCCGTGGCTCAGAAGCCAGTTGATTCGCGCGCCCATCATGATGACCACGTCCGAATCCTTCAGCACGAGCGACCGCGCGGCCGCCGCACATTGCGGATGGGTGTCGGGCAACAATCCCTTGGCCATCGACATCGGCAGGAACGGGTAACCGGACTTTTCCACCAGCTCGCGGATCAGATCGTCGGATTGATCATAGGCAGCCCCCTTGCCGAGCACGATCAGCGGGCGCTTTGCGGTTTTCATGACCTCGATGGCGCGGTCGATGGCCGAAGGAGCGGGGATCTGGCGCTGCGCGGGCTCGATCACCTTGACCAGAGAGCGCGCGGCCTCGACCGCATCCACGACCTGCCCCAGCATCGCGCCGGGAATGTCCAGATAAACGCCACCCGGACGCCCCGAGACGGCCGAGCGAATGGCACGGGCCACGGCAATGCCGATATCCTGCGCATAGGTCAGCCGGTAGGCCGCCTTGCAGAACGGTTTGGCCGCCGCGAGCTGGTCCATCTCCTCATAGTCACCCTGTGCAAGATCCACGATCTCGCGCTCGGAGGACCCCGAAATCAGGATCATCGGCCAGCAATTGGTGGTGGCATTGGCCAGTGCGGTCAGCCCGTTCATGAATCCGGGGGCCGAAACCGTCATGCAGACCCCGGGCTTCTTGGTCAGAAACCCCGCGACCGAGGCGGCGTAGCCGGCGTGCTGCTCATGACGGAACGAGATCACCCGCATCCCTTGCGCCTGCGCGTAGCGGCCCAGATCGGTGATGGGGATGCCGGGCACGTTGTAGATCGTGTTGATCCCGTTCAACTTGAGCGCGTCAATCAAGAGGTGGAACCCGTCCGTCTCGTTTCCCACGGTGGTCGCCTCTTTTTCCATTGAGCCCGATGTGACGCTGGCTATAGCCATTTCTTCCCTCCCATTCCGACATGCGCCCTCAAAGCGTCACGCCGAGTCCGCGTTGATTTTTCGCGCGAGTTCAAGCCTCGTCCATGTCTTCCGAACATGCTCGTGCAAGCGCATCGTGTGTTCTCTGACCTTAACCATGGCGTCATCAGCGTCGCGCGATTCAAGCGCTTCGATGATTTCGGCATGATCGACCACCGACCGCGTGATTCGGTCGGCTTCCCCCATCGCCTGCAACCGGACGGCCCGCATGTGCAGGAACAAACCTTCGGCCATGGATTTCAGAAGCAGGCAGTGCGAAATTTCGAGAATTCGCAGGTGAAACTGGATATTTTCCTCGGAATATTCAGAAATTCCCGTCGAAGGTTCGTTCTCATTATGTCTGGCAATCATCTGGCGAAGTGACCCGATCTCGTCATCGGACGCATGCACCGTCGCCATCCGCGCGGCCATGCTTTCCAGCGCGGCCCATGCGACGATCATTTCCAGGATCTCGTCCTTGCTCTTGCGGAGCAGAAACACACCCTTGCGGGGGATGACCTCGACGAGCCCTTCGGCCTCGAGCCGGGAAATCGCATCGCGCAGCGGTGTTCTCGAGACATTCAGCTGATCCGCGAGCGATCTCTCATCCAACCTGAGATCGGCATCGGCACTGTATATATCGACCTCGCTGATCGCTTCCCGCAAACTTTCGTAGACGTGGTCTTTCAGCGTCAAATTTGTCGAGATCGGGCGAAGTTTCATGCTTTTCTCCAGCCTGCCCGGGGTCGGCGCAAACCATTTGTATGTGGGATACCATAGACCAGCGAAAGTTTCCGCGCAATTCAAATTTGTCACAATTTCCGCCGCACCTGCACAATACCGCACGGCAAACATCGGCGAGGGTGGTGTCGCGAAGTTGGTAAGGGTCTGAAAATAATTGGTATTATCCAGTGACGCCAAACCTCCCCAAAGGATTGTTGGCACAGCCTGGG
>JAWLFT010000151.1:0-3312 GCA_041685435.1 Roseovarius sp.
TGTCGACCTTCGGTCAGCCCGCCGCCTCGCTGAAGCCCTGCATCCGCGCGACAAGCGCGACACCCGCCCGCTATTATCTGCGCATGTCGATCCTCGACACGCCCGGCGCGCTCGCCAAGGTCGCCACGATTCTCGGCGAGTCGGGAATCTCGATCGACCGCATGCGCCAGTATCGCCACGACGACACCACGGCACCCGTCCTCATCGTGACCCACAAGACCAACCGCGAGGCGCTGGACACGGCGCTGACCGGCATCCGGCGGCTCGACGTGCTGGCCGGTGATCCGGTCGCCTTGCGGATCGAGACCGTCTGACACATCCCATGTATCCGCCGTCCCGGATCTGACCCTCAACGATTTACAAGGACCATCCCATGACCGACACCTCGGATTTCAACGACCGCACGCTGTCGCTCGGCCTCGCGCGCGTGGCCGAACAGGCGGCTCTGGCCTGTGCCGATCTGCTGGGGCGCGGCGACGAGAAGGCGGCGGATCAGGCCGCCGTCAACGCCATGCGCGAACAGCTCGACATGCTGCCGATCCAGGGCGTCGTCGTCATCGGCGAGGGCGAACGCGACGAGGCGCCGATGCTCTTTATCGGCGAGGAAGTGGGCACCGGCGACGGGCCGGGCGTGGATATCGCGCTCGACCCGCTGGAGGGCACGACGCTGACCGCCAAGGCCATGCCCAATGCGCTGACCATCATCGCCATGGCCCCGCGCCACACCATGCTGCACGCGCCCGACGTCTACATGGACAAGCTGGCGATCGGGCCGGGATTTCCCACCGATGTCGTCTCGCTCGATATGAGCCCGCGCGAGCGGGTCGAGGCGCTGGCCCGCGCCAAGGGCTGCAAGCCGGCCGATATCACCGTCTGCGTGCTCGAACGCCCCCGTCATCAGGATATGATCGACGATCTGCGCAGCACCGGCGCGGCCGTCTTTCTGATCACCGATGGTGATATCGCGGCGGTGATGCACTGCGCCGAGTCCGAGATGACCGGCATCGACATGTATATGGGCCTTGGCGGCGCGCCCGAGGGCGTGCTGGCCGCCGGGGCGCTCAAATGCATGGGCGGGCAGATCTGGGGCCGGCTGACCTTTCGCAACGACGAGGAACGCGCCCGCGCGGCCAAGGCGGGCATCACCGATCTCGATCGCGTCTATGCCCGCGACGACATGGTCACCGATCAGGTGATCATCGCCGCGACCGGCGTCACCGACGGCTCGGTGGTGTCGGGCCTGAAACGCCGCCCCGGATATATCGAGACCGAGACCGTGCTGATGCGCTCGCGCACCGGATCGCTGCGCCGGATGATCTATCGCAGCAAGCGTGACTGAGACCCGGGACGCGGCCCCGGACGTATTTGGACCACGAAGGACGAGGTGCGGGCAGTGACGGCCTTTCTTGGCGTGGAATGCTCGCTGACCGGGCGGCGCTGGGTCGGACCGGGGATCGAGACCGACCGGCACGCCGAGGCGATGGCGCAAGCCAGCGCCCTGCCCCGCGCGCTGTGCCAGACGCTGGCGCGGCTTGGTGTGGCGCCGGATCAGGCCACAACATATCTCTCGCCGACCTTGCGCGACCTCTTGCCCGATCCGCGCAGCCTGCGCGACATGGAACGCGCCGCCGCGCGCTTCCTGCAGGCGGTGCGGCGCGGACAGCGCATCGCGGTCTTTGCCGATTACGATGTCGACGGCGGGGCCTCCGCGGCGCTGCTGATCGACTGGCTGCGCCGGATGGGCGCGCCCGAGCCGACGCTCTATATCCCCGACCGGATCGACGAAGGCTACGGCCCCAACCCGCCCGCCATGACCGATCTTGCGGCACGGCATGACCTGATCGTCTGCGTCGATTGTGGCACGCTCAGCCACGCGGCGCTGGCGGCTGCGACGGCCGCGGACGTGATCGTGCTCGACCACCATCTCGGCGGCGAGACGCTGCCCCCCGCGCATGCCGTGGTGAACCCCAACCGACAGGACGAAAGCGGCGATCTCGCGCATCTCTGTGCGGCGGCGGTGGTGTTCCTGATGCTCGTCGAGGCCGGACGCCAGTTGCGCGCGGCAGGCGGACGCGGTCCGGACCTGATGACCTGCCTCGATCTCGTGGCGCTGGCGACGGTGGCCGATGTCGCCCCGCTGATCGGGGTCAATCGCGCCTTCGTGCGGCAGGGCCTGCATGTGATGGCCGGGCGCGCGCGCCCCGGGCTGGTGGCGCTTGCGGATGTCGCGCGCATGGATGCCGCGCCCAATGCGTATCATCTGGGGTTTCTTCTGGGGCCGCGCGTCAATGCCGGCGGGCGCATCGGCAAGGCAGATCTCGGCGCGCGCCTGCTGGCCTGCGACAACGCGCACGAGGCCCGCGCGATGGCCCAACGACTCGATCAACTCAACACCGAGCGGCGCGATGTCGAGGCCGAGGTGCGCGAGGCCGCCATTGCCCAAGCCGAGGCACGCGGAGCGGACGCGGCACTGGTCTGGGCGGCGGGCGAAGGCTGGCATCCGGGCGTGGTCGGCATTGTCGCCAGCCGGCTCAAGGAAAGCCTCAACCGGCCCGCCATCGTCATCGGTCTGGACGGCGACGAGGGCAAGGGCTCCGGCCGCTCGGTCTCGGGGGTTGATCTCGGCGCGTCGATCCAGCGGCTCGCGGCGGAAGGCCTGCTGATCAAGGGGGGCGGTCACAAGATGGCGGCCGGTCTGACCGTCGCCCGCGACAAGCTGGACGCGGCCATGTCCCGCCTGACCGAGCTGCTTGCAAAACAGGGCGCGGATCGCATGGGCCGCGCCGATCTGCGGCTCGACGGGCTGTTGACGCCGCGTGCGGCCACCATCGAAGTGATCGAACAGATCGAGGCCGCGGGTCCCTTTGGCGCCGGCGCGCCGGGGCCGCGTTTCGTCTTTGCCGACAGCCAGATCACCTTCGCGCGGCAACTCGGCGACAACCATCTCAAGCTGCGCCTCACCGACGGATTTGGCACCAGCCTCGACGCCATTGCCTTCGGTGCCTTTGACACGGCGCTCGGGCCGGAACTTGCAGGCCATGAGGGCGCGCGGTTCCACCTCGCCGGTCGGCTGGAGATCAACACCTGGGGCGGTCGCCGCTCGGTCCAGCTGCGCCTCGAGGACGCCGCCCCGGCAAATTGAGGGATCCCTCGGTTTTCCGTCACGCGCAGGGGATGTTTTTTCAGAAAACCTCTTGCGCGCCCGGCGCGTTTTCCCTATCGACGCGTCGTGTAGCTGGCCCGTTCGTCTATCGGTTAGGACGCCAGGTTTTCAACCTGGAAAGAGGGGTTCGACTCCCCTACGGGCTGCCA
>JAWLFT010000014.1:0-47350 GCA_041685435.1 Roseovarius sp.
TTTAGCGTGAAAAGCCGCGATCCGATCATCGGCGGGCCATGCTCAAAGCGGATATCCGCAAGGCCTCTTCAATGGCGGCATGATCAGTGTTAAGGCACGCGTGTTCTGCACACGGCATACTGCCGCTACCGAACAGGCACCTGTCCGGCCAAACCCATACCCACAAGCAGGAAACATATCATGTCCGACAACGTCATCAGACTTGCTAAGAACCTGATCGGTCCGGCCGATCACCTGCGGCTGGAAAGCTACGGCGCCCATGTCATCCAGAATGGAGCGGCCACCCGCTTCGCCTGGAGCGAAGAGGACGGCATTCCGCATTTCGATATCTTCAGGGGCGGCGCGGACGAGGTGCTGGCCGCCCGCATTAGCCGGCACCGCGATCAACACGAATTTCGTGCCGAGGATCGGGCCGGTCAGGAAATCGCCGCAGGCACGCTGGATCATGTGATGGCCGAGTTGGACCGGTTCCTCCATGTGCGACCCGGCGACCCCGGCACTCCCGTCTGAGAGATCCCGCGTGGCCCCGCGCGGGGGCCGCGCATGACGAGCCTCAGCGCCCATATCAGCGCCCGTAAACGCCCACCAGTTCCGTGAACTCGATCAACTTGGGCCGCGCGAGCGTGGATATCTCCTCGCAGGTCGCACCGGGCGCTGCTGTGGTGATCTTCTCACGCAGCGCGCTGAGGCGAAAGTGGTAACTGTGCGGCGGGTCGCCCGGCGGCGGACAGGGCCCGCTATAGCCGAACTCGTCAAAATCGTTTAACGCCTGCTGGAACCCCGGCTCCTGCGAGGCCCGCCCGAAGCCGCCATGCAGAAAGCCGGTTTCAGGCGAGATGCCCCAGGCCGTCCAATGGCGGTAAAGGCCGTCCGGCCCGTCGGCGTCGTCGCATGACAGCACCAATTCCACCGTACCGTCCGGCAGGTTTGCCCAGCGAAAGGCGGGTGAGACGTTGTCGCCATCGCAGGTGAATCGCACGGGAATGGTCTCTCCCGGGCCGAAATCAGGGCTGGTCAGAAAAAACATGCGTATCTCCTTTGGCGTTATGGCGCACTTTCGCCGCGACCGTGCATCGCGGCCGCGGGTGATGGACACCCGGTCTCGACCGTCGGGCAATCTTGAACCCGGGAAAACGAGCAGGGCAGGAAGGGGTCTCAGCACAGCGCGACCCGGGCCATTCGGACGACGACAGGGAAGCTTTTCATGCTTTCGGAAATCTGGCGCGGTTCACTGTTACGGAAGACGGATACTCCAACCGGCGCCTGTGTCCGCCGCGCCAGATCCGTGATATCCGTCTTCGCTTCACCTTTGGCCACGGGTCACGTCCCTTCCTTCTGCATCCATTCGCGTCGCCCGAAGTGTAAACACGGGCCTCGGGATGTCGGCATTAACCCGCGTCAAGCGCGGGGCCGCAACGTGCATCCGCTTTGGAATATTCAATTAACGTGATGTTGACACAATGCGCATGGGATGACGGGCCTCGCCATGAGCCGGCCTCTGCGTCCCCTGAGAGAGACGGAAAACAGACAATGACCCGGCCCTGGAGCCGATTGAAAACCGGCCCAAGCTTGAGCAAGGCGTGTGCCGCCCGGTCGGCGATCTGCAGGACGCGATCAGTCACTTGGGTTCCAAGCCAGGGATCTAACCCAGCCAAACATCGAGAAAGAGCATAAGAACAAGTCCTATCGAGAGCCCGAGTGTTGCCTTCTTCTGATGCCCGCTGCGATGTGTTTCGGGAATGATTTCGTGACTGATGACATAGAGCATCGCTCCCGCCGCGAATGCGAGTCCCCACGGCAGGAACAGCTCTGAAAATGTGATCAGCGCCGCTCCGATCACACCACCTACGGGTTCAACCAATCCAGTGAGCGCCGCGATACTCCAGGCACGCAACCGGCCATAGCCTTCACCGATCAGGGCGACAGCCACGGCCAGACCTTCGGGCAGGTTCTGCAGTCCGATACCAATTGCCAGCGGCAGACCACCCGATAGCCCATGAGCGCCGAATCCAACACCCACGGCCAACCCTTCGGGAAAGTTGTGGATGGTGATCGCAATGATAAAGAGCCATATCTTGCGAAGTGCCGCGCCCTGCGGTCCTTCGCGTCCGGTGCTGAAATGCTGGTGGGGCAACGCTTCGTTAAGCAAAGCGATAACAGCCATCCCGGCAAGGATTCCGATAACGGCAATCAAAGCCGGAATAACACCTTCGCCATAACTTTCCCCTGCAGCTTCCAACGCCGGGATAATCAGGGAAAAAAACGATGCGGACAGCATGACACCGGCCGCAAACCCTAGCGACATGTCCCGCAAACCCGCGCCAGGAACCTTTCCAAAAAGTACGGGTACGGCACCAAGGGCTGTCATCAGTCCTGCGACAAGGCTTCCAAGGAGCCCGAGCGCTATCGGCGAGAGATTTTCCATGCAGCCTCTCTGGCGGATCTTCCGCGCAATGTTCCGCACCGGCCGCGCGCGCCCCCGCGCCAATCGGTCAGGGCCAAGTAACAGAGCCCCTCGCGGCGCCGAATGCTCGAGACCCCGCCCGTGTCTGCGGCCCGGTCCGTCTCATCGAGAATGCGCAGCTTGTATTTCGCCGTAAAGCCGCGCCGCTTTGGCGTGCGTTTCAATTCGGCCGTCGGTGCCGCCGGTGCGGCCACGACGCGGGCAGGTGTCGCATCGGGCAAAAGGCTGTCAGTTCCGGCATCCGGCGAAAGCGGCGTCCATGAAGGCACGACCATCGGTTCGTTCTCCTGTGCCCTTAAGTGTCAACTTCAGCCGGTCGAATTTCCCACTCTTATTGGCACGCAGCGGCCTCACCAACTTCTGTGCATATCTCTCACCCGCTCAATTGATCGCCAACCGGAAGTCGCCGGATGCGCTTGCCAGTGGCCGCGTGGATGGCGTTGCAAAGCGCTGGTGCCACGGGTGGAAGACCCGGTTCGCCGGCACCGCCCATCGCATCGCCCGGGTTGTCTATCAGATGGACACGCAGAACCTTGGGCGCATCGGGCATTCGTGGAATCAGGTAGGTGTCGAAATTGCCCTGCTGAGCGACACCGTCCTCGAACGTCACCTCATTCTGCATGGCAATGCCGATCCCCATGACGCAGGCGCCCTCAAGCTGGGACCGAAGACGTTCCGGGTTCGCCTGAGGTCCGCAATCGAAGGCGATATCGGCGCGGTGAATGGTCAGCTGGCCCTCATCATCCACCTCCACGTCAAAGACGATGGCGGCATAGGACACAAAACTGTGATGGAAGGCGAGGCCGAGACCGCGACCCTTGTCCGTCTCTCTGCCCCATCCGGCCTCGTCGGTGGCGCGCTCGATCACCCGGCGCATCCGGGCGATATCGATCGGGTATTTGTCGGGATCTTCGCCGTAATTCCAGCCATCGCCGACGGTCAAATTCCCGATCTTGCGATCCGGCCCGAGCAGGTCCAGCACGTAATCCCGGTGGTCCTTGCCCGCCGCCTCGGCCAGTTCATGGGCAAAGCTCTGGATGGCCCAGGCATGCGGCAGGTTATAGACCGCGCGGAACCAGCCGATGCGCACATGCGCAGGCGCGGGCGGATTTTCCAGCCGGATGGCGGGGATATCGAAGGGCATGGTGTTGAGCCCCATGCCCTGCTCGAATTCCTGCAGGTGCTTGGGGTCCGGCGCGAACAGCGACCCGATGCTCGGGGACAGGGTGCGGTGCCGCCAGGCGGTCGCCTTGCCGTCCGCATCGAGACCGGCATCCATCCGGTCGACGGTGACGGCGTGGAAATAGCTGTGGTGAATGTCATCCTCGCGGGACCATTGCAGCTTGACCGGGCGGCCTTCGAAAGCCTCGGCGACGATCGCCGCCTCGGTGACGAAATCCGGCTTGGACTTGCGGCCGAAACCGCCCCCGAGAAGCGTGACATGCACCGTGACCTCGCTCCTGTCCATACCCAGCCGATCGGCAATGCCGTCCCGGGTGGCGCGGGGATTCTGAACCGGAGCCCACGCCTCGGCCTTGCCGTCACGGATCCGTACCGTGGCGACGGGCGGCTCCATCGGAGCCTGCGCCATGTGCGGCATGTAGTAGGTGGCCGAAACCCGCTTGTCGGCACTTTCGAGGGCCGCGTCCACGTCGCCGCCATTTTCCCGAACGACCTTGCCGGGAGACTCCGCCGCTTTTTCGAGGGATTTCCGGTACGTATCGGTGGTATAGGTCGCGTTATCGTCGGCCGGGCCATTATCCCAATCGATCTTCAAGGCCTTGCGTCCTTCCATGGCCGCCCAGGTATTGGACGCCACGACGGCGACACCGCCAAGGGGGTTGAAGCCGGCCGGTTGTTGCGCGCCTTCGATGGGCATCACCTTTTCGACACCCCTGACTTTCAGCGCCTCGCTGTCGTCGAAACTCTTGACCTTGGCACCATAGACAGGAGGGCGGGCGATCACCGCGTATAGGGTGTCATCAAGATCGATGTCGGCGCCGAACACTGCCTGCCCGGTCACGATATCGCGCCCGTCGATAGCCTTGGGGGGCGCGGAGTCTAGCTCGCCATTGACCAGCCCGGATTCCTTGCCGATGAATCGCAGCTCGCTGTCGGCTTTCAGGACCAGAGCATTGCGTCCGGGAACCTCAAGCTGGCTTGCGGCCTCCGCGAGCGCGCCAAAGCCCAACTCCTTGCCGGAGGATTTGTGCACGATCTTGTGAACGCGGGTTTCGACCTCGTGAACAGGCACGTCCCACTCTTTGGCCGCGGCCTGTTCCAGCATAAGCCTCGCGGCGGCCGCCGCACGTCGCATCGGATCGTACCAGTGGCGCATGCTGCGCGAGCCGTCGGTGTTCTGGTTGCCGTACTTGTCCTGATCCCCGTCGGCTTGGTGAACCCTGACCTGTTCCCAGTCGGCACCCAGCTCGTCGGCACCCACCATCACCAGGCTGGTGCGGATCCCCTGACCCATCTCGGAGCGGTTATTGACGATCGTGACCACGCCATCGGATGCGATCTGGATAAACACGTTGGGATCATCGACCCAGCCACCGGGCATGGCACCGGCGCCGAACTGCGCCTGTTCGCCGGCCAGTGCGGGATCCCAGCGGGCGGCGAGCAGCAGCGCCGACGCCCCGGCGAGGCCCTTCAGAAGCCCGCGGCGGCTGACATTGGCGATCTGCATCGTGTCTTCGGCGCGGCTCATTGGCTGACCTCCATGTCTGCGGCCTTTTCAATGGCGGCCAGGATCCGGTTGTAGGTGCCGCAACGGCACAGGTTGCCGGCCATGGCATCGACGATTTCCTGGGTTTCCGGCTTTGGCGTTTTCTTCAGCAGCGCCGTGGCCGTCATGATCTGGCCTGTCTGGCAGTACCCGCACTGGGCCACACCCAGATCCAGCCAGGCCTGCTGGACGTTTCTGCCAACACCGTCGTCTGCCATCGCCTCGATGGTTTCGATCTCTCCCGTGGCCTCGGAGACCGGCGTGGCGCATGAGCGTATTGCTTCCCCGTCCATATGCACGGTACAGGCCCCGCATTGAGAGATACCGCACCCGAATTTCGTCCCTTTCATGCCGATGACATCCCGAAGCACCCAAAGCAGAGGCATGTCTTCGGGAACGTACATGTCGTGCTTTTGTCCATTTATGGTCAGGCTGATCATTGGTGTCTCCCATCATAATGCATTTCGGAGCCGGCCGCGCCAGCGTCTTTCCTGAGCGTAGCAGCAGTATTCGCCGACTTCAAATTTACCTCGGGCGGGAAACGTGACGGCGGCCGTGCGGGATCGTCGGCAGCGGCGGAGCGGACCGAGGTTGGCTCCGATCCAAGCGAACCGCGTCGATTGAGCAGTCCCCGCGTTTGTCACCCCGCGCTCGGGTGCGGCGCCCCCGATGATTTCCCTCGCAACTTGACGATCCGCTGCGGCCCGGTAGTATGACCCATCGGTGCGCTTTTCGAAGGGCACAGTCACAGGGAGAACCCACAACAATGACATCTCGCATTCGCGGTCTCGACCGCCGAAGCTTTCTTGCAGGCACGGCCGCAACAGGCCTGTCCGCCGGCATGATGCCGGGCCTTGCGTGGTCGGCCACCGAGACGACCCCGAAGCGCGGCGGCACGATCCGCCATGCAAAAGGCCACGGCAACACCAGCGACACGCTGGATCCGGCCACCTGGACGAACGGCTTCACGGTCGCCCTTCCGCTTGGCATGCACGGCTACCTGACCAAGGTGGCGACAGATGGCTCGGCCGAACCGGATCTGGCCGAAAGCTGGGAGGCGACGCCGGATGCCCGGACGTGGCGCTTCACCATCCGACAGGGGGTGACCTTCCATTCCGGCAAGGCACTCAGCCTCGATGACATCGTCGACTCCATCAATCATCACAGGGGCGAGGGGTCCACCTCGGTCGCCAAGCCGCTGGTCGACCCGATCGTGAGCGTCGCCAAGGAAGGCGACAACACGGTCGTGTTCGAACTGGCCGATGGCAGCGCCGACTTTCCCTTCGTGTTCACCGATTATCACATGGCGATCGTGCCATCCGACGGCAGCGGCGGGATCGACTGGCGCTCGGGCGATGGCTGCGGGGCCTACAAGCTGATCGAATTCCAGCCCGGCGTCGTCGCCCGTCTGGAACGTCACACAGAGGACTGGAACCCGAACCGCGGCTGGTTCGACGTCGTCGAGATGCTGTCGGTGGTCGATGTGAACGCGCGGACCTCGTCGCTGGTCTCGGGTGAGGTCGACGTGATCGACAAGCTCGATCTCAAGACCGTCAGCCTGCTGGGACGCGATCCGAGTCTTGCGATCCATTCGATCTCGGGGCCGCAATATTACAGCTTCGCCGCTCAGGCCGGCACCGCGCCCTTTGAAGACGTGAATGTCCGGCTGGCGCTGAAATACGCCATCAACCGGCAAGAGCTGGTCGACAAGATTCTGTTCGGGCACGGCACCATCGGCAACGACCAGCCCATCGGCCCAAGCTACCGCTTCCACGATCCGGAGATTGCCCAGCACAGCCACGATCCGGACAAGGCCAAATTTTATCTGCGTGAGGCCGGGCTCGACAGTCTCGACGTGACCCTGTCGGCGGCCGACGCGGCCTTTCCGGGGGCCGTGGATGCAGCCGTTCTCTACAGGAACTCGGCCGGCGCGGCCGGCATCAACATCAACGTCAATCGCGTATCCAATGACGGCTACTGGTCGGATGTCTGGCTGAAGGATCCATTCTGCGCGGTCTACTGGGGCGGGCGGCCGACCGAGGATCAGATCTTTTCCACGGCTTACGAGTCCGGCGCGGCTTGGAATGACAGCAGCTGGTCGAACGCGCGGTTCGACGAGTTGCTGGTACAGGCCCGGGCGGAGTTGAACGAGGATACGCGTCGCGCCATGTATTCCGAGATGCAGCAGCTTGTGTCCGAGGATGGTGGCACCGTGCTGCCGATGTTCGCAAATTTTGTCTTTGCGACCAATGGCAAGATCGCACATGGGGAATTCGCGTCCAATTTCGACATGGACGGCGAGCGCTGGATGGAGCGTTGGTGGTTCGCCTGATCCCTGCGTCGCGGCCTGCGGGGTCCACGCTTTCCCCGTTCGGCCTATGCCGTCATTTGCCGCAATGTGTTTGAGACGGCACTTTGGGTCGGTCGCGCCATTGTGGCCCATGCTGCGACCCGGGCCCGATTTTGGCGATGCGGCCTGATCAGGCGGGGCGGTCTTCGGTGTCGTTTGCGGCGACAGCGTCGGTGGATGTGACGCCTTCGATGACCAAAGGCAACTGGTTGGCGCCCTTCGGGCGCCGCCATGTTGTCGCGGCAGCGTGATCGAGCTTCAACGCCATCAGCTTCGCGGTTTTCTGCGACAGTGCGCTCCTCGTCCCGCACGGTTCGGTGTCTGACGGTGGCGACCATGCTCTCGATCGGGGTGTGGGACGATGTGGAAATGCGCCAGTGGCGCGTTTCAGCCCTGAACGGATGGACCCCGGTACCGGTGTGCAGGTGATCCAGATGATCGGCTGGGAAAGCTTGGAAGGTGAGCGAGGCGTTGCGATCCTTGGCCAGGCGGGTCACCGACTTGTCGTAGGTGGCCCCGTCCTTTTCGGGTGACGGTTTTCATGGCGGCTGGATGTCCTGTTCCTGATTGTGGCCTCAATGAGGCGCAGCCGGGCCAGTGACATCCCCGGATTGACGCGACGCGGTGGACTGGGATCGGGCCGGAGAGGGGGTTCATCGCGCCGCTGCCATGGCCTTGCGGAACCGGGTGAGCGCGAGGCCGAGGAAAACAGCGCCGATGCAGATAACCGCGAGCAGGTCGGTCCAGACCAGTGAAAATCCCGCCCCGCGGTAGAGGACCGCCTGCGCGAAGCTGGTGAAATGCGTTGCGGGCGACACTTGCATCAGGCCGCGCAGCAGCTCCGGCATCGCCTCAAGCGGTGTGACCCCGCCCGACAAAAGATAAAGCGCGACGAAGACCGGGATCGACAGCAGGCCGAATTGTGGCATCGTGGTCGCGAAGGTCGCCAGCATGATCCCCAATGCGGTCACCGAAAACAGGTAGATCGCCGCCCCGGTGGCGAAGACCGCGATCGAACCCGGCACCGGAATGCCCATCAGCGTCTCGACCACCAGCAACAGCGACAGCACCGCCGCACTGACGATGACGAGGCCGTTGGCCCAGATCTTGGCCAGCATGATCTCCAGCGGCGTGACCGGCATCACCATGAGATGCTCGATCGTGCCGTGCTCGCGCTCGCGGATCACCGCAGCCCCCGACAGCACCACAGCCAGGATCGTGACATTGCCGATCACCTGCATCACGGCGAAGAACCATTGCGATTGCAGGTTCGGATTGAACCGCGCGCGGGGCACGAGACTGGCCGGCAGGGCGGCCTCTGCACCTGTTTGCGACAGATACCCGGCCAGTTCGTCCTGTACGATCCGGCTGACATAGGCGGTGCCGTTGCCGGCCAGCGTCATCGCCGTCGCATCGACATTCAGTTGCAGCACGGGCCGGTGTCCGGCCAGCAGATCGGCCTCGAATTCGTCGGGGATGTAGAGCACGAAACTGTAACGGCCGCGATCCATCGCCGGTCCCATCTCGTCGATGCCGATCAGGTCGGCGCTCTGGAAATAGGGCGGCAGGAAAGCCCCGCGGATCCGGTTGGAAACGGTCGAACGGTCCTCATCGACCACGGCGATCGCGGCGTTGCGTACCTCGGTCCGCACGCCGTGGGCGACGGCATAGACCGCAGCGGTGAACGTGTACGCAACCAGCGCCATCAGGACCGGATCGCGAAACAGGCTCCACAATTCCTTCAGGCCCAGCCGGAATATGTTGCGCAGGCTCCGCATGATCTCACGCCTCCTGCTTTTTGAGAAACAGCGCGGCGAGGGCCAGGAAAAGTCCGCAAAAGCCCGCAAGGATCAGGTGGTTGAGATAGAGATCCCCAAGGCTCAACCCCTTGTTGAACACACCCGTGCTGATCCGCTGAAAATAAAGTGCCGGGAAGCCTTCGCCGATGATCCGCGCCACACCATCCAGCGTGGAGACGGGGTAGAGCATGCCCGAAAAGTTGACCGTCGGGATGATGACGATGATCGCGCTGCCGAAAATCGCGGCGATCTGGCTGCGCACGAAGGTCGAGATTACCAGCCCGAACGCCGTCGCGGCGCTCGTGTAAAGCAAGGCCCCGCTGACCAGCGCCAGCACGCTGCCCTCGATCCGCAGACCGAATACCACCAGCAGCATGCCGACCAGAATGACGAAACTGACCATGGCGACGACAATGTAGGGCATCTGCTTGCCGATCAGGAATTCCAGCTTGCGCACCGGGGCCGCGTAGAGATTGGTGATCGAGCCCATCTCCTTTTCGCGCACGACACCCAGGGCGGTCATCATCGTCGGAATCATGATCAGCATCATCATCAGCACACCGGGCGGGATCGCATAGGCCGAGTCAAAGCTTTGATTGTAGCGAAAGCGCGGTTCGATGGTGGCAGGGTAGAGGTCGGGCACCTCACCGGTTTCGGCCTGCGACATCTCGATCAGAAAGTCCGTGAAGGCCGCCTCGGCGTAACGCCGGGCGGATTCGGCACGCACCGTGTTCGAGCCGTCAAGCCAGAGTGCCGCTTCGGGCTGGTCCCCGGCCAGCAGATCGCGGCCGAAATCGGGAGGTATGACGAGGACCATCGTGACATCGCCCGTGCGAAGAAGAACCGTCATCTCGGCGATGGACTCCAGATCGACAGCCTCCTCGAAATAGCGCGAACTGGAAAACTGTCGTCGCAGGGAACGGCTCTCGGCGCTGCGATCCCGGTCTAATGTCGCGTAGGACAGGTTTTCCACGTCGAAGGAAATCCCGAAACCGACGGCTATCATCAGAATCACCGGCCCCAATAGCGCAAAGGCCAGCCGGATCGGATCGCGCCTGAGCTCGATCCCCTCGCGGCGGGCAAAGGCCCAGACCCGGGCCGGCGAGAGCAGGCTTTGCCGACCTTCGGCGTGGCGCTTCTGGCGGTCGGGCGCGGGTGCCTCGCCCGGCGCCTCGTCGCCCGCGGCTTCTTCTAGATATTCGATGAACGCGGTTTCAAGGCTGTCCGCGCCGCGCTCACGGCGCAGGTCTTCCGGATTGCCCACGGCCAGAACCTGACCGGCATGCATGAGAGAGATGCGGTCGCAGCGCTCGGCTTCGTTCATGAAATGGGTCGAAATGAAGATCGTGACCCCATCCTCGCGCGACAGCGAGATCAGCAATTCCCAGAATCTGTCGCGCACCACCGGATCCACGCCGGAGGTCGGCTCGTCGAGGATCAGCATCTCGGGCTCGTGCAGGACGGCGACGGCCAGTTGCAGGCGTTGGCGGACGCCGAGCGGCAGGTTGTCGGGATGGCTGTCGGCCATGTCCTCAAGCTCGAACCGGTCAAGCAATTGCCGCACGCGGGCGCGTTGCCGTGCCGCGGTCAATTGAAACAACTGCGCGTGCAACACGAGGTTTTGTCGGACCGAAAGTTCTGCGTAGAGCGAAAAGGACTGCGACATGTAGCCGACGCGGCGCCGCGTCGCGAGGTCACTGCTGTTTACCGGCTTGCCGAAGATCTGTGCGTTGCCCTCGGTCGGATCCAGCAGTCCTGTCAGCATCTTCATCGTGGTGGTCTTGCCGCAGCCATTGGACCCGAGAAAGCCGAAAATCTCGCCCTTCTCGATCTCGAAACTGACATTGTCGACCGCGGTGAAATCGCCGAACCGCTTGGTCAGCCCGTCGGCCTTGATGGCGGCGGGGCCTTCCGTCCGGTCGCGCGGGGGCAGATGAACCGACCCGTGGCCGGCGCGTTTTTCCTCCGGCAGAAACGCGATGAAGGCCTCTTCCAGCGTGTCCGTCCCGGCCTCGGCCCGCAGGGCCTGCGGTGTGCCGATGGCCAGAACCCGGCCCGCGTCCATTGCGACCACATGATCGAACCGTTCGGCCTCGGACATGTAGGCCGTAGCAATCGCCATCGTCATGCCTTCGGTGCGCGCGCGAATGCGGTCGATAAGCTCCCAGAACTGCTTGCGCGACAGGGGATCGACGCCGGTCGTGGGCTCGTCGAGAATGAGCAGATCCGGGTCATGGATCAGCGCGCAGCACAGGGACAGCTTCTGCTTCATGCCGCCCGATAGTTTTCCCGCCGGGCGCGTCGCGAACGGTGCCAACCCGGTGCTGTCCAGAAGCTCCCTTATGCGACCTTCCCGCTCCGACGGGCCCTGACCAAAAAGCCGGCCGAAGAAATCGACATTCTCGTGGACAGACAGCGTCGGGTAGAGGTTCCGCCCGAGGCCTTGCGGCATATAGGCGATGCGCGGATAGCTCGCGGCGCGATGCGCACGCTCGCCCATGTTGCCGCCCAGCACCTCGACCCGGCCCTGCTGGATCCGCCGGATGCCGGCCATCAGGCCCAGAAGCGTGGATTTGCCCACCCCGTCCGGCCCGATCAGCCCCACCATGCTTCCTTCCGCAAAGCGCAGGCTGACATCGTCAAGCGCCATGATCGCGCCGTAGCGGTGGCTGATATGCGCCAGATCGGCGGTGATCGCCTCAGCGGACATCGGGGAGCCGGACCGCGAGTGAAGCGGGCCATTCCGCGCCCGGATCGACACGCACATGGGCGACGCCCGGCACGCCGGTCTTCACCACGTCCTGATAATCGGCAAGGATCTCGGGCGGGATGCGCAGCTTGACCCGGAACATCAGATTCTCGCGTTCCTCCTCGGTCTCGACATATTTCGGCGTGAACTGCGCCTCACCGGCGACAAAGCTGACGCTGGCCGGGATCACGTATTCGGGGGCCGCATCGAGCACCAATCGCGCCTCGGACCCATAACTCAGCCGCCCTGCCGCGCCGGTGGGCAGGTAGACCGTCATCACCACATCCGTGAGATCCAGCAGCGTGAGGACACGCGCGCCCGCCGACAGCACTTCGCCCGTTTCGGCGAGGCGATACTGCACACGCCCCGCGCGCGGGGCGTGCAGGGCATATTCCTCGAGATCCGCGCGCAGCCGGTCGACAGTGGCCTCTGCGGCCTCGATCCGGGAGTCCGCGGCGGAGATCGCTGCCTTCGCCGACTCCACCGCCGCCTCGGCCGACTCCTTTTTCGACAGGCGCAGGTCGATCGTTTCTTCGGGCGCAAATCCGCGCGAACCCAGTTCCTCGGCGCGAAAAAGCTCCTTCTCGGCAAAGGTCAGCGTGCTTTTCTTTTCCGCGAGCATCGCGCGACGGTCCGCAAGCGTCTGACGGGCCGCGGCAACCTCAGCCTCGGCCTCGCGCAATTGCGCCCGAATCTGCGTATCGTCGAGCCGCGCCAGCACCTGATCCGAGTCGACGCGGTCGCCTTCGCTGACCATGATCTCTGTCAGACGACCGCTGAATTTCGTGGCCACGTCCACGCGTTCCGCCTCTATCCGTCCGTTTGCAGTCGCAAACCCCGGCGGCGGGCCGTCATCCAAATGCATCACCCAGTAGAGATACCCGGCCCCGACGAGCGCGAGAAGACTCGCGCCATACAGTATCGCTTTCTTTGCAGACATTGCCGCACGCCTTCCGTTTCGACAGCCATGCGGAGCAAGGCCTCCGCAGCCTGTCTATCGAGTAAAATGACACATTCGGGCAAAGACACACCCTGAAAAAAACAGGCGAGGGTCGCATGGTCCTATTGCCTCCCTTGCATGCCACTCGCCCATGTCAGGCTTCCTTTCGACCGTCGGGAAAGCGCGTGCCTTTCACCGCCTCAGGTTCTCCGGTGACAAAGTCGGTCTTCATGTAGTGGACGACGTCCTCTGTCGATAGCACCTTTGCCACGGTGCTGTCGGCAACAGTGAGCGCGGTTTGCTGATTGGCGGTCGCCGTGGCGACGGCATCGCCGACCACCACCACATCATAGCCCCGCGAGTTGCCGGCATAGGCGGTGCTCAGCACGCATTCATCCGTCCACAGCCCGACAATGACGATGGTATCGATATCGAGGGCCGTCAGCTTCTTGTCGAGATAGGACGCGCCGTCCGGGTCGAATGTCCAGAACATGTCGAGATGCTTGCCATGGTAGAACCAGCCATCTGCCACCTCGTCCTCGGTCGGTGCGATCTCGGTCAGCGGGTCCAGCCCGGGGGCCCCGGTAAAGACATAGGCCGCGTTTTCCGGTTTGTCCGGGCGCAGGCCCCTCGGGCCGTACCATCGGTCCATGGCGTTGGAAATGCCGTCATCGAAACGCCGGCTCCAGGCGCTCCAGGCAATGCAGACACCGTCGCTTCCGGACCGAGCCGCCCGGAACGCATCGACGATCCTGACCATGTTGGGCAGGATATCCTCTGCATAGGGACGATACTCTTCCTGGCAATCATCCAGAAGCAGGGCGATCCGCCGTGGACGATCGGCCAGATCCCACGATGCCCAAAACGAGATCGGGGTTTCATTGGGGCCGTCCGGCGTACTGCTGTAATTCGGCATCGGCTCCATCGCGAGCGTCATGTCGCGAAACTTGCAAGGCTCCTGCAGCGCCTCTTTCAGGGTGGGAATCCTGTTGTCGTCTTGTGCCATTGTCATTCTCCTGTCGGGCCATGGGTTGGTCACTGCGTGAGGGTTCATGGGTCATGATTGTGTGACGGCGTCTCATCGCCCCCGGTCACGCTTGCGAGAATCCGGGTCAGGCTGTGCGTGACGGGTCCACCCGTTGAAACGGTCTGCCAATCCACCTTTTGAGGGGCGCGGGCAAGCTGGTCGTCGAGTACCTCCGCATCGGCATCCGACGCGCCGGGATCGCGGCGACGCAGCCGCGCGTGCAGGGCCTCGGGGTCGGCCTCGAGCCAGACCCCGTGAAACGGCACGCCGGCGTCCGCGGCCACGCGCGCGATCCGTATGCGGTCCTCGGCGCGATCATGCACCGCGTCGGCGATCACCGTGACGCCGTCGGCGAGCAACGCGCCGGCGCGCCGGGCGATTTCGGCATAGACCCGCGCCGAGACCTCCGCGCTGTAGGCCTCGGGCGGCAGCGGCTGATCGGGGGCGGTGTGATGCATCGCCTTGCGGGTGCGGTCGCTGCTGATCACCCGCGCGCCGGGGGCGGGCCCGAGATGCGGCGCGAGCGCTGCGGCGATGGTCGATTTGCCCGACCCGCTGAGCCCGCCGACGGCCACCAGCCGCGCGGGGCTATCTGCCAGAAGACGCTCTGCCAGATCGAAATAGGCGCGCGCCTCGGCGGTGAGCCCCCCGGCGTCGTCGGCGGCGCTGCCGGCCTGCGTCGCCGTGACATGCGCCCGCACCGCGGCGCGCAGCGCCATGAAGAACGGCAACAGCGCATAGCCGTCCTCCTGGCCCGCGTCCTGGTCCCCGTCCTGCCGCGCCGTATCGCAATACCGGTTCACCACTTGCGACGCCTCGGCGTGCAGGCCGCGATGCCACAAATCCATCGCCAGAAACGCCAGATCATACAGCACATCCACGGTGGCGAGCGCGTCGTTGAATTCCAGACAATCGAACAGCCGCACCTGTCCCTCGAAAAGGCAGATGTTGCGCAGATGCAGATCGCCGTGGCAGCGTCGCACGTTGCCCGCGCGCGCCCGGGCGTCGAGCTGCGCGGCATGGGCAGCCAAGGCCGTCTCGAAGGCGGCGTCGAGCCGGGCGATATCGGCCTCGGCAAACACCGTGCTTTCGCGGAAGGCTTGCGCGTTGACGCGCAGCACCGCCGCGATGTTGGCGGCCCCCTGTGCGTCGGCCTCTACCGGGGCACCGGCATGAAACGCTGAAATCTCGCCCGCCAGCGCATCGAGATGCGCAGGGGTCAGCGCGCCGCGCTGCGCCATCGCGTCGAACAGCAGATGCTGATCGAAGCGCCGCATCTCGACCACCGCATCCAGAAGCGCGCCGGCGCCGTTGAATTCCGGGCCGCGCGCGCTTTGGGTGATGCGGCGCACGCAAAGATACAGTTCCGGTGCGGTTCGGCGGTTGAGGCGCAACTCCTTTTCGCAGGCGGCCAGTCGCTGCTCGGGCGTGGAGAAATCGAGATAGGGCAGGTGCAGCGCACGCTTGAGCTTGACCGCCCGCGCCCCCACGAGAAACAGATGCGAGATATGCGTATCGATCCGCTCGACGGTATTTCCAGACCGGCCTGACCCGTAGCTCGCCGGATCGGCCAGAAATGCCTTGATCGCCGCCTGATCGTCATCACCCATGCGTGCCTCCTGCCAGATTTGATGCCACCATCACGCCATTGTTGCCGGGTTGCATTGACACCAGTCAAGCGCGCCGGCCCAGCCGCGCATGCGGTGCGGGTCCGGCCCAATGTCACAGCGGCCAGTTTACAGCGGCCAGACGAGCGGCAGGATCGGGATGCGGACGGCCACCACCAGCACCTCGAGCGGCAGCCCCGGTTTCCAGTAATCGCCGAACCGAAAGCCCCCCGGGCCCGAGGATCAACGTTGGGTTTCGGTGCCCGATCGGCGTCAGGAATGCGCAGGATGCGCCGATCGCCCCCGTCATCAGAAAGCTGTCGGAGTTGACGTTCAGGCCGGCCGCGATGCCGATCACGGAAAGCGCCTCAGCGCCATGGACGCAGGCGACATGGCCCGTTGTCCCAGCGGGCAGCTGCAGTATCCTCTCACGCCATTTGCCGCAGACATATGCCATCTTCTGGTCACTGCGGCGGCCATTGTCCTGCCGGGGCCTTCATTTCCAGATGATGGTCCGGTATCGCCGCGCATCTGCAGACTGCGTCCGAACACCGGACACCCTCCTTCACGATGCCAAAGCGACGCGGACTCACACAGGTTAAGGCATCGCGCCATGAGCGCTGTCAGACTTTGCCATTAAGCGAGGAACGGACATGAGCGCACCAGGCCCGAAGATTATCGACACTCCGCTTGACGCAGTGAATCCCTGGATCGACGAGGTCAACCAACGGAGCGGATGGTGTGGCCGTCAGAGCGTCGACCCGGAGCAGCATGTGATAGGGTATCTCGTGAACATGGAAGAGGCGGCACGGCTCCCCGGACCGTTTCCACGGCGGATCCCCCTGTGCGGGACCTTCGGCGAGAGCCGGCCCACCTCCCGGCTGGTGAGATGGAGGACGTGAAGGTCAGCTTGCCCTAGGATATGCTGGCAATGCCCCGACCGTTGCCGGGCCCGCGGCGCCACGGCTAAAAAGCGCAACCCAGACAGGTGGACATTCAGGAAAGGATCACGTGATGGACCCGGCAAAGAGCTTTCTGCTGACCGATCTCTACCAGTTGGCGATGATGGAAGCGTATGTCGCCAACGACGAGACCGATACCGCCGTTTTCGAGTTTTTCGTCCGCAAGCTGCCCGCGCGGCGCAACTTCTTCGTCGCGGCCGGGCTCGAGCAGGTGCTGGACTTCCTGCAGGATATCCGCGTGTCGCAGGAAGAGCTCGACTGGCTGGACCGGAGCGGGCAGTTCGGCAAGCCGTTCCTCGACCACCTGTCACGATTCCGGTTCACCGGCGATGTGCATGCGATGCCAGAGGGCACCGTGTTCTTTCCCGACGAGCCGATCCTTCGCGTCACCGCGCCGTTGCCGGAGGCCCAGTATGTCGAGTCCCGCATCATCAATCTCTTGCAGTTCCAGACGATCGTGGCCTCGCGCGCGGTGCGCATGACAGTGGCGGCGCGCGGGCGGCAACTGGTCGATTTCGGCCTGCGCCGGGCGCACGGCTCCGAGGCGGGGATCCTGGCCGCGCGGGCGGCCTATCTCGCCGGCTTCACCGGCACGGCGACGGTCCTGGCCGGTCAGCGTTTCGATATGCCGATCCAAGGGACGATGGCGCATTCCTTCATCCAGGCGCACGAAGACGAGGCGGAGGCGTTTCTGCGCTTCGCCCGGGCGCGACCGGAGAACCTCGTGCTGCTCATCGACACCTACGACACCGAACGGGGCGCTGAACGGGTGGCCCGTCTCGCCCCTCGACTGAAGGCAGAGGGCATCACCTTGCGGGGGGTGCGCCTCGACAGCGGGGATCTGGACACGCTGGCCCGGCGCGTGCGCGACATTCTGGATGCGGCGGGGCTCGAGGAGGTCGACATTTTTGCCAGTGGCGGGCTCGACGAGGACCGTATCGCCGCGCTGGTCGACGCGGGCGCGCCGATCGACGGATTCGGTGTTGGATCCAGCCTGACCACGGCCTCGGATGCGCCAGTGCTCGACTGCGCCTACAAGCTGCAGGAATATGCCGGCCTTGCGCGGCGCAAGCTGTCAACGGGCAAGGCGACATGGCCGGGACGCAAACAGGTCTGGCGCCGGCATGATGCGGATGGCCTCATCTGCGGCGATGTAATGTCGTTGGAGGAGGACAACCAGGACGGCACGCCACTGATCCACAAGGTGATGGAGGGTGGCCGTCGGCTGGAGCCGTCCCCCAGGCTTGAAGCGGTGCGCGAGCATACGTCAGCGCAGATCGACCGTCTGCCGGAGACACTGAGAGGGCTGGCGCCGGACCAGGCCTACACGGTCGAGGTCGGCGCGCCACTTGAGGATCTCGCGCGCGAGGTCGACCGGCGTATGGAGGTTCCGGAAAGAAAGGAGACGACATCATGACATTGAAACTTTTCGCGCTCGAGGGGGCGGGTGCTCTGGGCAGCGCCGTCGCATCTGAACTGGGACGACCGCTCGCGGCACTCGAAGAGCGCGATTTCGAGGATGGCGAGCACAAGGCCCGGCCGATGGAGGATGTCCGCGGCGCCGATGCCTATGTGATCTGTGGGCTTCACGACGATCCCGAGGGCAGCCCCAATGACAGGCTCTGCCGTCTGCTTTTCTTCATCGGCGCGCTGCACACCAACGGCGTCGCGCGGGTGACGGCGGTGGTCCCCTATCTCGCCTATGCACGCAAGGACCGGCAGACGAAACCACGCGACCCTCTGACCGCGCGCTACGTCGCCCAGTTGTTCGAGGCCGTCGGCACCGCGCGTGTCGTGGCAGTGGAGGTGCACAACCTCTCGGCGTTCCAGAACGCGTTCCGCTGCGAGGCACTGGCGCTGGACATCCGCGGCATTCTGCTGGATCGCGCCGCGGACCTGGCCGGGCAAGAGGCGATCTGCGTCGCCTCACCTGATCCCGGCGGGGTGAAACGCGCCCAGCTATTTCGGGAAGCGCTGGAGGCGCGGCTCGGCCGCGAGGTCGGCTTCGCGTTGATGGAAAAGCGCCGCAGCGCCGGTGTGGTGACCGGAAACCTGCTCGCAGGCGATGTGCGCGGAGCGCGGGTACTGGTGATCGACGACATGATCGCCTCCGGCGGTACCATGGTGCGGGCGGCCGAAGCGCTGAACGCAGCTGGCGCGCGCGACGTCTGGGCCCTCGCCGCGCACGGGCTGTTCACCGGCTCTGCGCGCGAGGCGCTGGCCAGTGATGCGCTCGCGGGGTGGATCGTCACCAACACCGTGCCACCCTTTCGGCTGGGCGACGACGCGGCGGCGGAGAAGCTGGAAATCGTCAGCGCCGCGCCACTGCTGGCCGCAGCGATCAACCGGCTGCATGACCAGGAGGATGTCACCGACCTCCCGGCAGCCGGGTCATGAGATCGGCGCTCTCGGCAATGCGGATATAGCGCCAGGCCTTCGGCCGCCATTTCTCCGGCGTGCGCGGATCGGGCTCGGCCAGATGCAATAGCGCCAGCCGCGCGCGCAGCAGCGCCCGGTAACTCCAGTAGAATGCCAGAAGCTCCGCTGGTGGCCGGTCGTCGAGAGCATCCATAAAGCGCGTTGCCAGCGTTGGAAACACCTCCTCGGCGCCGAGCACCGCGGCCTCCATCCCCAGAAAGGCGATTTCGTCGAACGGGTCGACGAGCCGCAAACGCCGGTTGAATTCGAGACAGTCAATGATCACCGGCGGATCGGTGAGAAAGACATGCTCGGGCCGCAAGTCGCCATGACCCTCGACGATCCAGCCCTTTTCCACCCTGCGGCCCAAGGCCGGACGGACGGCCTCCAGCCGCGCCTCAAAAGTCGCGATGGCCGCGTCGAGGCATGACCCGTCCAGGGCAAAGTCCGGATCCGTCAGCACGGACGCGGTAATGCGATGCTCTTTCTCGAATCTGTCGGCAAAGTCCTGCGGCGTGATGTCTTCGGCCGGAAGTCCCTGATAGAAGGCCAAAAGCCGGTCGGCCACCCCGGCCAGATGATCCGGTCGCAGGCTGTCCTCCGCGATCATGGTTTCGAGGTCGCTATCCTCGGGAAGACGGCGCATCACCACCAGCCAGTCCACGACCGGTCCGGTGCCGTCGAGCACGAGACTTCCGTCGCGCCCTTCGATCAACGGGCGGGGATCGTGGTAGACATCCGGTGCCAGCCGTCGGTTGAGCCGTACCTCGTCATGCACCGCAACCTTGCGCTTTTCCAGAGTGCCGAAATCGAGGAAATCGTAGGTCACGGGCTTCTTGAGCTTGAACACGAGTTCGCCGGCAAGGAACACCCAAGCCATATGCGTCTCGGTGACCTGAACCTCGTCAGGCCCATGCGGATAGGCCTGCGGATCGGACAGGAAGCGAACCTTGTCGCAGATCGTCCATGCCTGCGTCGGCGTCTGGGTGGGTCGGGACATTGAAAGGCGACTTTTATGACTGACTGTTGCTGACTAGCGCGAACGGAGGGAGATGTCATTGGTCTTGGCCAAACGCGCACCAACGCGTAGACCGCATGGGTCGGGCTGATGGATGATCCACGTGAGCAAGATACCTCAATCGCAAGAACAATCCACCTCCGGACACCGCCGTCATCTGGCGCGGGTGCTCGCGACTGGCTGACCTTCATGGCTATTTCCAGACCGCAACCCCAACTCTTCCCCAACTCGTGGGTTACTGAAAGCTCAGTCGGACCGGAACGTATAGGCGTCGGTATCCGTCAGGAACTTTTGATCATTCCAATACGTCGTTTCAACCCAACGGTTCGTATCCTCGTGTTTCTTCAGCAGGTCGGCCTTTTCCTTCGGCGAGAGTGGTTCGGGCCAGTCGAGCACCCACCGAAATCGCGTGCCGGAAATGAGGCGGTTCAGTGAAAACACGACACGGCGTGCAAATCGACCGGGCGATCCAGGTATCGCGTTTACCATCCGAAGCGTTCGCAATGTTCCCTTGGCAAGTGCCGTGTTTTCTCGTGTTCTATTCAGGGAGCCATCTGGCGTGTTTATCCCGCATGCCTCACAGAAACTGGTAATGAGGTCCGCTTTTCTTGCGTCGAAAGAAACGGGGATGATGGCATCGTCTCCTACCGCATAATGCAGGCGTTCCAGCACGATCCTGAAATTCAGGCTCGGTGCCAAAAGCTCGCGCCACAAACCGTCAGGCCATGCGATTTTTCCGGTTTTGACATTCTCTGCGTATCGGGACAGTGCGAGGTGATCCTGCCGGCGCAAGTAAATGATCCATGTACGTTTGGCGTTGGGGAACATGCGTTTGATGTCGCGGAACACCTGCGATGAAAGGCTGAAACCGGATAAATGCTCACTCGACAGGATCACCTTGGACGGGGCCGCGTATTCTATTTCCTTTCGCAGGGACTCTATGTGTGCCGAAATGGGCCGGTCTCCTTGCCCCATCAGGCTCCAAACTAAGGGATGATGCATCGGCATAAGGCGTCCGTTGTCCACGCAACGTCCGGCTTTTGGGTAAAGGACATTCTGGTCACGCAGATGTTCATGGTTGGTATCGAGCACATGTTGGATAGACGTGGATCCGGTCTTGTGCATTCCGATGTGGATTATCAGATTTCCGCGGAAATCTATTTCAGAGCTTTGATCGGAGGCATTCATGCGTATCGATTTCCTTGGATATCCTGGCTTGGTCAGAAGCGTAAGATGTAAGAGATTTTTGGCACAACAGCTTTCGGTCGAAACGTAAGAAAGATTGCGGCAACATTGCCATCGCCGGGTGCCGGGGCGATACGGGCGCCCCGGTCATCTGACGGATCAGCGGCCGCGGATGCGGGGATCGAGGGCGTCGCGCATGCCGTCGCCCATGTAGTTGATCGCCAGCACCGTGAGAGAGATCGCGAGGCCGGGCCAGAAGACGCGCTCGGGATATTCGGTCAGGTATTGCGTCGCGTCGTTCAGCAGCCGGCCCCAGGTCGGGAAATCGGGCGGAAAGCCGAGACCCAGAAACGACAGCGCACTTTCGGTGATGATCGCGTTGGCGATCCCGAGCGTAGCCGACACCATGATCGGTGACATCACGTTGGGCAGGATGTGCCGGGTGATGAGGTTGAAATTGGTCGTCCCGATCGAGCGCGCCGCAAGAATGAATTCACGTTCCTTCAGGGCCAGCACGTCACCGCGCACGATGCGCGCCGTGGGCATCCAGCTTGTCGCGCCGATGGCCACCACGATCAGGATGAAGATGCCCATTTCCGGGCCGAAGATGCCGCCGAGCGCCTCGCGAAACAACAGCACCATCACCAGCAGCAAGGGCAGAAGCGGCAGCGACAGAAAGAGGTCCGTCAGCCGCATCAGCGGCCCGTCGAGCCAGCGAAAGAACCCCGCCAGAACCCCGATCAGCGACCCGAGCAGCAGCGCCAGAAGCATCGCCGTCAGCCCCACCGAAATGGAGGTCTGCCCGCCGGAGAGCATACGCGCCAGCGTGTCGCGGCCCAGCTGATCGGTGCCGAACGGATGGGCAAAGCTGGGGCCCTGATTGCGGGATCGGATGTCGATGAAGCTGGCATCCTGGGGCCAGACATACGGCCCCAGGAACACCGCGAGGACGATGAACAGCAGCACGAGCGTCCCGGCCAGCGCGCCGCGATGGGTCTTGAACTGGTCCCAGACGTCGCGCCAGTGGCTGCGTGGCGGCGTTGTGGGGCCCTCATCGGCGAGCGCCGCGATCAGTTTGGGCTCGGGGGTCTCAGTCATAGCGGATCCTCGGGTCGAGCACGCCGTAGAGCACGTCGGCGATGATGTTGAAAAGCACGATAAGCACGGCGATCATGAAGGTCACCGTCTGCACCATCGGCAGGTCGTTGGCCTGGATCGCGGTGATCAGAAGCTGGCCCAGCCCGTTCACCTTGAAGATCTGTTCGGTGATGATCGCGCCGCCGAAGATATAGGGCACTCCGAGGGCAATCACCGTCACCACCGGGATCATCGAATTGCGCAGCACATGCACCATCACGACCGACCATTCCGACAGCCCCTTGGCGCGGGCGGTGCGCACGTAATCCTGGTTGAGATTGTCGAGCATCGAGGCGCGCATGAACCGGCTGATCTGGGCCGTGGTCTGCAGCGCGAGCACCATGACGGGCATGACCATCTGCATCACCTGTCGCTTGAAGGTTTCCCAGTCGACCACCTGCAGCGTGGTGTCGTAGATTGAAGGCAGCCAGCCAAGCTGCACCGAGAAGATCACGATCACCAGCACGCCCGAAAAGAACGGCGGCACCGAATAGCCGACCATGGTGATGAAGGTGCCGGTCTGGTCGAAGACGGAATATTGCCGGTAGGCCGAATAGATGCCGATCGGCAGGGCGATCAGGATACCGACGACATAGGACATCGCCACGACCCACAGCGTCTGCGGCATGCGCTGCACGATTACGTCCATCACCGGCGAGCGGAATTGCCAGCTCAGCACGCGTTGCTGTTCAAAGGCGAGGTTGGTGCCAAGCAGGTGATCCGCAAGAACCATCGGCTCGACAATGAAGAACTGCCACAGCCATTTGCCGAAGCGGACATGGGTTGGCTCGCCAAGGCCGAGGGATTCGCGCATCAGTTCCTTGACATCGGGCGGGACGGTCAGCGGCACCTGCGCCATGGGGTCCCCGGGAGCAAGCTCCAGCAGCAGGAAGATCACCAGGCTGATGAACAAAAGTGTCGGGATCGACAGGACAAGCCGTCGGATCGTGAAGGTCAGCATGCGCAGGCCTTTGCATGGGCGTTAAGGCAATACAGGGCCGAGCTGATGCCCGACCCCTATCCGGAAGGTGCCCGGATCACTCCTCGATGCGGTACCAGTCTGCGACGTTCCACAGCTCGGTGTCCCAGGTGTTCAATTCGACCCCGCCCAGCGTGCTGGACCGCGCCGAGACTCGCCCGCGATCCACCAGCGGGATGATCACGTGGCTCTCCCTGGTCAGCATGTCGTTGAGCTTTCTGGCGATCTCGCCGCGCTTTTCCAACTCCGCAGTGCGGCCAAGTTCGCGGATGAGCGCGTCATACTCCTCGTCGCAGTAGCGGTTGATGTTTTCTCCCTGCCAGCCGGTCTCGGGGCGCGGGGCCTTGTCGCAGGTGCGCGAGGCGAGATAGTTCTGCGGATCGGTGCCATCGAAGTTGTTGGCGTACATTTCGACGTCCGCATAGAACTTCTGGAACGTGTCCGGGCTGCCCGGATCGCCACCGAAGAACACCGAGGCCGAGACGTTGCGCAGATCTGTCTCGACACCGATTTGCTCCCACCACTGCTTGATCAGCGCCTGGAAATCCTGACGCACGGCATTGGTCGAGGTCTGGAACAGCAGCGAGAGCCGTTCGCCATCCTTTTCGCGGTAGCCGCTCGCGCCCATGGTCCAGCCCGCCTCGTCCAGCAGGGCCTTGGCGCCTTCGACATCCTGTTCGAGGCACTCGGTGTTGTCGGACGCGAACATTTCGGGGGCAGGGACGAGATTGCAGGTAGGACGGCCCGCCTGACCATATCCGATTTCGGTCAGCAACTCGCGGTCAATGGCCTTCGAGAGGGCCTCGCGCACGCGCGCATCCGTCAGGATCGGGTGCGGATGCGCGGTCGTGGCGCGCTCGCCTTCGGGCAGGCTGGACGACGGGTCGGTGAGATTGACCTCGATGCGCTCGACCAGGGTGCCGAAGGCGGACATGGCCACGCCCTCGCCGGCCTCTTCCATCCGGGCGATCACGTCAGGAGCAAGCTGCAGGTTCCACGCATAGTCGAACTCGCCGGTTTCCAGCACCGCGCGGCCCGCCGCGTTGGCGTCGCCGCCGCCCTTGAAGGTCATGGTGGCGAAGGCGGGCTTGTCGGGGTCGCGGTAATTGGGGTTGGCCGACAGCGCGATCACGTCATTGGGGCGAAACTCGTCCACCTTGAAGGACCCGGTGCCGATCGGCGCGAAATTCGCATCCGTGCATTCCGGCGCGCGCGGACCCAGACAGTCGGCAAACTGCGCGGCCTGAATGATCGGGGCCTGACCGCCCATGAACGGGCCATACGGGTTGGGCTGCGGCTCCGTGAAATGGACCGTGACCGTCAGATCGTCGACCACCTCGACCTCGGACACGCCCTCGAACTTGGCAAGCTGGGCGCAGCCGCCTTCGGGATGCATGCAGTATTCGGCGGTGAATTTCACGTCATTGGCGGTAAACGGCGTGCCGTCGGACCAGACGAGATCGGGCTTGATGTTCCAGGTGATCGATTTCAGATCCCCGGCCACGCCGCCATTCTCGACGGTGGGGATCTCGGTCGCCAGATAGGGCACCATCTCGCCGGAGGTGTCGTAGCGCCCCAGCGGCTCGAGCACCAGGCTCGCGGCCTCGCGTTCCTTGGTGCCGCCGGTGAGATACGGGTTCATGATCGACGGGGCCTGCCAGTAGATCAGGTTCACGTGGCCGTCGGCGCCGCGTTCGGCTACGGCCGTCTGGGCGACCAAGGCGACGCTGGTCGCCGCGGTCGCTCCGAGAAGCAGGGATTTCAGGGTCATGGGATATCGGTCCTCCGATGTTGGACAGCTTGTCGTCAGCCATCTCGATTTTGATTGCGCCGGTTTTGCCCGGTGATGTGCCAACGCGGACCCGGACATCGGGGCGCACATGACCCGGCCGCATCCTGCGTTATCCCCAAGTCAGACTGGATTTCCGGCAAAACGCAAGGGGCGGGTTGGACGTTTTTGCAAATCCGGCCCGATCAACCGGCGATGGTTTGACATCGCGCGCGCAAACTGCGTAGCGTTTCGACATTGCGCTTCATGGACAAGAAAAGGCCCTGCCGCATGCTGGACACGCCGATTGCCCGGATCGAGAATCTCCGGGTCGAATTCGAGACCAAAGACGGCACCGTGGTGGGCGTCGAGGATGTCTCGTTCGAGATCAATGCGGGCGAGACAGTCTGCATCGTGGGCGAGTCGGGCTCGGGCAAATCGGTCTCGTCGCTGTCGCTGATGCGACTGATCGAATACGGCGGCGGTAGCATTTCCGGCGGGCGGATGCTCTTTGACCGCAAGGAAGGCGGCGAGATCGATCTGGCGCAGACCGACCAGAGCCTGATGCGGTCGATCCGCGGCAACGAGATCGGCATGATCTTTCAGGAGCCGATGACCGCGCTCAACCCGGTGTTCACGGTGGGCCGGCAGTTGACCGAAGGGCTGAAGGTGCATCGCGGCATGGACCGGCGCGAGGCCCGCGCGCGGGCGCTGGAACTTCTGCGCGAGGTGCGCATCCCCGAGCCCGAGCGCCGGCTCGACCAGTACCCGCACGAGTTGTCGGGCGGCATGCGGCAACGTGTGGTGATCGCCATGGCGCTGGCCTGCAAGCCGCGCCTGCTGATCGCCGACGAGCCGACCACGGCGCTTGACGTCACCATCCAGGCGGAGATCCTTGCGCTGATCGACCGGCTGAAGCGCGAGACCGGCACGGCGGTGGTGTTCATCACGCATGACATGGCCGTGGTTGCGCAGGTCGCCGACCGGGTCGTGGTGATGTTTCGCGGCAACAAGGTGGAGGAAGGCCCGGTCGAGCAGATCTTCGAGGCGCCAACGCATGACTACACCCGCGCGCTTCTGGCCGCTGTGCCGAAACTGGGCGAGATGCGCGGCAAGGCGTACCCCGAGCCGATGCGCCTGCTGGGATCGGACGCGCATGAGATCGTGCCGATCAAGGGTCATGACGACGTCTTGCTGCACGTCGAGGGCCTGACGACGCGCTTTCCCGTGGCGGGTGGATTTCTGCGACGAACGGTGGCGAATGTTCATGCGGTCGAGGATCTGACCTTTGATCTGAACCGGGGGCGCACGCTGAGCCTCGTGGGGGAGTCGGGCTGCGGCAAGTCCACCGCCGGGCGGTCCATCCTGCGGCTGATCGAGCCGATGGCGGGCCATGTGGTGCTGGGGGGCACCGACATCATGGCGCTGAACTCCCGCGATCTGCGGCGCGCCCGTCTCGACATGCAGATGATCTTTCAGGATCCCTTCGCCTCGCTCAATCCGCAGATGAAACTGGCCGATCAGGTGTCCGAACCGATGCGCAATTATGGCCTCGCCAGCAAGTCCGAGATGGAGGATCGCGTCGCGATGCTGTTTGACCGGGTGGAGCTGCCGCGCTCGTACCTGCGGCGGTTTGCGCATGAATTGTCGGGCGGGCAGCGGCAGCGCGTGGCGATCGCGCGGGCGCTTGCGCTGAACCCCAAGCTGATCGTGTCCGACGAGGCGGTCAGCGCGCTGGATGTCAGCGTGCAGGCGCAGGTGCTGAACCTGATGCTGGAATTGCAGGCCGATCTCGGGCTGAGCTATCTTTTCATCAGCCATGACATGGCCGTTGTCGAACGGGTCAGCCATGATGTTGGGGTGATGTATCTGGGCCGGATTGTCGAGCGGGGACCGCGCGCCGCCGTCTTCGAGAACCCGCAGCATCCTTACACCCAGGCGCTTCTGATGGCCGTGCCGATCGCCGATCCACGCCGCCGCAAGGCCGAGAAGGATCTGGAATTCAAGCCGATCCCGTCGCCCATGCATCCGGTGGATTACGAGCCGGAACCGGCGGTATACAAGGAAGTGGATCCGGGCCATTTCGTCCTGACCTCGGAAAGCGGATATTGACCATGGCCGAAAGACTGACCCCGTTCGAGATCATGACGCGGCTCGTGAGCTTTCCCACCGTCAGCCGGGACAGCAACCTGCCTCTGGTCGATTGGGTCGAGGAGTATCTCGAGTCTCACGGCATCACCGCGCATCGCCGTTACGACGAGACCGGCGAAAAGGCCGCGATTTTTGCGCATGTCGGACCGGACCGGCCGGGCGGCGTCGTGCTGTCGGGGCACACGGATGTGGTGCCGGTCGATGGCCAGCCCTGGGCGTCGGATCCGTTCACCGTGACCGAGCGGGATGGCAAGTATTACGGGCGTGGCTGTGTCGACATGAAGGGCTTCGACGCGCTTGCGATCTGGGCGCTGGTCGAGGCGCATCATGCGGGCGTCGCGCGGCCCCTGCAACTGGCGCTCAGCTATGACGAGGAGGTTGGCTGCATCGGTGCGCCGCCGATGATCGAGCAGATGCTGGCCTATCTGCCAAAGGCTGAGGCGGCAATCATTGGCGAGCCGTCGATGATGCAGGCGGTCACCGGCCAGAAGGGCGGGATTGGCTTTGATGTGCATGTCGTGGGGTTCGAGGTACACAGTTCCATGATGCACCGCGGCGTCAATGCGATCATGGCCGCCGCACCCCTCATCGACTGGGCCAATGCGCGCAACGCCGAGAACCGGGCGCGCACCCCGTCCGAGATCGCGTCGGGGTTCGAACCGCCCTGGACCACGCTGCATGTTGGTCAGATCTCGGGCGGCACCGCGCATAACATCACTGCCAAGGAGTGCCGGTTCGGCATGGATTTCCGGATGGTGCCCGGCGAAGACGCTGACGCGTGGGCCACGCGGTTCAAGGCGCGCGTGGCCGAGATCGAGGCCGACATGCAGGCCGTCCATCCGGACACGCGGATCGACCTCGCGCAGAAATTCACCGTGCCCGGCGTGCGGCCCGAGGCGGATGGCGCGGCCGAGGCGCTGGTGCGCCAGATCACCGGCGACAATGGCAACCACATGGTCAGCTACGGCACCGAGGCGGGGCAGTTCCAGGACCACGGCTATTCGGCCGTGATCTGCGGGCCGGGCGATATCGCGCAGGCGCATCAGCCGGATGAGTACATCACCGTCGATCAGTTCGACGCGGGGCATGATTTCATGCGCCGGCTTCTGGACAGGTTGCAAACCGTCTGAGGATCGCGATCGGGGCACCGTACGGTCTGTTCGGAAAGGCGCAAGGGATGGCGGCAAGGATGGCGGCATATCCCATCGCCACATCCCCCCGGAGGCCGCCCCGATGTCCGACCAGTCCCCCCGCCTTGCGCTGCCCTTCATCCAGCCCTCGCAGGCGCAAAAGCACGTCACTCATAATGAGGCCCTCGCGCAGCTCGATTTCGCCGTGCAACTGGCCGTGGAAGACGTGGGCGCGGTTGTGCCCCCCGATGTGCCGGAGGAGGGCGCGCTCTGGGCGCTCGGCGCGGGGCCGGTAGGCGCATGGGCAGGGCAGGGCGGCATGATCGCCGGCCTCGTCGATGACGCATGGCGGTTCGTGGCCCCGCAGGACGGGTGGATCGCGCTCGACAAGGCCACCGGCCGACTGCTGCGGCAGGATGGCGGCGCGTGGGCCGCGCTGGCCCCGCCGGAGCTGGACAATCTTGACGGGGTGGGCATCAACGCGAGCCATGATGTGGGGAACCGGCTGGTGGTCAGTTCCGCAACAACGCTTCTGACGCATGAGGGCACGGGGCACCAGTTGAAGATCAACAAGGCGGGCGCAGGTGATACGGCGAGCCTGCTGTTCCAGACAGGATTTGGCGGGCGGGCCGAGATCGGCACCGCCGGCACCGATGATTTCGCGATCAAGGTCAGCGTGGATGGTGCCGCGTGGTCCACGGCGGTGCAGTTTGACGCGGCCAGCGGTCTGGCGACGGGCACGGCGGTGCAGCAGGCGGCGCTTGACGCAACAGCGGGCCGCCTGCTGCGCGTCGGCGCCTTCGGCTGGGGGCAGGATGGTGGGCAGGCGGTGCCGGTGCTGGCCGACCTCGACGCGACAGGCACACCCTCGGGTGTCTATGCTGTCACCGGCGGCACGGCGGCTGCAGTGGGCACGGGCACTTGCCTGATCCTGCGGGCTGGTGCGGGGGATCTGTCGCAGATCTTCAATGCCACGGATGGCCAGACGATGGCGTTTCGCAGCGCTGCAGGCGGGGTGTGGGGACCGTGGTCGGCGCTTGGCGGCGCGCATAACACGGTCCGCGCCACCACGGCGAACGGGACCTATGTTCGCTATCCCGACGGCACGCAGATCTGCCAGCACAGCCTGACGCTGGACGCGCCGGATGTGGTCGAGGGCGCGCTTTTTGGTGGCGCGGGGCTGACGTCCTGGAGCTACCCTGCGCCGTTTGCCGGCGGCACGACCCCGACGCTGTCGGCGAGCGTCGTTGCGGCTGCCGGTCTGTGGGTCTCGACCGTCGCGGCCGATCATCTGAGCGGCGGGGTGCAGGCCCATGCCGCGACGTCCACCCCGACCGCGCCGCAGGTGACGGTCACCGCCATCGGGCAGTGGGACTGATTCGAGACACGCTCGATCATTGCAGATGAGGGTGGGCACGGGTCTCGTGCCCATCGTCCCGGATCGGTCCGTCAGTCGACCACGCGGCAGGTCAGGTTGATGCGGCCGCCCCCCTCCAGCAGGGTCGAGCTGCCGGGTCTGATCCGGTCCACCCCGTGATAGGTCAGCCGCGCGTCGCCGCCCATCACCAGCACGTCGCCCGAATTCAGCCAGATGGATTCGGTCGAGCCACCCCGCGTGGTGTTGCCCACGCGAAAGAGCGCATCACCGCCTAGCGACACCGACAGCACCGGCCAGGAAAAGTCGGCCTCGTCGCGGTCCTGGTGCAGCCCCATGCGCGCGCCCTCGGTATAATGATTCACCAGACAGCAATCCGGCACGCGCGTCTCGCTTGCCAACGCGTGCCAGATGTCCAGCACGCTTTGCGGAATTGGCGGCCACGCCATGCCCCCCGGGTGATGCGTCTCGTAGCGATAGCCCCGGCGGTCGGTCACCCACCCATAGCGCCCGGCAGAAGTCATGCGGACACTCATCGGCTTGCCCGACGGGGTGACCGGCGAGAAGAGCGGCGCCTTTGCGACAACGCCGCGCAGATCGGCCACCATGTCGCGCTGCGCGGCCGGTGACAGCCAGCCCTTGTAGATGGCGATGCCGCGCAGGATCAAAGTCGGATCGTGCATTGGCGGTCTCCTTTTAATGCCAAGTCGCGCGATTTGGCGCCAATTGGCGAAATCCGTTCCGGACCGATGGTTGCAGGCCACCGGACCCCCGCCTATATAGCGGCTGAAATGCAGGTTGTGCACATCTGGTGCGCGCTTGCCCGTCATCCGGGGGCCTGACGCCGAAACGGGTCTGGTCTTCGACAAATCGCCTAACTGAAAGGGATCTAGAACATGTCCAAAGTGATTGGTATCGACCTCGGCACGACCAACAGTTGCGTAGCGATCATGGACGGGTCGCAAGCCCGCGTGATCGAGAACTCCGAAGGGTCGCGCACCACGCCCTCGATCGTCGCCTTTACAGAGAATGAGCGCCTGGTCGGCCAGCCGGCCAAGCGGCAGGCGGTCACCAACCCCGAAAACACCATTTTCGGCGTCAAGCGCCTGATCGGGCGTCGGTATGACGACAGCGATCTTGCCAAGGACAACAAGAACATGCCGTTCACCGTGGTCGACGGTGGCAATGGCGACGCATGGGTCAAGGCCCGTGGCGAGACCTACAGCCCGTCGCAGATCTCCGCCTTCATCCTCGGCAAGATGAAGGAAACCGCCGAGAGCTATCTTGGCGAAGAGGTGAACCAGGCGGTCATCACCGTCCCGGCCTACTTCAACGACGCACAGCGTCAGGCCACCAAGGATGCGGGCAAGATCGCCGGTCTCGAGGTGCTGCGCATCATCAACGAGCCGACGGCGGCCGCACTTGCCTACGGGCTCGACAAGCAGAATAGCCACACCATCGCGGTTTATGACCTTGGTGGCGGCACGTTCGACGTGACCATCCTGGAAATCGATGACGGCCTGTTCGAGGTCAAGGCAACCAACGGCGACACGTTCCTCGGCGGTGAAGATTTCGACATGCGGATCGTCAATTACCTGGCCGACGAGTTCAAGAAAGAGAACGGCGTCGATCTGACCCAAGACAAGATGGCCCTGCAACGCCTCAAGGAGGCCGCCGAGAAGGCCAAGATCGAACTGTCGAGCGCCAGCCAGACCGAGATCAACCAGCCGTTCATCTCGATGGGGTCCAACGGGCAGCCGCTTCACATGGTGGTGAAGCTGACCCGCGCCAAGCTGGAAAGCCTGGTCAGTGATCTGATCAAGGCGTCGATCAAGCCGTGTCAGGCCGCTCTCAAGGATGCGGGCATCTCGGCATCGGACGTCGACGAGGTGGTGCTCGTCGGCGGCATGACACGTATGCCCAAGGTCACCGAAGAGGTCACCAAATTCTTCGGCAAGGAGCCGCACAAGGGCGTCAATCCCGACGAGGTCGTCGCGATGGGTGCCGCCATTCAGGCCGGTGTGCTTCAGGGGGACGTCAAGGACGTGGTGCTGCTGGACGTGACACCGCTGTCGCTCGGGATCGAGACGCTTGGCGGCGTGTTCACCCGGCTGATCGATCGCAACACGACGATCCCGACCAACAAGTCGCAGATCTTCTCGACCGCCGAGGACAACCAGTCCGCCGTGACCATCCGGGTATTCCAGGGCGAGCGTGAGATGGCGGCCGACAACAAGATGCTCGGCCAGTTCAACCTTGAGGACATTCCGCCAGCACCGCGCGGCGTGCCTCAGATCGAGGTGACCTTCGACATCGACGCCAACGGCATCGTCTCGGTTTCGGCCAGGGACAAGGGCACGAACAAGGAACAGAAGATCACCATCCAGGCGTCGGGCGGTCTGTCCGAGCAGGATATCGAGAAGATGGTCAAGGAGGCGGAGGAGAACGCCGAGGCCGACAAGGCCCGCCGGGCACTTGTCGAGGCCAGGAATCAGGCCGAAAGCCTGATCAACACGACCGAAAAGTCGCTTGAGGAGTACGGCGACAAGGTGGATCCGTCCACTGTCGAGGCGATCGAGCTTGCGATTTCCGCGCTCAAGGAGAACCTCGAAACAGAGGATGTCGACAAGATCAACTCGGGCATCCAGAACGTGACCGAAGCGTCGATGAAACTTGGCGAAGCCATCTACAAGGCCAGTCAGGAAGAGGCGTCCGCGCAGCCGGAGGGCGGCGATCAGGAACCCGGTCCGGATGACGAGATTGTCGACGCCGATTTCGAGGATATCGACGACGACAGCAGCAACAAACGCGCCTGAGGCACGTTTCGCTCGGAACTGTCCGGTCCGGCCTGGCGCCGGGCCGGACACGTCACTCCGACATCAAGGAGATTCCCGATGGCAAAACGTGACTATTACGAGGTGCTTGGGCTATCCAAGGCCGCCTCGGCGGATGATATAAAGAAGGCGTATCGCAGGAAGGCCAAGGAGCTTCATCCCGACCGCAACAGCGACGACCCCGATTCCGAGCGCCAGTTCAAGGAAGCCGGCGAGGCCTATGATGTGCTGAAGGACCCCGACAAGAAAGCGGCCTATGATCGCTTCGGCCATGCCGCCTTCGAAGGTGGAAACGGCGCGAGCGCCGGAGCCGGCGCACGGCCCGGGGCCGGAGGGTTCGGCGGAGGCGGGCAGGGTGACTTTGCCAGCGCCTTCTCGGATGTCTTTGACGACCTCTTCGGCGACTTCATGGGCGGCACCCGCGGTGGCGGCCGCCAGCGCGCCGCGCGCGGGGCAGATCTGCGCTACAACCTGCAGGTGACGCTGGAAGACGCCTTCAACGGTCTGCAGAAAAGCATCAAGGTTCCAAGCGCCGTGCAATGCGAGGCCTGCGATGGTACCGGCGCCGAAAGCGGCGTGGAGCCGGCCACCTGTCCGACCTGTTCGGGCATGGGCAAGGTCCGGGCGCAGCAGGGCTTTTTCACCGTCGAGCGGACCTGCCCGACCTGTGGCGGTCTGGGCCAGATCATCAAGGATCCGTGCAAGGTGTGTCAGGGTCAGGGCCGCGTGCAAAAGGATCGTGTCCTGTCGGTCAACATTCCGGCCGGCGTCGAGACCGGCACACGCATCCGCCTTGCTGGTGAAGGCGAGGCCGGCATGCGCGGCGGACCGGCGGGCGACCTCTACATCTTCATCAACGTGGTCCAGCACGACCTGTTCGAACGTGAGGACAACAACCTCTTTTGCCGCGTGCCGGTATCGATGGCCAAGGCCGCCCTTGGCGGCGACATAGAGGTGCCGACGATCGAGGGTGGGCGCAGCAAGGTCAAGATCCCCGCCGGGTCGCAATCGGGTCGCCAGATGCGCCTGCGCGGCAAGGGCATGCCCGCCTTGCGCGGCGGCCTGCGTGGCGACATGTTCATCGAACTGGCCGTGGAGACCCCGGTGAACCTGACCTCGCGGCAAAAGGAATTGCTGCGCGAATTCGAGACGATGAGCGAGGATAACAATCCCGAAAGCAAAAGCTTCTTCTCGTCTGTCAAGGATTTCTGGGACGCGATGAAAAGCTGATGCCGACGGCGGAACACGGGTGACGTTAACGCTTCCCTAAGGGATCTTGTCTAGGGTGGGGGCATGACCGATGCACCAGCCTTTTCGGAACGGCCCTTGCCGCTGTTCCTGCCCGACGCGGCGGCCCCCGTGCAGGCCTCGGCCCCGCAGCCATCGTATATCCGTGATCATCGCCAACGGCTGCGCACCCGGTTTCTGGAAGGTGGCGCCCAGGCGGTGCCGGATTACGAGATGCTCGAACTGGTGCTCTTCCGGGCCATTCCGCGGCGTGATGTCAAACCGCTCGCCCGCGCGCTTCTGGACCGCTTCGGCGACTTTGCCTCTGTCCTGTCGGCCCCGGAAGATCAGTTGCAGGTTGTGTCGGGCGTGGGGGCGGCGGTCGTCACCGAACTGCGGATCGTGGAGGCCGCCGCGCACCGGCTGACACGGGCCCGCGTGATGCAGCGGCATGTCATTTCGTCATGGGCGGCGCTCTTGGATTACTGCCGTGCGACCATGGCGCGTTGCGAGGTCGAACAGTTCCGAGTGTTCTATCTGAATCGCAAGAACACCCTCATCGCGGATGAGGAACAGGCGCGCGGAACGGTCGATCATGTGCCGGTCTATCCGCGCGAGATCGTCAAGCGCGCGCTGCACCTCAATGCAAGTGCGCTGATCCTTGTCCACAACCACCCGTCCGGTGATCCGACGCCGTCGACGGCGGATATCGATATGACGGCGCAGGTGCAGCGCGCCGCCGACGCGCTCGGGATCGCGGTGCATGACCACGTGGTCATCGGCCGCGCCGCCGAGGTCAGCTTTCGCGCCCAAGGCTACCTGTAGCGTGATCCCTCGGGACGCCGGGTGGCCACCCTTGCGTTCGCTCGCCCCCGTCGCGTGGTGCCTGTAACGGTCAGCCGAACCGGCCGTGACAATGCTTGAACTTCTTGCCCGACCCGCAGGGGCAAAGGACATTGCGCCCGGGATTGCCCCAGGTCGAGGGGTCACCCTCCACGAAACCGGGCTTTGCATTTTCGGAAATCGCGGGGGCCGCGTCGGGTTGCGCCGCCGCTTCCATCTGGGCGCGTTGCTGCTCCAGTTCCTGCATCAGCTTTTGCTGTTCCTGCTTATCCATCGGGCGGATCTGCGCAAGCTTCTTGGTCACGTCCATGCGCAGGCTGTCGAGCATGGTCTGGAACAGCTGGAACGCCTCGGTCTTGTATTCGTTCAGCGGATCGCGCTGCGCGTAGCCGCGAAAGCCCACGACGCTGCGCAGATGTTCCAGCGTCAGAAGATGCTCGCGCCATTTGCCGTCGATGGTCTGCAACAGCACCTGTTTCTCGATCATGCGCATGTTCTCGGCGCCGAACTGCGCCGCCTTGGCGGCCATCATCTCGTCTGCGGCCCTGTCGAGACGTTCGATGATCTCCTCGTCATCGACCCCGTCCTCGTCGGCCCAGTCGATGATCGGCAGGTCCATGCTGAGCTGCTCCAGGACGGCCGCATAGAGACCTTCGGTATCCCACTGATCGGAGTAGGTTTTCGGCGGCATGTATTGGTCGACGAGATCGGTGATGACTTCCGCGCGCATCTCGCCGATGATTTCGCTGAGATCCTCGGCCTTCATGATGTCGAGGCGTTGCTTGAAGATCACCTTGCGCTGCTCGTTCATCACGTCGTCGAATTTCAAAAGCTGTTTGCGGATGTCGAAGTTGCGCGCCTCGACCTTGGCCTGCGCGCGTTCGAGCGACTTGTTGACCCAAGGATGCACGATCGCCTCGCCTTCCTTCATGCCAAGCGTACCCAGCACCTTTTCCAGACGTTCAGAGCCGAAGATGCGCATCAGATCATCGTCGAGGCTGAGAAAGAAGGCCGAACGCCCGGGGTCGCCCTGCCGGCCCGACCGGCCGCGCAGCTGGTTGTCGATGCGGCGGCTTTCATGGCGCTCGGTGGCCAGCACGAAGAGACCGCCCGCTGCGATCACGGCCTGCTCGTCATCGGCATGTTCGGCCTCGATTCGTGCGCGGATTTCCTGCGGATCGCCCTCGGGATCGGCTTCGATGGCAGCCATGATCTTGAAATCGACATTGCCGCCAAGCTTGATGTCGGTGCCGCGCCCGGCCATGTTCGTGGCGATCGTCACAGCCCCCAGATTGCCCGCGTCGGCGATGATCTGCGCCTCTTTCTCGTGCTGGCGCGCGTTGAGTACGTTGTGCGGGATCTTCGCAGTGGTCAGCGCCGCGCTCAGGCTTTCGGACTTTTCGATCGAAGTCGTGCCGACAAGAATCGGCTGCTTCCTGTCATGGGCTTCATGGATCTCCGACACGATCGCGTCGTACTTTTCCTGCGTCGTGCGGTAGACCGCATCGTCCTGATCGATCCGCGCGATCGGCTGGTTTGTCGGAACCTCAACCACGCCGAGCCCGTAGATTTCCATGAATTCGTCCGCCTCGGTAGAGGCGGTGCCGGTCATTCCCGACAGCTTGTCATAAAGCCGGAAATAGTTCTGGAAGGTGACCTGTGCCAGCGTCACGTTCTCTGGCTGGATCTTGCAGTCTTCCTTGGCCTCGATCGCCTGATGCAGACCGTCCGACAGCCGGCGCCCGGTCATCATGCGGCCGGTGAATTCGTCGACCAGCACCACCTCGCCGTCGCGGACCATGTAATCCTTGTCCCGGGTGAAGAGTTTGTGCGCGCGCAGGCCCTGATTGACGTGATGCACGATGGTCGTGCTTTCGGGATCATAGAGCGACTGGCCTTCGGGCAGGATGCCGCGCGACAGCAGCAGTTCTTCGAGAAACTCGTTGCCCTCGTCTGTGAAGGTGACGTTGCGGGTCTTTTCGTCGATCGAGTAATGCTCTGCGGTCAGTTCGGGGATCAGCGCGTCGATCGTCTTGTAAAGGTCGCTGCGATCCTGGCTCGGCCCTGAGATGATCAGCGGGGTGCGTGCCTCGTCGATCAGGATGCTGTCCACCTCGTCGACCACGGCGAAGTTGTGGCCGCGCTGGTTCATCTCTTCGAGCGAGGACTTCATGTTGTCGCGCAGGTAGTCGAAGCCAAGCTCGTTATTGGTGGCGTAGGTCACATCGGCCTCATAAGCGGTTTTCTTTTCGGCCTCGGGCTGTTGCGGATAGACGACGCCGGTGCTCATGCCGAGGGCGGCGTATACCTTGCCCATCCATTCGGCATCGCGTTTCGCGAGGTAGTCGTTGACCGTGACGACATGCACGCCCTTGCCAGACAACGCATTGAGATAGCATGGAAATGTGGCGACGAGCGTCTTGCCCTCGCCGGTCTTCATTTCCGCGATATTGCCCTGATGCAGGAAAATCCCGCCCATGAGCTGCACGTCGAAGGCCCGCAGGCCAAGCGTGCGGCGCGCCGCCTCGCGGCAGTTGGCGAAGGCCTCGGGCAGCAGCGCTTCGAGACTCTCGCCCTCGGCGATGCGTGTCCTGAAGTTTTCGGTCCTCCCGACAAGATCGTCGTCGCTCAGCGCCTGAAACTCGGGCTCCAGCGCGTTGATCTGTTCGACCAGCGGGCGCGTCGCCTTGATCTTGCGGTCATTCGGAGAGCCGAAAATCTTTCGCGCGACCGATCCAATACCCAACATGTTCCATCCGTTCCGGTGTTTTGACTGTCCGTGACAGGCAATCGCTTGCCCCGCCTGCGTGTCCGCCCTAGAACGGAGACAATTTCGTGGCGCGTCCTTGATCAAATGGCGATGTAAGGGGCTGGTTGAACAGTGTCAACGTCGCGCGCCCGAACCCGCACACCGACGCGCATGCCGCGCTTGAGACGAACAACAGGGGATTGATTGCATGACAGGCCGTTTTCTCGCATCCACCGCTCTTTGCGCCGGGCTTTTGCTCGGGGGGGCAGCCCAGGCGCAGGACGAGACGTCGCCGGACAAAGTGGTCGCCACGATCGGAGATACCGAGATCACGCTGGGGCACATGCTCGCGCTGCGCGACGGTCTGCCCGAGCAGTATGATGAGGTTCCGCCGGAGGTGCTGTTCGACGCGGTACTCAATCAGTTGGTACAGCAGACGCTTCTGATGCAGCAACACGAAGGTGAGTTGTCGCGCGATGCGCGGTTGCGGCTGGAAAACGAGCGGCGCGCGATTCTTGCCGCAGAGGTGACCCGCGACATTCTCGACGCGCAGATCAGCGACGAAGCCGTGCGCGCACTCTACGAGGACCGCTATGACGGGGCCGAAAACAGCACCGAATACCGGGCCGCGCATATTCTCGTCGAAACCGAGGACGAGGCGCGCGCGATCATCGACGAGATCGAGGGCGGGGCGAACTTCGCCGCCTTGGCGCAAGAGCACTCGACCGGCCCTTCGGGTCCGTCCGGGGGCGATCTGGGCTGGTTCGGCGAGGGGGTCATGGTGCCGGAGTTCTTCGATGCGGTGGCCGGGCTTGACGAAGGCGGGATTTCCGCACCGCTGAAGACGCAATTCGGCTGGCACGTGATCAAGCTGCGCGAGACGCGGGTCAAGGATCGCCCGCCGCTGGAAGACACGCGCGGCGAACTGGTCTCGGAGCTGGGTCAACAGGCCTTCGCGGAGTTCGTCGAAGGTCTGCAACAAGAGACCCCTGTGTCGCGGGATGGCAGCGCGGATGTAGATCCTGCGCTGATCAACCGGACCGATCTGCTGGAGAACTGACCCATGGGCCCACCCCCTGCGCGGTCGCCGCTTGCGCCCCCGGCCTTTCCCGACCTGCCCGAAATCGCCGGCGTGCGCTTTGCCACGGCCGCCGCCGGAGTGGGCTACGCGGGCCGGGACGACGTGATGCTGGCGGAACTGGCGCCGGGCACGGCGATGGCCGGCGTGTTCACCCGGTCCGCGACACGCTCTGCGGCGGTGCTGGACTGTCAGGACAAGATCGGCGGCACCCCCGAGGGGGGTGCTGCGATCCTCGTGAATTCGGGCAATGCCAACGCCTTTACCGGGCGGCGCGGCACCGACTCGGTCGCGGCGGTCACGGCGGCTGTGGCAGGCGAGCTCGGGGTCGCACAGGCGCGGGTGTTCTCGTCCTCGACCGGCGTGATCGGCGAGCCGCTGGCGCATGAGCGCATCACGCAACGCCTTGAGGATCTGTGCGCCGCGCTGTCGCCGCACGGGATCGAGGCGGCGGCGCAGGCCATCGGCACGACCGACACCTACCCCAAGGGCGCCGGCACCACAGTGATGATCGACGCGCAGCCGGTGCATATCGCGGGCATCGCCAAGGGATCGGGAATGATCGCGCCCGACATGGCCACCATGCTGGTCTATATCTTCACCGATGCCGAGATCGACCAGCAGGTGTTGCAGGATACCGTCAGCGCACTCAACCGCTCCACCTTCAACTGCATCACTGTCGACAGCGACACCTCGACCTCCGACATGCTTCTGGTGGCGGCCACCGGGGCGTCGCGCGTTCGCGTGACCGAAAACAATGTCAGCTTCATGGAGGGGCTGTGGCGGGTCATGCTGGATCTGGCGCATCAGGTCGTGCGCGACGGCGAAGGGGCCACGAAATTCATCGAGATCTCCGTAACCGGCGCTGCCTCGGATGCCGAGGCGCATGTCCACGCCAAGGCGATCGCCAACTCGCCGCTGGTCAAGACCGCCATGGCGGGCGAGGATCCCAACTGGGGCCGTATCGTCATGGCGGTCGGGAAATCCGGCGCGCGGGCCGATCGCGACCTGCTGGCGATCTGGTTCGGCGATGATCTTGTGGCGCGCGACGGCTATGTCAGCCCCGAGCATGACGAGGATCGCGCCGCCGCCTACATGAAAAACGACGAGATCGTGATCCATGTCGATCTCGGCCTCGGGGGCGGCACCGCGCGCGTCTGGACCTGCGATCTGACGCATGGCTATATTGACATAAATGCAGATTATCGGTCGTGAAGACGGTTCTTGTGTCTGCCGTGGCGCTGATCGACGTGGATGGGCGCATCCTGCTGACGCAGCGCCCTGAGGGCAAATCCATGGCCGGGCTATGGGAATTTCCCGGCGGCAAGGTCGAACCGGGCGAGACCCCCGAACACGCGCTGATCCGCGAGTTGCAGGAAGAGTTGGGCATCGACACCTGGGAAAGCTGCCTTGCGCCGTTGACCTTCGCCAGCCACAGCTACGAGGGGTTCCATCTGCTGATGCCGCTTTTTGCGTGCCGCAAATGGCAGGGCATTGCAGAGGGGCGCGAACGCCAGGCCCTGAAATGGGTGCGCGCGGGCGATCTGAGATCCTACCCGATGCCGCCCGCCGATGTTCCGCTCATCGCGACCTTGCGCGACTGGCTCTGACGCGCCGGCTCAGCCGGTGCCGAGCGCGCCCGCCATGACATCGCGCATCCGCTGCAACGCGGCACCTGCATCGTTGGCCTCCCAGATTTCCTCGCCGAAGGCCAGAAAGTCGGTGATCGGCGCGAGGCTGGCAACGATTTCCTCGCTCAGCGCGCCCTCGGCCACAACCGGCAGTTCGACCATCTCCGACCACCAGCTGAAAAGTTCCCCGTCCGCCTGCTGGCCGTGTCCGAGCGCAGTGGTCCCGACCGGTCCGAAGCTGACATAATCGGCGCCCGCCTCGCCGGCGCTGATCCCGTCATGCCGCGAGGTGCCGCAGAACGCCCCGACAATGGCGTCCTCGCCTAGCGCCTTGCGCGCCGCGCGCACCGAGCGTGGCCCATCCGGAAGATGCACGCCGTCCAGCCCCAGCCGTTCGACCATCATGATATGGCTGTCGATTACCAGCGCCACGTCGCGCGCATGCGTCACCTCGCGGCAGGCATCCGCTGCGCGCGCGATCCGGTCCTCGTCGTGCGTGGCAAGACTTAGCCGCACGCAGGCCACCGCATGCCGCTCGAGTACATCCGCCAACCGGGTGGCAAAGACATCCGGCTCGAACTCCGGCGGTGTGATGAGATAGATCTGCGGCTGCTCGATATCGGCCATGGCGTGCGTCCCCCTCGCGGTTTCGCCCCCTCATAGCCAAGAACGCCGACCTTGACCATCATCGCCGTGCAGTGGCGTGCCGGCAAGGATATCCGGGATGCGCGACGGCCGCTTTGCCGTGCAACGACTGGTTACCGGGCAGGCGCGGGCAATTGGCCTCTGGAAAGCCCCGCGCGTCCCCTCTATCCTGCGCGCGACAACGGAAAGGGGCAGGATTGGCGATTGCATGGCTGGCCGACGGGCTGACACGCGGCATCGAGGGATTCGGCGATCGCGTGTCCGGCGCGTTCTTCGAGCCGGTGATCCGGCTGGGCGTCACCGGACTGGCGCGCGCTGGCAAGACGGTGTTCATCACCTCGCTGATCGCGAATCTGATGGATCGCGCGCGCATGCCGGGGCTGCTGGCCGAAAGCGAGGGTCGGATCCTCGCAGCCTATCTGCAGCCGCAACCCGATGTGACCCTGCCGCGTTTCGATTACGAGACCCAGCTTGCCGCGCTGACCGGCCCTGATCCGCATTGGCCGCACAGCACGCGCGCGGTGTCCGAGTTGCGCTTGTCGCTGCGGGTGCGGCCGGCGGGATTCCTGTCGGCGATGACCGGGCCGCGCGTGGTGCATCTCGATATCGTGGATTATCCCGGCGAATGGCTGCTCGATCTGGCATTGCTCGAGAAAAGCTATGACCAGTGGTCGTCCGAGGTGCTGGAGCGCATCGAGGCGCGTCCGCAGGCGGCCGAATATCTTGGTGCGATACGCGAGGTCGATGCGCGCCGGCCGCTCGACGAGGCCACGGCGCAGCGTTTGGCGCAGTGCTTTACCGGCTACCTGACGGCGGCGCGCGAAGACGGGTATTACGATTGCACGCCGGGGCGGTTCCTGCTGCCCGGCGATCTTGCAGGCTCGCCGGTCGTCACCTTCGCGCCGCTGCCAGGCGACGGACGCGACCCGCGCAAGAGCTTGCGCGCCGAGATGGTGCGCCGGTTCGAGGCCTACAAGCGCGAGGTCGTGCAGCCTTTCTTTCGCGATCACTTTTCGCGCATCGACCGGCAGGTGGTGCTTGTCGATGCGCTTGACGCGCTGCACAAGGGGCCGCCCGCGGTCGAGGACATGCGCCGCGCCATGGCCGAGATCCTTGGCGCGTTCCGGCCGGGGCGCAACGCCTTTCTGACGCAGCTTCTGCTGGGGCGCCGGGTCGAGAGGATCCTCTTTGCCGCGACCAAGGCCGATCACCTGCATCACACGCAGCATGGCCGCCTGACCGCGATCATGGAGGCGCTGCTGCGCGCCGCGCGCGACCGCGCGGATTTCGCCGGCACGGAAACCCGCGCCATGGCGCTTGCCGCACTGCGTACCACGGTCGAGGCGCGCCTGCCGCATGCCGGGGGCGATCTCGATTGCGTGCGCGGGCGGCTGCTGGAGACCGGGCGGCAGGCGGCGTTTCATCCCGGCGATCTGCCCGACGATCCGGCACGGCTGCTGTCGGCGGCGCGCGAGGGGGCCGAGGCATGGCCCGATGGCGCGTTCAAGTCGATGCGCTTTGCGCCCGCCCCGCTCGATCTGCGGCGCGGCGAGGGGCCGCCGCATATCAGGCTCGACCGGGCCGCGCAGTTCCTGATCGGGGACCGGTTATGAGGATCGCGCGCGCACGGCTCTGGCACTTGCCACGGATCGCCGCGATCCTCTGGGCGTTCACCCGCGACACGGAGTGGCTGCCCCGGGTGCGCAGCCCTGTGGACGATCTGCAGGCCTTGGCATGGGTGACGGCGCGGGGCTGGGTGCGGGTGCTGCGCGACCGGGCCGGCGTGTCCGGGTTCATCATCCGGGACGGCAGCCGCGTGCATGCGCTTTACGTCGCGCCAGATCGGCGCGGGCAGGGCATCGGCCGCAGATTGCTGGCCGAGGCCAAGGCCCGCGCGGAGATTCTGGACCTCTGGGTGTTGGCCGGCAATGTCCCGGCGCGTGCGTTTTACCGCGCTCAGGGGTTTCGCGAGGTCGCGCAAGGGCAGAGTGCGGGCAATGACGAGGGGTTGCCCGACATCCTGATGATCTGGCAGGGCGCAAGGGGGACGGCATGAGCAGGGGACCGGTTCTGATCGATTTCGACACCGACGAGGATGCGGCCCCCGATCGCGCCCCGCCGGTGCCCGAGGATCCGGCCCAGCCCGAGGGCCGCGCGATGCAGGCGGCAATGGCCAGCGCCGCGCGGCGCCCCTCGCCGCTGGCGCGGCTTTTCTGGGGGCTGGTCATCGGTCTGGTCGGCACCGCTGTCGGGGTCGCGGCGTGGGATTTCGCCACGGATCTCATGCAGCGCATGCCGATCCTCGGCTATGCCGTGGCGGGGATGGCCGGGGCCTTGGCTGTCGTTCTGATCTTCATCGCCCTGCGCGAGATCGCCGCCTTCGCCCGGCTGAACCGTCTCGACACGCTGCGCAGCGGCGCGCAGGCAGCGCTTGCCGACGAGGATCTCGGCGGCGCACGCGACACCGTCACGCGGCTGCGCGCCCTCTACAAGGACCGCGCAGAGCTGCGCTGGCACCACGCCCGGCTCGACGATCGCGAGGCCGAGCAACTCGACCCGGCGTCGCTTCTGGAACTGGCCGAGACGGAATTGCTGGGCCCGCTCGACGGGCAGGCCCGGCGCGAGATCGAACTCGCGGCGCGTCAGGTTGCCACGGTCACGGCGCTGGTGCCGCTGGCGCTTGCGGATGTGGTGGGCGCGCTGGTGCTCAATCTGCGCATGATCCGACGGATCGCAGAGATCTATGGCGGCCGCGCCGGGGTGTTGGGCAGCTGGCGCCTGACCCGCAGCGTGATGGCGCATCTGGTGGCCACCGGCGCCGTGGCTGTGGGCGACGACATGATCAGCAGCGTCGCAGGGGGCAACATGCTGTCGAAAGTGTCGCGGCGCTTCGGCGAGGGGGTGGTCAACGGTGCCCTGACCGCGCGGGTCGGGGTTGCCGCGATCGAGGTCTGCCGCCCGCTGCCCTTCCTGCGCGCGTCGCGCCCGTCGGTGACGGGCATGGTCAAGCGCGCGCTGACAGGGCTTTTTACCCGAAAGAACTGAACGCCGGCAAACCCCACGAAAAAGGCCCGTCGCAACAAGGCGACGGGCCTGTGGCATAGCGAATGCGGCAACGCTCAGGGCAGCAGAACCTCGTCGATCACGTGGATGACGCCATTGCTCGCCAGGATATCGGCGTCGGTCACAGCTGCGCCGTTGACGGTCACGGCCGCGCGCGCCTTGCCTCCGGTGCCGTCGATCAGGACGGTTTCGCCATTGACCGTGGCAACATCCATCCGCTGACCGACGAGTTGATCCGAGGTGATGGCGCCCGGCACCACATGATATGTCAGGATGCTGGCGAGCTGGTCGCGGTTCTCGGGCTGCAGCAGCGTCTCGAGCGTGCCCTCGGGCAGCGCATCGAAGGCCGCGTTGGTCGGGGCGAACACGGTGAACGGACCCTCGCCGCGCAGGGTGTCTTCCAGACCGGCTGCCTGAATTGCGGTGACGAGTGTCGAGAATTGCGGGTTGTCCGCGGCGATGTCGACAACGGTATTGGAGGGTTCCTGCTGAGCGCAGGCGCCAAGTACCGTGAGCGCGCCAGCGGCGGCAAATGATTTCAGGATATTGCGCCGGTGCATGGGGTGTCCTTTCAAGAGCTTTTGAATTCGGGAATGATCCCGGAAACACAATAAAGAGAGATAATGATATTTCAACAGTCGTTTACCCCAAGCCCTTGCTGACCAGAGGCCGCGATTGTGTCACCGCAGCTTCGGCACGCCGCCCGCCAGCGTTTCGCGTTCGACGACACCGGCCCTCAGGCTGCGCCCGATGCGATGCGCCAGCGCCGACCACGCCGCGGCCTGATCGGGGCGCAGTTCGGTGTGCAGAACGCGGTCAAAAAGATCGAGCCATGTCGAGAACATGCCGGGCCGCACGTTGCGGGCCTGCACATGCGCGGTCATCGGGCTGCCATCATAGCTGCGCTCGTGCAGGATTGCGTTGGCCCAGAAATCCGCGACCTTCGCCTCATGCGCGGGCCAGTCACCGACATGTACCGCAAAGACTGGCGCAAGGGTCGGATGCGCACGCACGGCCGCATAAAATGCGGCGACCACCCGCTCGATCTCGGGGCGGGTGATGTCGAACCGTGGGGGCAGGGCGGTGCTCATGTCATCGAGATGCCCTTGTCGGCATGCCTGTGCAAGAGGCTGCCGCGCCGCAGATCGACAGCGGGAGCGAAATCTTGCAAAGATTTCGGATCGCTTTCTTTTCAAGAAAGCGGGGACAGCCCCTCTGGACGCGTGCCGGGCGCAGGCCTATAAAGCGCTTCATGATCAAGGTCGCTGTGATCCTCATTCGAATTATGTGCCCGGCGCTCTGATCTGTTCGAGCCGCCGGGACATCTGGTGTAGCACATTGCGCCGCCCCCACACCCCCGAGATTTCAACACCCAGTGACAAAGGACGTCACCCATGTGTCCCGACACGCTTGATTACAAAGACACGCTCAACCTGCCGAAAACCGGGTTCCCGATGCGCGCCGGCTTGCCCAAGCGCGAGCCCGACTGGCTGGCCCGGTGGGAGCGGATCGGCATCTACGACCGTCTGCGCGACAGCGCGGCCGAGGCTGGTGATCGCCCGCCCTTCACGCTCCATGATGGTCCGCCCTATGCCAACGGCCACCTGCATATCGGACACGCGCTCAACAAGATCCTCAAGGATCTGGTGGTGCGCAGCCAGCAGATGATGGGCCGCGACGCGCGCTATATCCCCGGCTGGGATTGCCACGGCCTGCCGATCGAGTGGAAGATCGAGGAACAGTACCGCGCCAAGGGCATGGACAAGGACAATGTCGACACCGTCGAGTTCCGCCGCGAATGCCGCGAGTTTGCCGAAGGCTGGATCGACGTGCAGCGCGACGAGTTCAAGCGCCTCGGTGTGACCGGCAAATGGGACAGGCCGTATCTGACGATGGACTTTCGCGCCGAGCGGATCATCGCGGAGGCGTTCCAGACCTTCCTGATGACCGGCACTTTGTATCAGGGCTCGAAGCCCGTGATGTGGTCACCAGTGGAAAAGACCGCCCTCGCCGAGGCGGAGGTGGAGTATCACGATAAGGAAAGCTTTACTGTCTGGGTGAAGTTCCGCGTCGCGACGCAAGGTGATCTGGAAGGCGCGCATGTCGTGATCTGGACCACGACCCCCTGGACGATCCCGTCGAACAAGGCTGTCGTTTACGGCGGGGATATTTCCTACGGCCTTTACGAAGTCACCGGCACGCCCGAGGAGTGCTGGACGCATGTGGGCGAGCGGCTGATCCTTGCCGATACCCGCGCCGAGGATGTGATGACCCGCGCGCGGCTGGAGGATGGGATGTATCGCCGTGTCCGCGATGTGACGGCGGATGAACTGGCCGGGTTGACCCTTGCGCACCCGCTGGCCGGGGCCGAGGGGGCCAACGGCGAATGGGACGACCCGCGCGATTTCCGCGCTGCCGATTTCGTCACCGACGAGGAGGGCACGGGGTTCGTGCATTGCGCGCCCAGCCACGGGATGGAGGAATACGACCTTTACCGCGGCCTTGGCATGCTCGATCAGGTCATCACCTACAACGTGATGGACGATGGAAGCTTCCGCCCCGATCTGCCGTTTTTCGGCGGCACCGAGATCCTCGACCGCAAGGGCAAGGAAGGCAATGCCAACAAGGCCGTGATCGACAAGCTGGCCGAGGTCGGCGGGCTGCTGGCGCGTGGCAAGATCAAGCACAGCTACCCGCATTCGTGGCGCTCCAAGGCGCCGGTGATCTACCGCAACACCGCGCAATGGTTCGCCGCGATCGACCGCGCGGTCGGTGACGGGCAGGACAGCTACGGCAAGACGATCCGCGAGCGCGCGCTGCGCTCCATCGACGAGCTTGTGACCTGGACGCCGAAAACCGGGCGCAACCGGCTCTACGCGATGATCGAGGCGCGGCCCGACTGGGTTCTGTCGCGCCAGCGCGCCTGGGGGGTGCCGCTTACTTGCTTTGTGAAGAAAGACGCGCAACCTACGGATTCCGATTATCTTTTGAAAAACGAAGAGGTGAATGCGCGCATCCTCGCGGCCTTCGAGGCGGAAGGCGCGAACGCCTGGTACAAGCCCGGTGCGAAGGCGCGGTTCCTTGAGGGCATCGTCAATCCCGAAGGCTGGGAGAAGGTCGATGACATCCTCGACGTCTGGTTCGATTCAGGCTCGACCCACGCCTTCGTGCTGCGCGACCGCGAGGATGGCAGTGAAGACGGGATCGCCGATCTCTACCTCGAAGGGACCGACCAACACCGCGGATGGTTCCATTCCTCGATGCTGCAGGCCTGCGGAACCATCGGCCACGCGCCCTATCGCGGGGTACTGACACACGGTTTCACGCTCGACGAGAAGGGCAACAAGATGTCCAAATCGCTCGGCAATACCGTGGCCCCCGACGACGTGACCAGGCAATACGGCGCCGATATCCTGCGGCTCTGGGTGGCGCAGGCGGATTACACCGCCGATCTGCGGATCGGCCCGGAGATCCTCAAAGGCGTTGCCGACGG
>JAWLFT010000083.1:0-13623 GCA_041685435.1 Roseovarius sp.
CGTCGGCCCGATGACCATCGCGTGCCTGCTGGCCAACACCGTCACCGCCTGCTGCCGCGCCAACGGCCTGCCCGAACCCGAGGGCCTGACCGCGTGACCGTGCACGTGTAAGGGTGCGCGCGTTCCCCGTGGCCAGCCGGGCGCGGCGGGACCCAAAGGGGCGGCTGGCACCGGCCGCGTCTTACCCTCGGCGGCCGATCCGCAGCGCCATGTCGAGCATCCGGCATGAAAAGCCCCATTCATTGTCGTACCAGCCGAACACCCGCAAAAGCCCGCCGACCGAGACCGAGGTTTGCGGCCCGCTGACGATCAGGCTTTCGGGGCGGCCGCGCAGGTCGGACGAGACCAGCGGTGTCTCGGTCCAGCCCAGCCAGTGATGCGTCCGGGACGCGGCCTCCAGCATTTCGTTGACATCCCGAACGCTGACGGGTTCGCGGGTCTGCACGGTCAGGTCGATGCAGGAGACGCTGGCCGTGGGCACCCGGATCGCGCGCGCCTCGATGCGGTTGCGCAAGCCCGGCAGGACAAGCCCGGTCTGGTGCTGAGCGCTGGTGGTGGTGGGCACCATCGACAGCGCGGCGGCGCGGCTGCGTTCGGGGGCACTGCGCGGCTTGTCGACCGTCGGCTGGCTGCCGGTGTAGCAATGCACGGTGGTCATCTGCCCGCTGATGATGCCGAAAGCGTCATCGAGCAGCCGCGCCACAGGGGCGAGCGCATTGGTGGTGCAGGACGCGTTCGAGATGATCCGCTGATCCGCGAGGTTGCCGTCATTCGCGCCGATGACCAGCGTCGCATCCGCCTCGGCCGAAGGGCCCGAGACGAGCACCGCGCGCGCCCCGGCCGCAAGCCCGCGCTCGGCGATGGCGCGCGTCCCGCCCATCCCCGTGCAGTCGAGCACGACATCGACCCCCCCGAGATCCAGCATTCTCAGATCCTCGGCGGCGTGAAACGGGATGGTGCGCCCGTCGACGACCAGCCTGCCCTCGTCCATCCAGACCTCGCCCGGCCATGGCCCGAACACGCTGTCATACTGGAAGAGGTAGGCGCAGGTCTCCAGGGGTTCGATGTCGTTGATGCAGACAAGCTCCATCTCCGCGCCGTCGCGCATCAGGATCCGCAACAATGTACGGCCGATCCGGCCAAACCCGTTGATGGCGATGCGGATGGGGTCGTGTGACATGCGGTGCTCCGGTCGGGGTGTCTTGCGGCCGATAGTGGGGCAGGCGTGCGGGAATGGCCAGAGGCCGCGTCAATGCGCGCAAGTCCGCGTCCTCGCTTGCAGCCTGCACCTCGGCCCCCCATATCTCCGGCGTAACAGTGATGCGAGACAAGGAATCACGATGGGATATCTGCGCACGGCAATTCTTCTGGCCGCGATGACGGCGCTCTTCATGGCGATCGGGGCGCTTCTGGGCGGGGTCGGCGGTAGCCTGATCGCGTTGGTGATCGCGTTGGCGATGAACGCCTACACCTGGTGGAATTCCGACAAGATGGTGTTGCGCATGCATGGCGCGCAGCCCGCCTCCGGGCGGGCGGGCGACGACCTGCAGCGCATGGTGCATGACATGGCCGATCACGCCGGCATGCCGCGCCCGAAGGTCTACGTGATCGACAACGCGCAGCCCAATGCCTTTGCGACCGGGCGCAATCCCGAAAACGCCGCCGTCGCGGCCACCAGCGGCCTGTTGCAGAGCCTCAGCCGCGAAGAGATCGCCGCCGTGATGGCGCATGAGCTGGCGCATATCCGCAACCACGACACGACGATCATGACGATCACCGCGACCTTTGCCGGGGCGATCTCCATGCTGGCCAATTTCGCGCTGTTCTTCGGCGGCAGCCGCAACAACCCGCTGGGGCTGATCGGCACGCTGGCGCTGATGATCCTTGCGCCGCTCGGCGCGGCGCTGGTGCAGATGGCGATCAGCCGGGGGCGGGAATATGCCGCGGATCGCGCCGGGGCCGAGATCTGCGGCAATCCGCTGTGGCTCGCCTCGGCGCTGGAGAAGATCTCGGGGCTGGCGGCGCGGATCGACAACGACACCGCAGAGCGCAACCCGGCCACCGCGCATATGTTCATCGTCAACCCGTTGCATGCGCATAAGCGCGACCGGCTGTTTTCCACCCACCCCGCCGCCGAGAACCGCATCCGCGCGCTGCGCGAGATGGCCGGTCAGCCCGCGCGCTCGGGTCCGTGGGCCTGAGGCGCGCGGGCTGACCGCCCTTCTGCGGGCGGGTTCTGCCGGAAACATTCGTAAAAACTGATCGCGAATCCCTCGCGGGCCGGGCCTGCGGTTCGCGGGCCTCAGGAGTTGTTTTAAGCAGGCCCGGTAATCCTTGTCACATGTTTCAAGCGTGCGGTCCGATAACAGCCCGCACGCGAACCGACGCAGCAGGATCGGCAGAGCAACCCGAGGGATCCCCCCTGACACGTCACCACAACCAAGCCGCCAGCCTCGCAGACGCCAGTCCGGCGGCGGCGGAGCACATCACGGTCTTGACCGAGGCGGAGCGCCGCGCGCATGTCGGCACATCGATCTGCCGGCACCACAAGGCCGCGACCGCGACGCTCGGAACGGCGATGCTTTTCCTGCCGGTTGTCGCAGGCGCGCAGGCGCATGGCGAGGGGCTGGGGACCGCCACTGCGATCGACGGGGTCCGGGCGCTTCAGATGCGCGCCCGATGGCAGCGCGCGGTTGACGCTTGATGGCGGGAGCGTCCTGAACAGGATCAGGACGGCAACTCGACGCTGGCCCCGGAATTCACGACCCGCGAAGGAGAGCTCTCCGTCAGCTTCACGGCTGAAAGGACGCGGTTGACGAAGACGGCGCGCATCGCCGGGGTGGAGGCGTTCGTCAAACGGCATCCGTTGGGCCGGAAGACCGTGATGGAGTACCGCACCCGCCCCGTGACGCGCTTGAAGGAAAACGCGCTGCGCGAATGAAGAGCGCGATCCCGGCAGGTCGCGGGGTCAGCTGTCGATGTTGCCCAGAAGAATACCGGTGAATGACGGGTTGGCGATGTCGGATCCGGTGAGGTGATATCCGGTCTCGTACTGCACCGAGCGCGCGGTGATCGCCGCCAGATCCGCCGCGCTGTCGATGAAGACCCAGTCCGGGGCCGCATTTGGCGTGAGCCCGACCGCGATGCGCAACACGTCGAGCGCATCCGCGGCGGTGACCTTGCCATTGCGGTCGATATCGGCGGCGATGACATCGAGCGGTCCGGCCCACGCATCGAGGCCGACCGCAAGGCGCAGGACGTCAAGCGCGTCGGAGGCGGTGATCGCGGGATCGGCGCCGGTGTGAAACCGCGTCAGCGACAGCGTGCCCTCGGCCGATGGCGGCAGGGTGAACCGGCCCTGCGCGTCGCTCTGCATGACCGCCGTCGCACCCTCGGTCGGGGTCAGCGTGACCGTGACCTCTGCCAGTCCCTGCCCGGCGCGATCGGCGACCCTGAGCGCCGGATCCGTCGCCGGGGGCGTGTCGTCGGGTGTCGCAGCCTCGCCGCCGACATCCGAGTTTTTCATCACCAGCATCCGGTCGGGGCCCTGCAGCCCGTGGGGAAAGATCTCGGCCACGGTCAGGCTGGCGCCGATGTCGGACCGGACATGCACGCCGAAATCGCGATAGGACACCAGTGCGCCCTGCTGCGTCGGGGCGATGTCGAGTTGGGCTGCATCGCGCAGCATCGGCCAGTCCGACAGGTCCAGACGGTCGACACCGACTTGAAAATCGGTGATCTCTACCAGCCCGTCCTGCTGGCGCAGGGCGAAGACATCCGCGCCCGCGCCGCCCGTCAGGCTGGCGTTCGCGGGCGAGGAGATGAGCAGATCATGCCCCGCGCCGCCGGTCGAGACATGCCCCGAGACGCCGAGATCGGCCAGCGGCACCGTCACGATGCCCAGCCCGGTGTCGCGTTGGGATCCGGCAGAGATGACGAGGGTCTGGTCCACCACGACCGCCGACAGCGCGGTGATGGTGTAGAGCCCGTCGCCTGTCTGGTGTTCGAGCGTGTCGAGCCAGACCAGACGCCCGTCCGGCGACAGCCGAAAGAGGGTCAGCCCGTGATCGCTGCCGCCGGCCACGATCAGCACCTCGTCGCCCCATGTGGCGCTGGCCAGCGCCTGGACGCCGTCGAACCGTGTGCCGCGCGTGTCGATCACATGATCGGTGGGGCGCAATCCGCCGTCCGGTGTGACCTCCAGCACCGAGAGCGACGCGCTGCCCGCCGCCGCCAGAACCGCCCAGTGGCCATGGGGTGTCTCGACGAGTTCAAAGGCCGTGGGCGCGGCGATTCCCAATCCCTGATCGGCCCCGAAAAGCGTGATCCCTGCCGCGCCGTCGCGCGCCATCACCGCGACGTGATCGTCGAACGCCCCGACCGCCAGAACATGCGCCCCCGCGACATCGAGCGCGACGGTGCCGGTCTGCCAGCCGCCATCCGGCAGGGGCGCGGTATCGCTGTGCAGGGCCCAGGCCCGCAGCATCGCATCGTTGCCATCCGCGATCTCGTCCAATACCGTTGCGCGATCCACGCTGACCCGCGCGCCGATGCTGCCATCCGCGCCGATGCGGTATCCCACAAGCTGATCGTGTCCCGCGCCGACAAAGACCACCGGGCCGGTCGCGGTTTCGGCCACGGCGAGCTTGCCGGTCAGGACCTGTGCCACGAGGTCGGAAAAGATCCGGCTACCCGTCAGGGTGAGCGTGCCGTCCGCGTCGGTGCGAAACGCCATGACGCCGCCCCCCGACCGGGTTGCGGCCAGAACGAATTGCCCCGCATCCGTGCGCACCACCTCCGACGCCGTCACGCCATGCGCGAAGACGTCGCCGCCGGTCACGGACCGGCCGCGTGATTGCAGCCACATGGCCCACCTCACCTATTCCACCACAGGCGAGGCTAAGGGCCGGACGGGGCGCGAAGCTGGCCGGGATCATGACCAGATCATGGCGTTTGAGGCCGTTTTGACTCAAACAGGTGCGGGTCTCATCCGGTCCGGGGCGATGGCTGGCGCGCCGGGCGGCGTTGGATCAGCGCGGTTCGGGGTCCGATTGCGGCCCGGCTTCCGCGCGGGCGTGCTCGACGTCGCCTTCATAGCTGGCCCAGGGCCGGCTCGAGCCGGTGGGCGGCAGATCCGAGGGCTTGTGCGCGAGATGCAGATGGGTCTTGGCGATGAAATGGCCGGTGATCGGCGCAGTGATGAACAGAAACAGCGCGATCATCAACTCGTGAAACGAGAACAGACCGACCTCGAAATAGGAATGGAGCATCGCGGCGATCAGGGCCCCGCCCACCCCCAGCGTCGTGGCCTTGGTGGGGGCGTGCAGCCGCGTCATCGGATCGGGCAGCTTGATCAGCCCGAACGATCCGACCAGGCCGAAGATGCCGCTGATCACGAGAAAAAGCGAAATGAGGATGTCGACGAGCATGGCCTTGCCCCCTATTCGATGATGTCGCCGCGCAGCAGGAAGCGCGCGTAGGACACTGTGGAGATGAAGCCGGTCATCGCGATGATCAGCGACACCTCGAAATAGATCGTGGTCCCTTCAAGGATGCCGAACAGCGCCAGAAGCGCGATGGAGTTGATCACCATCGTGTCGAGCGCGAGGATGCGGTCGCCGATGGTGGGCGCGCGGATCAGGCGGTAGAGGTTCATCAGAAGCCCGAGCCCGAAACAGGCGAATGCGAAGGTGAGGGCGATGCCGATCATTCGAAAATCTCCTTCAGCCGGGCCTCGTAGCGTGCCTTGATCCCGTCACGGACGGCCTCGGGGTCGGGCGCGTCGAGGCAATGCACCAGAAGGCTGCGCCCGTCGGCGGCCAGATCGCTTGAGACGGTTCCGGGGGTCATGGTGATGGTGCCTGCCAGAACGGTGATCGCCTCGGCGGTACGCAGATCGAGCGGGACGGTGATCCAGGCGGGCTGCGTGTCGGCGTTGGATTTGAACAGGATGATGTATGCGACCTGCACATTGGCCACGCAGATGTCCCAGATCACCACGAGGATGTACTCCGCGATGCGCAGCACGCTGCGCAGATGCGGGCGATTGGGCCAGTAGGGCGAGGTGATCACCGGCAGGATCAGCGCAAGGATCGTCCCCAGAAGCAGATTGCCGAGGGTCAGCGTGTTGACCAGCATCTGCCAGACGGCGATCAGCAGCAGCGTGAGAAAGGGATGGGGCAGGATCTTGCGCAGCATCTGGTGTCCTTTCTCAGCGGGTGTTCAGCACGGCCGCGATATAGCTGCCGGGATCGTGCAGTTGGGCGGCCGTCGCGTCGACATAGCGCATGACCGGTCCGGCCATCACCGCGAGCGCGACGATGGCCCCCAGCATGGCGCAAGCCGCGATCATGGGCAATGCGACAGGAGGTGCGTGTGCAGGGGCGATGGCCGTGTCCGCGTCGGCCGGGGGTTTCCAGAACACCGCGCTGCCGGCCTGCGCAAACCCGAGGACCGCCACCGCCGACATGCCGAGCACCACCGCCCAGATCAGCCAGACGGCGTCCATGCCGCGCACCGCGTCGAGGATCAGCAGTTTGCCGATGAACCCCGACAGCGGCGGCATGCCGGCCGCGGCGATGGCCGCGCCGAAGAACAGCGAGGTGATCAGCCCGTGCTGCGCCATGCGCGCGCCGGGCGCGAGCGTGTCGGTGCCACGGCGTTCGCGCACCATGTCCACGACCAGAAACAGCAACGCGCCGGCGAGGGTGGAATGCAGCATGTAATAGATCGCGGCCGCCGTCGTCTCTTCGCGAAAGCCCGAGATCGCGATCAGAAGCGTGCCGAGCGATCCGATCGTGGCAAAGGCCGCAAGCCGCCCCAGCCCCCTGGCCCCGAGAATGCCGATCATCCCGACGGCCAGCGTGATCAGCGCCGCGTAAAGCAGGACCTGGTCGATCAGGTCCGCCGTCGCGCCGAGCTCCGGTCCGAAGACCAGCGTGTACATGCGCAGGATCGCGTAGGCCCCGACCTTGGTCATGATGGCAAAGAGCGCCGCGACCGGGGCAGGCGCGGCCGCATAGGTCTCGGGCAGCCAGAAATGCAGGGGCAGCAGCGCCGCCTTGATGGCGAAGACCAGAAACAGCAGCATCGCGCCGACGCGCAACAGCGCGCTGTCCTCCACCGGGATGTCTGCCGCGCGCTCTGCCAGATCGGCCATGTTGAGCGTGCCGGTCACCGCGTAGAGCGTGCCGAGCGCGAAGAGAAACAGCGTCGAGCCCAGAAGGTTGTAGATCACGTATTGCACGCCGGCCTTCAGCCTGCGCCGCCCGCCGGCATGGATCATCAGCCCGTAGGACGCGATCAGCAGCACCTCGAAGAACACGAAGAGGTTGAAGGCGTCACCGGTCAGGAAGGCCCCGAAGATGCCCATCATCTGGAACTGGTAAAGCGGGTGGAAATTCTTGCCGCGCTGGTCCCAGCCGGTGCCGATGGCGTAGATCAGGATCAGGGATCCCAGCACCGCCGTCAACAGCACCATCAGCGCCGACAACCTGTCGAGCACCAGCACGATGCCGAACGGGGCGGGCCAGTTGCCAAGCTCGTAGACGTCGATGCCGCCGCCTGCGGCTTGCACCGTCAGGCCGATCGCGACCGCCAGCAGCACCGCGACACCGGCGAGCGAGAACACCCGCTGCAGGGTCGGGGTCTGGCGCATCGACAGCGTCAGGATCGCTGCGAGGACCGCCGGCAGAACCACCGGTACGACAATCCAGTGGTTCATGCGCTGGTCTCCTCGTTCCGGGTCCCGTCCGCGTCAGTGTCCCCGTCGGTCTTTCGGTCGATATCCACGCTGTCCTCGCGCGCCGACAGATACGCGCCAAGCGCCAGTATCACCACCACCGCCGTCATGCCGAAGGAGATCACGATCGCCGTCAGCACCAGCGCCTGCGGCAGCGGATCGGCATAGGTATCGACCCCCTCGCGCAGCACCGCGGGCATGTCGAGCGCCAGCCGGCCGGCGCCGAACAGAAAGAGGTTGACCGCATAGGTCAGCAGCGCCACGCCGATGATCACCGGAAAGCTGCGCAGGCGCAGCACGAGGTAGAGACCTGCGGCGGTCAGCACCCCGATCGCGGTGGCAAACAGAAATTCCATATCAGGTGTTTCCTTCGCTCGGGGCATCCTTGCGGGCAGGGTTGATGTCCATCGCGGTGACGTTGACGGTCTCGCCGGCGCTGCGCGCCACGCTCGACAGGCTCTTGAGGGCCAGCATCACCGCCCCGAGCACGGTCAGGAACACGCCGATATCGAAGGCGATCGCGGTGGCCCATTCGAACTCCTCGATGGGCGGGAAATGCAGATACCCGTAATCCGAGGTCAGAAACGGCCGCCCGGCCAGCCAAGAGCCGATGCCGGTCAGGCTGGCGACCAACACGCCGATGCCGATGGTGGCGTGATAGGTGATGCGCTGCCGCTCCTCGGCCCAGGCAAAGCCCGAGGCCATGTACTGCATCAAAAAGGCGATGGCGACAATCAGCCCGGCGATGAAGCCGCCGCCCGGCTCGTTATGGCCGCGCAGGAAGATGAAGACCCCGACCATCAGCGCGATCGGCATCATCACACGGGTCGCCACCACCATCATCATGGGATGGCGGTCGCCGGCCTTGCCCCGCATGTCGGTATCGGGCTTCCACGTCGCCAGCCAGCGACCGGCCGGGCCGCTCAGCACGGTTTCGGTCAGCGCGTAGATCACCAGCGCCGCGATCCCCAGCACGATGATCTCGCCATAGGTGTCGAAACCGCGGAAATCCACGAGGATCACGTTGACCACGTTTGTGCCGCCCCCGCCCTTGTAGGAATTCGCCAGATGAAACGCCGAGATGCTTTCCTGCGCGAAGTCCCGCACAAGGATCGCGTAGCTCAGACCCGTGACCGCCACGCCGCCGACGATGGCGATGCCCGCATCGCGCAGGCGGCGCGTCGGGCTGCTTTCAGTGGGCGTCTCGCGCGGCAGGAAATTGAGCGCGAGCAGCAGCAGGATGATCGTCACCACCTCGACCGAGATCTGCGTCAGCGCGAGGTCGGGCGCCGAAAAGTAGACGAACCCCATCGACACGAACAGCCCGACCACCCCCAGAAGCACCAGCGCGAGGAAGCGTTTGCGGTGGAAGATCACCAGCCCGACGGTCGACAGAATCAGCAGGATCCAGCCGATCAGGGGCAGGGCGCTGACCGGCAGCATCTCGCGGGTCGCGGGCAGAGTCTCGCCACCCGTCCATGCGATCCAGCCCGCGCCCAGCACGAAGACCGAGAAGATCGCGGCGCTGCGGGTCAGCGCGCCGTTGTGCAGCCCGTCGGTGAGCGCGTTCGCGGCCCGTGTCGCGGCGCGCGTCACGGCGTCGAACATCACCTTGGCCTCGGGGCGTGGCGTGGTGGTCCACATCGCCTGCAGGGGGCGGTGGAAGGCGAGCACTGCGGCGCCGCCGAGCACCGCGATCACCGACATCCAGAAGGCCGGCGTCAGCCCGTGCCAGTGATAGATGTTCACATACGGGTCCGATTGCGTCACCGCCGCCGCCGTCACCCGCACCAGATCGCCGGCGAAGGTCATCGGCATGATGCCGATCGCGATCACCAGCACCGTCAGGAAGGCGGGCGCGGCCCACATGCCGAAGCCCGGATCATGCGGGTGCGCGGGATAATCGTGACGCTCGGGCCCGAGAAAGACATGCGCGATGTAGCGAAACGAATAGGCTACGGAGAACAGCGCGCCGATCGTGGCGAGGAGGCCCATCAGCCAGCCTGTGCCGGCGGCCTCCTCCAGCATCAGTTCCTTGGACAAAAAGCCGTTGAGCGGCGGGATGCCCGCCATCGACAGCGCCGCGATGGTGGCGATGGTGAAGGTGATGGGCATCAGGTGGCGCAGCCCGCCAAGGCGCTTGATGTCGCGGGTATGGGCCTCGTGATCGACAATGCCCGCGGTCATGAAGAGCGCGGCCTTGAAGGTCGCGTGATTGATGATGTGGAACACCGCGACCACCGCTGCGGCCTTGGTGCCAAGCCCCAGAAGCATGGTGATCAGACCCAGATGGCTGACCGTGGAAAACGCCAGAAGCGCCTTCAGGTCGTCCTTGAAAAGCGCGATCTTGGCGCCGATCAGCATGGTGATCAGCCCGGTCGAGGCGACGATCCAGAACCATTCCGGCGTGCCCGCCAGCACCGGCCAGAGCCGCGCCATCAGGAACAGCCCCGCCTTCACCATCGTGGCCGAGTGCAGATAGGCAGAGACCGGCGTGGGGGCGGCCATCGCGTGCGGCAGCCAGAAGTGGAACGGAAACTGCGCCGACTTGGTGAAGCAGCCCAGCAGGATCAGGATCAGCGCCGGCAGATAAAGCGGGCTGGCCTGGACCGCCTCTTTCTGCGTCAGGATCACGCTGAGGTCATAACTGCCCGCGATATTGCCAAGGATCAGCATCCCCCCGATCAGCGCGAGCCCGCCGCCACCGGTCACCAGAAGCGCCATGCGTGCGCCCTGACGGCCCTCGGGCAGGTGCTTCCAGTAGCCGATCAGCAGGAACGAGGACAGCGATGTCAGCTCCCAGAACACAAGCAACAACAGGATGTTGTCGGATAGCACGATGCCGACCATCGCACCCTGAAAGAGCAGCAGATAGGTGTAGAACTGCCCCATCGGATCGTCGGGCGACAGGTAGAAGCGCGCATAGATGATGATCAGCAGGCCGATCCCGAGGATCAGCCCGGCAAACAAAAGCCCGAGCCCGTCGAGCATGAAATTCACGTTGAGGCCCAGCCCCGGCATCCAGTCGAGGCCGAAGGTCAGCACCTCGCCACGCATCACCGACGGGGCACAGATCAACAGGAAGGTCAGCGCAAGGATGGTGGGGACTGCGGTGAAGGTCGCACAGGTGTTGCGCCCCGCCTGGATCATCAGCCCCGGAAGCAGCGCCCCCAGAAACGGCAATGCCGCGATGATCGGCAATAGTGCTCCGGCGCTGTCCATGCGTGTCTGCCCCCCGCGGTCGATCGTGGCCCTGTTTTCGGAACGCGCCACCTTTTGGGCGCGGAGCGGGCCATCGTGAATGATCGCTGTTGACTATATTGATGCGCCGGCCTGCGGCAACCCGAATCCGCCAAAATTTCGGCCAGCCGTGCCGGAACGGGGCGGTGTGCCGTTTAAAGGCGCGGGGCGAATTCGGCCAGCACGGTCTCGTAGACGGCGCGTTTGAAGGGCACGATCCGGGCCGGAAGATCGGACGGCGACAGCCAGCGCCATTGCGAGAATTCCGGGTGCTCGGTGTCGATGTCGATATCGCCGTCATCGCCGAGAAAGCGCATCAGGAACCACTTCTGCTGCTGTCCCTTGAAGCGTCCCTTCCAGATGCGCGGTACGATGTCATGCGGCAGGTCGTACCGGATCCAGTCGCGCGTCTCGGCCTCGATCCGGACCTTGTGCGGCGCGAGTCCGGTTTCCTCGCGCAATTCGCGCAGGGCGGCGTCCCGCGGCGTCTCGCCGGGGTCGATCCCGCCTTGCGGCATCTGCCAGGCCGGGGCCTCGGTGTCGATGCGTTGGCCGACGAAGACCTCGCCGTCCGGGTTGACAAGCATCACGCCGACACATTTGCGATAAGGCAGGGCGGCGATCTCTTCAGGTGTCATGACGGACCTTCGCTTGCGGTGTGCGTCGCGGCAGGGCGCGCAGAGTGTCGGTCTTCCGGACCGCTCCACCTCTGCCGCAATCTCGCATCGGAGGCAAGAGATGCCTGTCAAAGCCGCGCTTTTCGGCTTTGACGGGTCGGTCTTCGCCGCGCGGCCGTTGGCTGCGATGTCGGCAAAAGCCCAGCCAGGCCGCCATCGGTCACATCTCGCGCGGCCCCACCATGCCCATGATGTCATAGGTCCGGCGCAGGATCGGCGCGGCAATCGAGCGGGCGCGGTCCGCCCCGTCGCCAAGGATACGGTCGATCTCGCCTGCATCCTGCATCAGCCGCGCCATCTCGGCCGAGATCGGCGCGAGTTTCTCGACCGCGAGATCGGCAAGCTGCGGCTTGAATTCGGAGAACGGCCGCCCTCCCGCTGCCTGCATCACCTCGTCCACGCTCATGTCCGCGAGGGCGGCGTAGATGTTGACGAGGTTGCGCGCCTCGGGGCGATCCTCCAGCCCCTTGGCCTCGGACGGCAGCGGTTCGGGGTCGGTCTTGGCGCGGCGGATCTTGCGGGCGATGGTGTCGGCATCGTCGGTCAGGTTGATCCGGCTCATGTCCGAGACATCGGATTTCGACATCTTCTTCTCGCCGTCGCGCAGGCTCATGACCCGGGTGCCCGCGCCCTCGATCACCGGTTCGGGAACGGGAAAGAAATCCACCCCGAAATCGGTGTTGAACTTGATGGCGATGTTGCGGGTCAGCTCGATATGCTGCTTCTGGTCCTCGCCCACCGGCACATGGGTCGCGTGATAGGCCAGGATATCGGCGGCCATCAGCGCCGGATAGGCAAAAAGCCCCAGTGAGGCGTTCTGCGCGTTCTTGCCGGCCTTGTCCTTGAACTGCGTCATGCGCTGCATCCAGCCCATCCGCGCCACGCAGTTGAACACCCAGGCAAGCTGCGTGTGCTCGGCGACCTGGCTCTGGTTGAAGAGGATCGAGCGCGCGGGATCGAGCCCCGAGGCGATGAACCCGGCGGCCAGTTCGCGCGTCGCGCGGCGCAGATCGGCGGGCTCCTGCCAGACCGTGACGGCATGCAGGTCGACCATGCAATAGAGTGTCTCGACACCGCGATCCTGCGCCCCGGCAAAGCGTTTCAGCGCGCCGAGGTAATTGCCAAGATGCAGGTTGCCCGAGGGCTGGATGCCCGAAAACACCCGCGGGGCAAACCCCGCCCCGGTCATCTCGGTCATGGTGCAACTCCGTGGTGGATTTCTCTGGAGGTCTCGCTTACCCATGCGGCACTGCCGCGTCAAGGAGAGCCCCAAGGTGCAAGACCGCAAGCCCAGCCCGTTCAACGCGGTGCCGCCCTTCATCCTCGTGCTGTTTCTGGTGATCATGGGCGTCGAGGCGATGTTCACCCTTGGCGCGCGCGGGATCATCGGCGGGCCGGAGGCGATCGGCTGGCGCACGGGCGCGATCGAGGATTACGCGTTCAACGGCGACATCCTGCGCTGGATGCTGGAGAACAACCTGTGGCCGGTCGAGCATCTGCGCCGCTTTCTCAGCTATGCGGTGGTGCATGGCAGCTTCATGCATGCGCTGTTTTCGGGCGTGCTGCTGCTGGCCATGGGCAAGTTCGTCGGCGAGGTATTCCGGCACTGGGCGGTGCTGGTGCTGTTTCTGCTGAGCACGGTGGCCGGTGCGCTGGTCTTCGGTCTGGTGGCGCGCGACAGCCCGTGGCTGATCGGCGCGTTTCCGGGCGTCTACGGCCTGATCGGCGGGTTCACCTATATCATCTGGTTGCGGCTGGGGCAGCTTGGCAGCAATCAGGCGCGGGCGTTCCTGCTGATCGGCGTGCTGATGGGGCTGCAACTGGTGTTCGCGCTGTTCTTCGGCGGCGCGCCGACATGGCTGGCCGATGTGGCGGGCTTCGGCACCGGGTTTCTCGCGTCGTTCGTGCTGAGCCCGGGCGGGTTCGCGAAACTGCGCGCGCGCATTCGCCACGACTGAGCCGGCA